>CAZWVM010000025.1:0-22352 GCA_964637705.1 uncultured bacterium
GCAAGGTGAAGGTCAAGGTCGTCAAGAACAAGGTCGCCCCGCCCTTCAAGGAGGCGCTCCTCGACGTCATCTACGGGCAGGGATTCTCCAACGAGGGCTCCATCATCGATCTCGGCCTGGAGCACAAGGTCCTGGAGGCCCGCGGGACCTGGATTCGCTGGAACGAGGAAGGACTGGGGCAGGGTCGCGACAAGGCGAAAGAGTGGCTCGCCACGAATGCCGACAAGCGCGCCGAACTGGAAGCCACCATCTGGTCGGCCGTGCGGAACCGGGCGGCGGCCTAGCCGCCGCCCGCGATTCCGGGTTCCGGAGCCGGGACCGGCGTCGCGACAAGGAGTCGGTCGGGAACGGGTCAGGATGGGGCCCGGGTGACGCGGAACGCGGAAAGGGAGGCCGCGACCGCGGATAACGCCCGGCTCGGGGATGGGGATGACGCGGGCGGAAGGCGGCGGTTGAGAACCGGCAGAGAACCGGACGCCGCTTCTCCGCTTCGCTGCTCCTCCGGGTCGAAACCCGCCGCATGCCTCGCTCCGGCCCGATCACGATCATGTCGTCGTCTTCATGAATCGCGCCTGCCGCCCTCCCGTGCGTCCTGCGCGTCGTGAGCCTGGCCGCGATCCCCGTCGGATCGCGGCCTTTTTTTGCCCCGTTCGATGCCCCTCCCGGGGGCGGGTGATCGTCCTTTCGTTCCAACCCCCTCTTCGACACGCCGTCGCGGATTTGATAATGTCCCTCCATGCCTTACAGGAAACTCTTGAAGACCCTGCACTCCCAGCCCGGCCGGTTCTCGGAGGGGCCGGCCTTTCGCGGCCGGCGCGCGCGCCGCGGCGCGCCGATCCGCGTCGCCCTTTTCGGCTGCACGGGATCGATCGGCACGAACACCATCGACGTGGTTTCGCGGAATCCGGACCGCCTGAAAATCGTCGCCCTCGCCGCCGGCCGCTCCGAACGCGAGCTTCTCGCCCGGGCCCGCGCGCTCGGGATCGACGCGAAGGACCTCGCGATCGCGGCGAGGAGCGAGCATGTCCCGTCGGGGCCGGGCGCCCTGCGCGAGCTCGCCCGGCGCGGCGATTACGACGTCTGCGTCAACGCGGTCGTCGGGGCGGCGGGGCTCGAGGTGACCCTCGGGGCCCTCGAGGCCGGCCGGGACATCGCGCTCGCCAACAAGGAGTCTCTCGTCATGGCGGGCGAACTCGTCATGCGCCGCGCCGCCGAGGCCGGCCTCTCCGTCGTGCCGATCGACTCCGAGCACTCCTCGCTGCGCGCCTGTCTCCGCGGCCGCCGCTCCGACGAGATTCGACGCGTCTTCCTCACCGCCTCGGGCGGGCCTTTCCGGGGCCGCCCCGTCGGCTCCTTCGACGACGTGACCGTCGAGGAGGCGCTCAATCACCCGACCTGGAAGATGGGCCCGAAGATCACGATCGACAGCGCGACTCTGATGAACAAGGGGCTCGAGATCATCGAGGCGCGCTGGCTCTTCGACATCCCGGAGTCGAAGATCGCGGTGGTGACGCATCCCCAGTCGATCATCCACGCGATGGCCGAGCACGAGGATGGGACGCTCGTCGCCGAATTGGCGCCGGCCGACATGAGGATCCCCATCCAGCGCTCCCTCATCCCGGACGGCGCTTTCGCCTCGCCCCTCGATCTTCTCGCCCTTCCCCCGCTCACCTTCGAGGCCCCGGACCGTAAGGCGTTTCCCTGCCTGGACCTCGCGCGCCGCGCCCTCGAGCGCGGCGGCACATCGCCCTGCGTCCTGAACGCGGCCAACGAGATCGCGGTCCACGCCTTCCTCGAAAAGAGAATCCGGTTCGGCGCGATTCCTGCTATAATTCGCGACACGCTCGAGGCATACGCGCCGCGCCCCGCCCGGAGCGAGGAGGACGTGTACGGGGCCGACCGCTGGGCGCGCCTCTTCGCGGCCGGCTTGCTGGACGGCGCCCGCGCGGAAGCGGGACGCGGCTGAGGGCGAACGAGTCAACGAGTAAAGGACGAGAATCTTGATCTGGGAATTCATCTATCGCTTCGGCTCCTCTCTCTTCGCCTTCCTCTTCGTCATCGGCGTCGCCATCTTCATCCACGAATTGGGCCATTTCCTCTTCGCCAAGCGCTACGGCGTCCGCGTCTACACCTTCTCGCTCGGGTTCGGCAAGACGATCTGGTCCCGGGTCTACGGCGAAACCGAGTACCGGCTTGCCTGGATCCCGATGGGCGGTTACGTCAAGATGAGCGGCGAGGACCCGTCGGAGGCGCGCACGGGAGCCTCCGACGAGTTCGCCTCCAAGCCCGTCTGGCAGAGGGCCGCCATCATCGTCGCCGGTCCCCTCGCCAACATCCTCCTCGGGTTCGCGCTCGCCGTCGGACTCTACCTCCACGGGCTCGAGTCGCCCGGTTTCGTCAACCGCATCGGGATCATCGCCGAGAACTCGCCCGTCCTCTCCGCGGGCCTCCGTGTCGGGGACGTGATCGAGGCCGTCGAGGGCGCGCCCGTCTCCTCATGGTTCGAGATCGAACGGATCGAGCGCGCCTCGGAGGGGAAACCGCTGAGGCTCTCCGTCCTTCGCGACACGGCGCGCTTCGAGACGACGGTCGTTCCCGGCCGCCTCGAGTTCCCGGCGGAACTCGACGCCCTCTCCCGCCTCCAGCTGGATATCGACGTCGCGCTGGTCGGAGGCGGTACCCTGGAGATGGCGGCCTGGTGGGATCCCGTGATCGGGGAGATGAAGGAGGACGGGGCGGCGCGCAAGGCCGGACTCATGCCCGGCGATCGCATCCTCTCCATCGCCGACACCCCGATCGTGCAGTGGTTCGACGTGGCCCGGACGATCCGCACCCTGCCCCTGCCGGACACGCGGCTCGTCCTCAGGGACCGCTGGTGGAAGGGCGTGGCGCCCGCGTGGAGCACAGACGTCTTAGGCCACTTCTGGCCCGAGACCGCGATCGTCAGGGACACGATTCCCGGGGTGACGGTGGAGTTCATGCGCGGAGGGGAGACGCAAACCCTCGCGGTGCTGCCCCAGATCGGGCACTCGCAGCGCGGCGACGGCTCGATCGAGAGCTTCCTGGCGATCGGCGTCTCGCCGGTCATGAAGCCCGAACCGCGCGGCCTTCTTCACGCCTCGATCTCCGCGGTCTTCATGACGGTGAAGATGGGCAAGCTCATCATCGCCACCCTCGACAAGCTCATCCGTCGCGAGATCTCCGCCAAGTTGCTCGCGGGACCCCTGGGCATCGCCCAGGGATCCGGTTCCTCCTTCCGCGAGGGCGGTTTCAAGCAGCTCGTCTACTTCCTCGCCCTCATCTCCGTCAACCTCGGCGTCGTCAACCTCATCCCCTTCCCGCTCCTCGACGGCGGCTGGCTCTTCATCTTCCTCCTCTACGAGGCTCTGGCGCGCCGGCCGATGCCGCAGAAGATTCAGGAACGCGTCATGCAGGCCGGTCTCGCCGGGCTCCTCGTCCTCATCCTCTTCATCACCTACAACGACCTGGGCCGGATGCTCGGATTCCAGACCGTGGACGAGGTGGTGCAGTCCGGGCAGAAGAAGTGAGACGTCGCGCCACGCGCGAGGTGCGCCTCTCCGCGGGCGTCGCGGGTGTCGCCGACCGCGCGATCGGCGGCGGCCGCCCGATCGTCATCCAGTCGATGACGACGGCCGCGCCCTCCGATGTCGCGGGCACGGTCGACGAGTGCGTCCGTCTGCACGAGGCCGGGTGCGAGCTGACGAGGATCTCGACGCCCAAGGTTCCCGACGCCGCGAACCTCGCGGCGATCCGCCGCGAGCTGCGCGCGCGCGGCATCCCGACGCCCCTCTCCGCCGACATTCACTTCGTGCCCGCGGCGGCCCTCGAGGCGGCGAAGCACGTCGAGAAGGTTCGGATCAACCCGGGCAATTTCGCCGATGCGAAGGCCGGGCGGCTCCTCGACTTCACCGGAGCCTCCTATGAGGCGGAACTGGAGCGCGTGCGCGGGACCTTCGCCCCGCTCGTCGATCGCCTGCGTTCGCGCGGCGCCGCGCTCCGCATCGGCACGAACCATGGATCCCTCTCCGACCGGATTCTCTCGCGCTACGGCGACACGCCGGAGGGCATGGTGGAGTCGGCGATGGAATACCTGAGACTCGGCCGCGCGCTCGATTATCACGACATGGTCGTCTCGATGAAGTCGTCGAATCCACGCGTCATGGTCCAGGCCGTGCGCCGCCTCGTCGCGGCGATGAACCGCGAGGGCTTCGACTGTCCCCTTCACCTCGGCGTGACCGAGGCCGGGGAAGGGGAGGACGGCCGCTTGCGCTCCGCCGCGGGGATCGGGGCCCTGCTCTGCGACGGGATCGGGGATACCATCCGGGTTTCGCTCGCCGAGCCGCCGGAGGCCGAGATCCCCGTGGCGCGGGAACTTGCCGCGCTCTTTCCCTTCACCGGGTTCACGGCCGGCCTGGAGGCGCCGCTCATGGAGGGGCGTCGTGCGACGAAGCCCGTCGGGATCCTCGGAGGCGCGAACCCGGTGCGCCTCTTCGGATCCGATACGGTCGACGGATTCGAGATCCCGGTGGAGGTGCGGGCGGAGGACCTGCCCGGTCTCGTCACGATCGACCCCGCCGAGGGGAGCACGGGGGCGGATCTGCTCACGGGCCTGCCGGAGCGCGCGCCCTGCTGGCGTCTCGTCATCACCCGCCCCGCCGAGTCGCTCGCTCTCCTGCGCGCTCTCGCGCCGCGCCTGGCCGACGCCCCGCTCGTCCTCTCCTATCGCCACTCCGGCAAGGCCTCCCTCCCGCTCTCGGCCGCCGTCGCGCTGGGGGCTCCGCTCATCGAGGGTTATGGTGACGCCGTCGAGATCCTTCCGGCTCCCGGCGCCGCCGATGCTCCCTCGAGGCATTCCCTCGCCCTCGGCATTCTCCAGAACTCGTTGACCCGCATCTCGCGCGTCGAGATCATCGCCTGCCCCTCCTGCGGCCGCACGCTCTTCGACCTGCCGGAGGTGACGCGCGAGGTGAAGAGACGCTTCGCGCGATTGAAGGGGGTCAAGATCGCGGTCATGGGCTGCATCGTGAACGGCCCCGGCGAAATGGCGGACGCGGACTATGGCTTCGTCGGAGGAGCGCCCGGGAAGATCAGCCTCTACCGCGGCCAGTCGTGCGTGACGAGGAACATCCCGATCGCGGAGGCGTATGACCGGCTCGAGGAGCTGATCCGGGGTGACGGGAAATGGTCGGAGTCGGCCCCGTGAAGCTTGCCGGCGCGAGAATCCTCGTCACCGGCGCCGCGCGCCGCGTCGGGAAGGCCGTCGCCGACGACCTCGAGGCCCATGGCGCGCGAGTCTTCCGCCATGCGCGAGCGGACGGGGACCTGGCCCGGGCCTCGGATTGCGAGGCGATCGTCGACCGCGCGGCAACCGCGATGGGAGGGCTCGACGGGATGGTGCTCTCGGCCTCCGTCTTCCGCCGGACCCCTCTCGACGAGATCACGGCCGCGGATTGGGACGAGTTTCTCGGCGTCAACACCCGTTCCGTCGCGCTCATGATTCTCAGGGCCCGGCGCGTGATCGCGGCGGGCGCCGTCGTCGTCATCGGCGACGGGAGCACGAAGCGCCCCTGGAGGCATTACCTTCCTTACGCCGTTTCCAAGGCGGCACTCCGGCCGCTCGTCGAGAATCTCGCCCTGGAACTCGCCCCGTCGATCCGCGTGAACATCGTCTCGCCCGGCCCGGTCCTGCCGCCCGACGCGGCCACGGAGGAGGACGTCGCGAGGTTGACGGCGCTCCAGCCCCTGAAACGCCTGGGCACCCCGGAGTCCCTTCTCCCCGCGATCCGCGACGCGCTGACGAACGAGTTCATGACCGGGGCCGAGATCCGGATCGACGGAGGGAGAGGGCTGTGAAGAAGGCGAAGAGAAGGTCGCCGCTTCGGCGGGCGGATAGGTTCCCGGCGCCATCGTCGGCGACGCCGGCGGAACGGGAACGTTGGATCGAGATCGAGGCTTTGGGGAGAGCCCGGAAGGGCGCGCGGATCGAGTGCGTGGGGGCGAACCGCGTTCGGGCTCTCATCGTCGAGACCGTGCCGTCGCTGGAAACGAGGGTCTTCGGCCTGAAGAGGATCCACTTCGACATCGTTCCGGTGCCCGAGTGCACGGACGGAGCGGAGAGGATTCTCCTTCGCGTCGAGGAGCGCATCCCCCCGGGATCGTGCGCGAGCCTGCGCCTTCCCGGCGACGCGGGTCCCCTGGCATGGCGTTTCCAGGAGGCCGGCTGGCTCTGGGCCGACCTCTCGATCGATTACGCCTTCACCGCGTCGCCCGAGTCGCTGCCGGGGCCGTGGACCGTGCGGCCGGTGAAGCCGGGGGAGCGATCCGGTCTCGCGCGTGCCCTGGCACGGTCTCTTTCCGACGGGCGCCTGATCCGGACTCGCTTCACGACAGACCGGGCGCTCGCGCCGCACGCGCGGGAACTCTACGATGCCTGGGCTCTCGAGCGACTTGCGTCCGTGAACCGGTCCGAGGTCTTCGGCTGGACGGTACGCGAGCCGGGCCGGACCGCGGCCGGATGCCTGATCGCAAGCCGCGTCTCGGGCGATGACGCCGTGGCCCGGATCGAATTGAACGCCGTCTTTCCCGGCATGCGCTCGCGCGGGGCCTACACCGCCCTCGCCGCCCAGTCCCTCGAACAGCTCTTCGCGGCCGGCTTTCGCGAGATCCGGGTGAGGACGTCGGGCTCGACGCTCTCCGTGCAGCGGGTCTGGCAGAGGCTGGGAGGGCGACCGCGTTCATCGGACATCGTGCTTCATCGCCCCGCGTCTGGTAGGATCCGCCCGTGAGCGCGGCGCCTTCGATCTCTCCCGGAGTCTCCTTCGTCGTCCCCGTCTACAACGCGTCGGGACACCTCGAGGCGTGGCGCGCCGCGATGAACGAGGCCCTGGAACGGCTCGATGAGGCGTGGGAGGTCGTTCTCGTCGACGACGGGTCGAGCGACGGTTCGTGGGAGATCATCGCCGGCTGGGCTCGCGAGTCTGCCCGCTTCCGCGCCTTCGGGCTGACACGGAACTTCGGGCAGCATGCCGCGATGACGGCCGGGTTCACGAAGGCGCGCGGCACCGTGATCATGTCGCTCGACGACGACCTGCAGATTCCCCCCTCGGTCATCCCGGCCTTCGTCGAGGCCGCGCGCGGGGGCGCGGACGTGGTCGCGGGTTATCGGAAGAACCGGGCGGACGCCTTCCTGTCCCGCCAGGTTCCCTCCTTCCTTCTCAATCGATTCTTCCGACGCATCACGGGTGCCCGGCGCCGGGACTTCGGGTGCAACCACGTGGCCTACCGCCGCTGGGTCGTCGAGGCGATGCTCGACTGCTCCGATCGCAGGCGGTTCACGCCGGAACTGGTGGCGTGGACGGGGGGCAGGCTGGAGCAGATCGAGGTGCCTCACGCCGACGGGCCTTCTCGCTACAGCCTGGCCCGCCTCATCCGCTTGAACCTCGTTCTGGCGACGCATTACACGCTCTGGCCCGTGCACATTGCCGCCATCGTGGGCGGCGTTTTGCTCGTCGCCTTCGCCATCGTTTCGTTCACGCGGCCCGACCTGCACAACGAACTCCGCTTCCATTACTCCCTGATCAACACCGCTCTCCTCGGGTCCGTGCTCTCCCTTTTCGGCACCACGGCGATCCTCGTCGAACGTTTGATCGACGAGGTCGTTCGTCGTCCGCTCTTCCTCATCCATCCGGACAGGGTCGTCGACAAGGACGCGCGTGGCTGAGGCCCGGCGCGGGCGGGATTCCGCGCTCGACCTCGTGACCCTGGGACTGAACGCGGTCGATCTCCTCTGCGAGGTCGACGGCTACCCGGCCGAGGACTCCAAGGGGGCGCTATTGGGGTGGAGGCGACTGCCCGGCGGGCAGGCGGCCACCGCGGCCGTCACGGCGGTGCGGCTCGGGATGAGGGCCGCCTACATCGGCGCTGTCGGGGACGACGAGAACGGGCGGTTCGCCCGGGCGGAACTGGTCAGGGAGCGCGTGAACGTCGAGGGCCTGCGCGTCCGGCCAGGCGCCGAGAGCCAGTGCGCGGTCATCCTCGTCAATCGCGGGAACGGCAGCCGCACGATCCTCTGGCGGCGCGGCGCGGAGATCCGGGTGCGCCGGAACGAGATCGACCGCGCGCTGCTGGGTCGGGCCCGATTCTTCCACTGCGACGGTCACAATGTCGGCGCCGAGATCGCGGCGGCCCGTTACTGCCGCGGGCGGGGGATTCCGACGTCCATCGATACGGAGAAGGGCGATCCGCGGCTCATCAAGTCCCTGCTCGAGCATATAGACCACGTCGTGGTGCCCGCCGCCTGCGCGGACCACCTGCGCGGCCGGCGCTGCCGCACGCACCGCGAGCGCATGGAATCTCTCGCGGCCTACGGCGGCCGCGCCGTCGTCCTGACGCTGGGAAGCGAGGGGTGCACGGGGAGGGAAGAGGGCGCGACCGTCAGGGTTCCGGCCTATCCCGTTCGTACCGTCGACACGACGGGCTGCGGGGACGTCTTCCACGGCGCCTACATCGTCGCCGCGCTCAGGGGACTGCCGCTCGAACCGCGCCTGCGGTTCGCGGCCTTCGTCGCCGCCTTGAAGTGCCGCGCCTTCGGCGCTCGCACGGCCATTCCGACGATCGGGGAGTTGCGCACGCGCCGCGCGCGCGAACTGGGGAGGTGGATGGGGCGCGAGGAGACCGGGATGGTTCTCGGGGGCCGAGAGGCGGTCGGGCTCGCGCCCGGATCGCGGACCGGGTGAAGACCCTCCGCGCGGCGCTATTCGGCCGGCGCCGCCGTCTCCGACTCGTCCCAGATCCGCCGCGCCTCGTCGAAATCCTTGCGAAAGACGAGCACGTGGACGCCCCCGATGGCCGGGAAGGGATCGGCCGTCTCGAGGATGTGACTCTCGATGCCGTTCTCCTCGAGAAAGCCCTGGGCCATCGCCGCATCCTCGTGGTTGGGGAATGTCTCGAGGATCACCAGGTAGCCGGACGGGTCCGGCGCGATCGATTCGCTCATGAGCCGATTATAGCCCGTCCGGCGGCGGCCTTGCCGCCTTTTCCGCCGCTTTTTCCGCGCGTCCCGTCGTGATACGATGTACCCATGAGATTTCACAAGATGCAGGGTGCCGGGAACGATTACGTCTACATCGACCTGGCCGAGGAGCGGGTCGAGGAGCCCGGCCGGCTTGCGCGCATTCTCTCCGACCGGCACTTCGGCGTCGGCGGCGACGGAGTGATCCTCATCGCCCCCTCCGACCGGGCCGGCGGCCGGATGATCATGTTCAACGCCGACGGTTCCGAGGGTTCGATGTGCGGCAATGGTGTTCGCTGCGTCGCCAAGTTTCTCTTCGACCGGGGACGCATCCCGAGGACCGCCACGATCGAGACGAAGTCCGGCATCGTCTCCGTCGAGATGGTCGAGGTCGTCGGAGGTCGGGCCGAGCAGGTGCGCGTCAACATGGGACCGCCCCGCCTCGCGCCCGCCCAGGTTCCGACGACTTTGGCCGCGACCCGCGACGGGGCCGTCGTGGGAGCCCGCCTCGAGGCCGGGGACCGCTCCTGGAACGTTACCTGCGTCTCGATGGGCAACCCTCACTGCGTCATCTTCACGGAGGGGATCGACTCGCTGGATCTCGCGGCGCTTGGAGCCCCGATCGAGAACCATGAGGTCTTTCCGGACCGGGCGAACGTCGAGTTCGTCGAGGTCGCGGGCGAGGGACGCCTGCGGCAGAGGACCTGGGAGCGGGGGTCCGGGGAGACCCTGGCCTGCGGAACCGGGGCCTGCGCGGTGACCGTCGCGGCCCATCTCAACGGCCTCTCCGGGCGTTCTTCGACCGTCGATTTGCGGGGCGGAGTCCTGCGCATCGAGTGGACCGCGACGGGTGAGGTCCTCATGACCGGCCCCGCGGTGGAGGTTTTCTCGGGTACCGTCGATCCCGGGCGCCTCGGACCCCCGGCCTGATTTCGTCGTCATGACGACGGTCATCTCGGGGGGCGATGAACTGCTGGAGCCCGTCACGTCGCCCGGCCAGATCGTCGAGCACATCGAGCGGCATGCCAAGCCGCCGGACGGGCTTCTCTTCGGTGTCGAGTACGAGCGCCTCGGGGTCGATGCCGCGACCGGGCGCGCCATGCCCTTCGACGGTGGGGTCGAGCGCGTGCTCGAGATCGTCGCGGAGCGGGACGGCTGGGAGAAGGGCCTCGAGAACGGCCGGATCGTCTACCTGAAGAAGGGTCTCGAGGCGATCACGCTCGAGCCGGGTGGACAGACCGAATACTCCTCGGCGCCCTTCTCCACCATCGCCGAGCTGATGGAGAGAGAGCGCGCGGTCAACGGGCTGCTCGACGCCGCCGCCGCGGAATTGGGCTTCGCCTTCCTCGGCATCGGCTACCACCCCTTCGCGGATCCCGCGGAGATCGGTTGGGTGCCGAAAGAGCGTTACCGGATGATGGCGCCCTACCTCGCGTCACGCGGGAGCCTGGCCCACGAGATGATGAAGATGACGGCGGGCTGCCAGGTCGCGCTCGATTACACGGACGGCCGCGACGCGATGCGCAAGCTGCGCGCCGCGGCCCTGGCCACCCCGATCGCGCAGGCGCTCTTCGCCTCCTCCGGCATCGGCCGCGGGCGCGCGCTTCCGGTCCTCGACTGGCGGGCCCACATCTGGACTCGCACGGACGACGCGCGCTGCAACATCCCTCCCTTCATGCTCCGCGCGGGCGCCGCCCTCGAGGAATACGTGGACTGGCTCGTCGATATGCCCCTGATCTTTCTCGAGAAGGACGGCGTTTACCGGGCGTCGGAAGGCAAGACGCTGCGCGCCCTCATGGAGCGGGGCCCGGTCACCTACTACGACGTCGAGCTGGCGATGACGCAGGCCTTTCCCGAGGTGAGGTTGAAGAGATTCATCGAGGTGCGGTCGCTCGACGCTCCGCAGCCGTGGCTCGTCGGGACCGTGCCCTGCTTCTGGAGTTCGCTCCTCTACGGCGACGTCGAGGCCGTCTTCGACCTGCTCGGCCCGCTCACGCCGGACGAGTTCGCCGAGCTGCGAACCTCGGCGATCCGCGACGGACTGCAGGGCTCGGCCTGCGGCCGCCCGATGGCCGACTGGGCGAGGGACCTTCTCGACGCGGCGCAGGCGGGATGCATCTGCGAGAGGAGTTTCCATCGACTGAGGGAGAGGATCGAGCGGAAGGAGACGCCGGCGGATCTCGCGCGTCGTCTGCTCGCCGAGGAGTCCTCGCCGGCCGGTTTCATCGGGCGCTGGAATCGTTACGGCGCCGACCCTCTCTTCTGCTGAACCTCCGCTCATGACCTATTATGCCGTCTTCCAGAGCGTGATGGCGGCCTGGTGGCTCGCGGCCGAGGTTCTTCTCCTCGGGCTCCTGGAATGGGGGGCGCGGTGCGCGCGGGCCGGCGAGCGCTGTCCCCTCTGGGAGAGCTCGACGCGTCCCGTCGCCGTCGCGGCGCTTTTTGGCGCGGCCCTCGTTATCGCCGGCCTCGTGCTGAAGACGCCCGGATTGCTCGGGTCGGAACTCGAGGGCGGGCGCGTCCTGGCGCGCCGCTCCGCCTGGACGGCCCTCTGCACCCTCTGGGTCGGGCTGGAGGCCGGCATGCTGATCCAGCTCCTCCGTATCGCCGCCTGCGTTCGCGGGGAGGCGAAGGTGCTCCTGCGCGGGGCCGGCCCGGTCGCCACGGCGGGACTGATGCTTCTGTATCTCGTCGTCCACGTCCCGCTCTGGTCGATCGCCTCCTCGCTCGATATCGGGCGTATCACGCTTCTGCACTCCGCATATGTCCGCCTCTGCGGCGTCTTCTGGTTCCTTCTGGAGACCGCCTGCGCGATCGCGCTGTGGCGGCTGGGAAAGGATGTCCGGAGGCTCCTCGCGTGACGTCGATCCTCCTCTGGGTGGCGGAAACCTACGACCCGGCGGCCGCTCTTCGCGCGACGCAGATCAACGCGATTCTCTGGTCTCTCGCCGACATCGCCATCGTGGCCGCCGTTCTCGACGCCGTCGATTTCCTGCGCCGACGCGAGGGTGCGGAGAACGCCGCATACCGGAGATGGATCCTGGCCGCGACGATTCTCCTGACGCCCGGCCTGGTGTTTGCCGCGGACCAGCGCGAGGTCTTCATCCTCGAGTCCGTCATCTGCGGCCTTCAGTTCCTCGTGCTTGCGGAGACGGCCTGGCGCGAGCGGACCCGGCTGCTCGAAGCCTATTTCGAGATCCGGTCGCGCCGAGCGGGCGTCAGATATTCAGGACGGCGATGAGGATCACGCAGACGCCGATCGCGATGATGAGCGACCGGAGCAGCCAGAGAAGGAACTCCCAGCGGTGCCGCCGCCTCTTGCGCAGGACCAGGCGCCAGTAGGTGTGGTTGTAATACAGCTCCGCGGCGACGTAGAGGACCAGCACGGAGTAGAAAGCGCCGGCGATCCCGAATAGAGCGTACTTGCTCATCAGTGCAGCGCCACCAGCCGCTTCCAGAGAAACACCAGCGCGATCGCCGCCAGGATCATGGCGGTGTTGATGACGGTCAGGGAGATCTCCAGCGTCTGCGTCTCGCGGAAGAGGCGCGATTGGAGAAGGTCGAAGTCCTGGCGGGATTCGCGGAGCACCTCGCCCAGCATCGTGAACGACAGGGACAGGGATCGCCGGTCGCGGGCGACCAGGCGCGCACGGTCCCGGCGGCCCTCGGCCATCTCGGTCATGACGATCCGCGAACGGTTGTCGAGATCTTCGAGGGCCGCGCTGATCGTGTCGCGAATCCCCCGGTAGCGAGCCGGCGCCTCGGTGATCCGGCTCAGTGTCTCGCGCGCCGTGGCGACGTGGAGCGAATAGAGCGGGGTGTTCAGTTCTGCCTCCGGGTCGTCGGACAGGACCCAGTCGCGGATCTCCGCGTTCGCGTTCTCGATCTCGAAGAGCGTGAAGGCCAGGTTGCGCATCGCGGCCTGCTCGGTGGCGTAGGACGAGAGAAGCCCCGAGAGACGCTCGCGGTTGTAGATGGCGACGATCTGCGTGAGGATGATCATCCCGAGGACCGAGAGGAAGACGAAGACGAGGGCGCGCGCGACCGGAGACGGCGCCGACTCCGTGACCGCCGCCGCGGGATTCGCCTCGACCCCGTTCGTCGCGTTCGTCATGCCGTCACTCCCTTCCCGTGCGCTCCGTCGAAGCTTCGACCATCTGCGCGACCACGACCTCGGCGTCGAGCCGGTTCCGGCGGTCCACGGAGCGGCGCACGACGAGTTCCTGGACGATGAGGCCGGTGCGGGAGGACTCCAGCCCCGCGAGCAGCCGGATCAGGGGCTTGAGTGGCGCGGCGGAGACGCGGAAGGAGGTCAGGACGTCGCGTCGTCCCCCCGCCTCGCGCGCGCCGACGCTGCGGGACGATGCGAGGACCAGAGCTTCCTGCGTCGCCGCGCGCTCGATCGAGCCCAGCACCGGCTCGCCCGCTCCGAGCGCCGCGCGCATCGTGCGGAGGGAGTCCTCGAGCGACGTGAGCTCGGCGCCCATCGCCTCCATGCGGGCCGCCTCCTTCTCGCGGGCCGCCGCCTTCGACTCGAGAGCCGTGACCGCGTCGTGGGCCGAGAAGACGAGGACGACGACCACGACGGCGACGAGGGCGAGAACGACGGTCCCGCGCACCCGGGGCGCGCTCACGATGCGCTTCTTTCGCGGCGTCCCCGGATCACGAAGTCGACGCCGAGACCCGCGGGGCTCCGCCGGATCTCCGGGTCGGAGACGATGTAGGGTACGGCCGGAATCGACGGCTGGCGGAGGCGCGAGACGAGGGCCTCGACCGTCTCGAGAGAGGAGGCCGAGCCGATGACGGATATCTCCTCGGGCGCGATCCTCAGGTCGTCGATGACGAGCCCTCCCGAGTCGACGCCGGCGTCGAGGATCTCGAGCCAGTCGAGCGCCGATCCCGTCTTGGCGATCCGCTCGCGGAAGGCCGCGTGGGCACGGCTCGCCGCGGCGAGCGCGCCCTGGACCTGCTCGACCGGCGCCACGATCCGGCCGCCCGGCAGGGCCCGCGCGGCGCGCTCCCCGATCTTCGCCTCCGCATCCGCGATGCGCGCCTGGGCCGCAAAGGCGCGCAGGCCGAAGGAGGCCGCGAGGAGGACGAAGGCGAGAAGCGCGAGGACGATCGGAGCGGCGGGAGCCCTCCGGCGCGGCCCGGTCTCCGTCGTCCCCCGGGGATATCCGCCGCCGCGCGCACGGGCCGCCGCCAGGATCTCGTCCTCGAGGGCGACCTGCACGCCGTCCGGTGTTGTTCCGCCGCCCGCCTTCGCCTCTTCGCCGGGCGCGTCGGACTGAATCGAGATCCAACGGCTCTCCGCGACGCGCGCGGACCAGGTCGACCCGCGAACCGGGCGCTCGGACGAGGATTGCGCCGCCAGCCGGTTGAGCGCTTCCGGGGCGGTCCCGACCCAGGCCGGTATGATCGGCGACACCGACGAGGACCAGGCCAGGGCCTCGTCGAGGCGCGACGAAGGCACGGCGGTGACGAGGATCTGCCTCGAGGAACCCCGGCGGGAGACCTCCGCGCAGGATACGGCGAGCTGTGAGAGCGGAAGGGGCAGGGTCGGTTCGACCGAGTACTTCGCAGCCTCGCCCGCCTCGGTCGCCCCCAGTCCCTCCACCCGCGTCGGGCGGAAGAGAGCTCCGTCGATGAGGAGGCGCACCTCGGGCCGGGACGCGGTCCAATCGGCGGGCAGGTCCGTGATGCCCGGGCCGAGCGAGGAGAGGAGGCGGGCGCCGCCGAGGCGCTTCTCGACGAGCGCGGCCGTGCGCGAGGGCCAGCGCAGGACGACGACGCGGCTCACGGGCGCGCGCCGCGGCGGAAGGCGTGTGAGATCGGTCGCAAGGTCACGTCAGAACACCTCGCGGTATTTAACGGTAAAATCGCCCTGTTGTCTTGCGACAATTGCGGTCAGGCGCACCTCGACCGCGCCCGACTTTCCCGCCGCCTCGATACGGTAGAGCGACGACGCGACCGACGCCGCCGCGAGAAGCTCCTCCCGGCGGCGCTCGTCCAGAGGGACCACGTCGTTCAGGTCCTCTAGCTTCTCGAACGGCGCGAACCTGCGCCGCGCCGCGATCCGGTCGGCATCGGCCGGGGTGAGGCCGGGCAGGATCGAGAGCAGGACGAGCGGCTCGGCGGTGTTGACGTTCACGCGGTTCGAGACGGTCGAAACCAGTCCGCCGAGCAGGACGGCCCTCGTCTCGTCCAGCCCCTTGACCCGTGCGAGTTCTCCGGTCGTCAGGAGAGGACGGTTGGCGGGACGACGCGGAGGGGAGAGGAGGGCATATTCGTCGGCCTCCGCCCCGTTCGGAAAGGTGTTGTCGTCGGCGTCCATGTAGTCCACGAGGCAGTCCGGCAGCTCGCGCGGCAGTTCCATCGCGGCGGCGAGTCTCTCGAATCGCGTCTTCCAGCCGACGTTGAGAAGCCCCTGGTCGGTAAGGAGTTCGTTCAGGGGAAATCGCGCCGACTCGTCGCGGATCGTGGCGCGGGCCGTCCCGTCGGCGGCCGCGATCTCGATCGGCCGGTTCCAGTCGTCGCGGAGGGAATCGACATCGTCGGCGTCCTCGCGGAGCGCGGAGAGGGCCGCTTCGTAGGCGGAGAGCGCCAGGAACTCCGCGCGCGCCCCGTCGCGCGCCGCCGAGACGCGCTCGCCTTCCATCCGCGTCATGAAGGCGATCTCCGCCGCGATCGCCGCGATCAGCGCGGTGACGGCCAGGACGACGACGAGCACCGCGCCCCGGTTCGCGGGGCGAGGCGGTGGTGTAAGGGCGAGGCGCGGATCGCGCGGGGGGAGGGTCACCATGCGACGATCGTCCCGTAGAGGGTTTCCCCCGCCATGACCTGCACCGCGACGGCCTTCGGAGACGCCCGTTCCGTCCACTCTTCGACCCACCCCGTCCCGTTCCAGTAGCGCAACCCCAGGCGCGAGACGCCCCGGATCGGGATCGCGACCGCTTCGCGCGCGTTCGTCAGGTCGATCTCGCGCCTCACGAGTCCCGACCGGTCCCACGCGTACTCGACGCGGCGGGGCGTTCCGTAGGCCGCGGTCCAGACCGAGAGATAGTCCTGGAGCCCGCCGTCGCGTCCCTCCAGGACGCGCGTCTCGCCCGGCATCGCCGGGAACGCCGATCCGAGTTCCCGCCCCATCCGGTCCAGGAGGATCCGCGCCACGCGATCTTCCGCGTTCTCGCGCGCGGCCGCTCCCTCCAGGGTGACGGCCGTGCGGAGCGTCGCGGTGAGGCCGCCGAGCACGAGGACGCCGATCGCGAGAGCCAGGAGGATCTCGATGAGCGTGAATCCGGAGGAGATGAGGTCGCGACGCGATGCGCCCGGTGCTCTCATGGGCGGTTCATCCGTGCCGTGAAGGAATGCCCCGACGGGGACGTGACCGTCAGCCGGATCTCCCGCGCGCGCGGCCGCAGGGGATCGTCGCCGAGCGACTCGTCGAGTGGAAGCTCCTCGACCTCCCACGTGTAGTCCGGGTGCGTGTCGAAGGAGGCCCCGAGGACGCGCGGCATGCCCCGCAGGCGGATGTCGGCGGCGAGGGCCTTCATGAGAAGCGCGAGCTGTGTGTCCTCGCGGTAGCGGGTGAGGTGTGAAGCCATGCCGGAAAGCGCCCCGAGGACGCCGACGGCGATCACGGCCGTGACGGCGAGCGCCACCAGCACCTCGATGAGGGAGAAACCCGCTCGGCGCCGCGGCATCACCGGAGGAATTCCTCGCCCGGTTCCAGGGCGCCCGTGAAGGGGTTCGCGAGGGCGCGGATCCGCGTTCCGATCCTGAGTTCGAACGGGTCGATGTTGCCGTGAGCGTCGACGGCGATCGCGACCGTGCCCGCTTCGTGCACGCTTCCGTCCGCCCGCTCCACGACGATCCTCGAGTGCGACGGCAGGGCGAGAGGATCCGGATCGCCCTCGACGGAGAGGAGACGGCGGTCGAGGTCGATCAGGAGCGAGCGGGGGCGCCGGTCGAGAAGGGCCCGGTCCTGCGCGCGGGCAATTCCTCCGGCGATCAGCCGGAAGGCGCGTTCGTCCGAGCCCTGGTCCGTGAGCGCGTCGAGGCGCGGTATGACCAGAAGCGACGCGAGGGCGAGGATGACGATGACGACGAGGAGTTCGACGAGCGTGAAGCCCGGGGCCGCGCGACGCGGAGCGGGCGCGGGACGGGAACGCGCCGCGACCGGCGGGCCCGCGGGCCTACTGCCAGTTCCCGATGTCGTCGGGCGTGCCGGAAACCCCATCGGGACCGGCGGACCAGATGTCGTAGTCGGGATTGCGCTCGCCCGGGCAGAGATAGCGATACTCGTTGTTCCACGGGTCCTTCGGCAGGGTGCGCGTGTTCTCGAGATAGGGCCCGCGGTTGTCTTCGGTTCTCTCGAGGAGGACCTGAAGCCCGTCGTCGGTCGTGGGGAAGCGGCCGGCGTCCATGTTGTAGGAACGAAGGGCCGTCGCGAGCGAGGCGATCTGCGTGCGCGCCGCCGTGATGCGCGCCTCCTCCGTCTTGCCGAAGAATCGCGGCAGGACGAAGGTCGCGAGAATCCCGAGGATGACGACGACGATGAGGATCTCGGCCAGCGTGAAACCGGAATCCCGCGCGGGACGCCGGCGAATCGGAAGAACTCTCATGACGCGCCGATTATGGCGCGGATCGCGGGGGGTGGCAACAGCGGAGGAATCTCTCGGATGAAAACCGGGGTCGTCGCTCGCCAGCATCAGGTCGCCCCGGCATACGGGCTTCTTTTCGATCCGGCGTCCCTAGGCGCCCGCGCGGCCCCCGAGCGATGGAAACCGGCCCGTGACCTGGATCTCCCAGAGCCGAGCGGCTCGCAACCAGGTCGCGCAGGCGGCCGAACCGCAGACGAGAAGCCCGTGGACGCCGTCGCGCCAGCCCGAGAGGAGGACGAGCTTCCGGAGGAAGACGAGCGCGGGGCGGAGGGAGAGGGCGTAGACCAGCCCGGCGCCCGAGAGGCGTTCACCCCGGCGATGAGCCTCGACGGCTTCGCAGCCCGAGAAGTGAACGACCTTGCGCCCCCAGTCGGCGAGGTCGGTGTAGGAGTGGTGCTCGAGCGGGGTCTCGAGCGTCCCCGCGCGTCCGGTCCCGTCGCGGCCGGCCGGGTCCGGCACGCGGTGAACCTCGAGAGGCCACTCGGTGTGCCCCCTTTTCCAGAGGCGCACAACGTAGCCGGGCCACCAGCCGCAGTGGCGGATCCAGCGGCCGAGGAAGTAGGTGCGGCGCGCGATGCGGTAGCAGGGAGGGCCGGGCGACGAGATGACGCGGCGGATCTCGCCGGCCAGTTCCGGCGTCACGACCTCGTCGGCGTCCAGGGAGAGGATCCACTCCCCCGTGGTTTCGCTGGCGGCCAGGTTCTTGTTGTAGTGGATGCCGTGCTGGCCCGAGGAGTGACGGATGACGCGGACGCCGGGCACCGCGGAGGCGACGGCGACCGTGTCGTCCGTCGAGCCGCCGTCCACGAGCACGATTTCGTCACAGAAGGAGAGGGACTCGAGGCAGCGGCGGATGACGGGAGATTCGTTCTCGGCGATGACGGCGGCCGAGAGGCGCGGGGCGGCCGGGGCCATCTCAGTCGGCTTCGGTGATCTGCTTCAGGTTCGCGCGCGCGGCTTCGAGAGAGGGGTCCAGGAGCCGCGCGGCCCAGTAGGAAGCGATGGCGCGGTCGCGGTCGCCGAGGAGGTGATAGGAGAGCCCCTTGTAGAAATGGGCCAGGGCTTCGAGCGGGAAGAGGCGGGTGTATTCCTCGAAGATCTCCGCAGCCTCGCGCGCCCGGCCCGCCTTGATGAGGGCCGCGCCTGCGATCGTCATCGCGGCCGTGTCGCCCGGGTAGTGCCTGAGGACTTCGACGCAGATCGATTCGGCGGTCGCGAAGTCGCCCGCGTCGAAGGCCCGCAGGGCGTTGAAGAGGGTGCGGGCGCGGTTCAGGACGAGGCGGGAACGGGAGGACTCGGTGGTCGGTGGGGGGGTCGACGCGGCCGGGAGCGTCGATGCCGCGGCCGGAGCGGGCGGAGCCGGGGAGGTCGTCGACGCGGACAGGGACGTCGCGGGCGGCGGTGCGGCCGAGGTGACGGGGACCGCCGCCGCGGCCTCGGCGGTCGGCGCGGGAAGCGGCGCGGCCGATGCGGGGGATGAAGCGACCGTGGCCGAGGGCGTAGCCGGCGTCGGTGCGCGGGTCGGCGCGGGCGCTTGCGCCGAGGTCTCTTCGCGGCGGATGCGCGGCGGGGGAGGTAGGATCGGCGCGGGACGGGCGGATCGCAGGGTCGGCACCGGCTCCGCGATGACCCGTGCGGGGGTGTCGGCCGCAACCAGGGCGAGGGTCAGGCAGGTGATGGTCAGCACGCGTTCATCATATGCGGGTGGGAAACACGTGCAAGCCCCGAAACGCGGTGAAGCGCGGCGGGGTGGGGGAACCCGGCTCCGGGAAGCAGGGGGCGCCCGGTTTGGGGCGTTGCACCCCGCTCTCCCCGCTCCCCCGTCAGTCGATCCGCCGGATCATGTCGTCCGCATCCGGCGCCGTGTTCATGAACTCGGTCTCGTCGAAGGGAATCCATCCCGTGCGCTCCGGCGACCAGATCATGTCGCCGGGCCCGATGTCGCCCTTGTGCGACGCCAGGAGGACCTCGAAGGTCGTCAAGGGGCCGTACTTGTTCTCATGCGCCGTCGAGTAGAGATACCAGGAGCGCTCGGGTTTCGCCTTCTGGAAATATTCCTTCTCCTTCCAGGCGATGAACCTCTTCAGGTGGCCGAAGGCCTCGGGCGCGATGCGGTTGAATTTCAGGGCCACGAAATAGCGGAATCCCGGAACCCACGAGGAGTCGACGCGGAGGATCTTGCCGTTCAAGGGGGGGATGTCCGAACGCTTGGGGAGGATGATGTGGATCTTCACGGGCATGCCGACGAGCGCCCGATCGGATTCGCCGCCGCGGAGGTTGGCGCGGCAGGCGATTCCATGGTCGTTGAGGCCGGTGGAATAGCCTTCGAGCACGACGCCGTTCGTGCCCGTGACCCTCACGTTGACGTGGGAGGCGACGTAGCGTTGGCGCCGCCTCTCCTGCAACTCGTCTTTGCGGGTCGCGAGGGGAGGAACGGGAGGGAGGTGGGCGGGCTCGATCGAGGCCTCGCGAATGAAACGCTCGAGTTCCAGCGGCACCCAGTCAGCCGCCTCGGGGCTCCACGCGAGATCGCGCTGGTCGAAGAGCCCGGCCTTGGCGCACGAGAGGACCTCGGCGGCCGTCAACGGGCCGAAGCGCGTGTCGCGCGTGAGCGAGTAGACATAATGCGAGCGCTCGGGTTTCGACCGGGTGAAGAACCGGTCCTCGCGCCACTCGATGAAGCGCTTCAGAACCTCGAGGTCCGCCTCGGGTACCCCTTCGAAGGCGAAGACGAGGAAGTGGCTGAAACCGGGAATCCAGGAGGGCTCGAGGCGGATGACACGCGCCTTGAGCGGCGAGACCGACTCGGTGTTCGATTCGAGGTTCAATTTCAGGGTGAAGGCGTTGCCGGCCGCGAGACTCTCGGCCTCGCCGGCGACGAGGTTCGCGCGGCCGGCGAGACCGTTCTGGTTGACGCCGGTCGTAAAACCCTCGAGTTGGAGCCCGGGTTCTCCCTCGGCGCGGAACGACAACTGCGTCGAGACGAGTCGGCGGGTTCTGCGATCGTTGGACGAAGGATCCATGACCGCCGCTATTCTTGACCGGATTCGCGCGAATGGGCAACAGGGAAATGGGAAGGCGTGCAAAGGGGGCATGCCCGGGGTGAGACTCGAACTCACATGCCTTTGGGGCGGGGGATTTTAAGTCCCCTGCGTATGCCGTTCCGCCACCCGGGCCGGGGGAATCATGCGGGATGAAGGGCGAAGGGGAAAGGAGAAACGAGGTCTCGGGCGAAGACGGCTCCCGTCGCCGGGATCGTCAGACCGCCGCGTTCACCACGCCGCCGATCCCATAGGCGCGCGCCGCGTCGGGCGTCAGGTTCTCGGTGGGCGAGACCGAGCGGGGCTGGATGACGGGCGGGGGAGGGGGCGCGGCGACCGGGGCAGCCTGCGGGGCCGCGGGCGGCGGCACCGTGTTCACGACCGGTGGAACCACGGGGTTGTCGATGCGTCCTGCCATGGGCTTCCTCCCTCCCGGCCCCGAAGGGCCCGGATCTCAGGCCGGCGTCTTGGCCTGCTTCTCCTTGGCGTAGGTGATCATCGGGCCGCCCTTCTTCTCGATGACGTCCTTGGTGATCACGACCTCGCTGACGCCCTCCAGCGACGGCACCTCGAACATGATGTCCAGCATCACGTCCTCGACGATCGAGCGCAGGCCGCGCGCGCCGGTGTTGCGCTTGATCGCGGCCTCCGCGACCGACTGGATGGCCTCGTCCGCGAAGATCAGCCGGACGTTCTCCATCTCGAAGAGCTTCAAGTACTGCTTCACAAGCGCGTTCTTCGGGCGGGTGAGGATGTCGACGAGTTGGACGGTGTCGAGCTTGCCCAGGACGCCGATCATGGGCAGGCGACCCACGAACTCGGGGATGAGCCCGTAGCGCAGGAGGTCGGCGGGCATGATCTGGGTGAGGATGTCGAAGAGCTTCTTCTCGTCCTTGGTCTTGATGTCGGCGGAGAAGCCCATCTGGTTCTTGCCCAGCCGCTCCTCGATGATCCGCTCCAGCCCGTCGAAGGCGCCGCCGCAGATGAAGAGGATGTTCGTCGTGTCGATCTGGACGTAGTCCTGGTGCGGGTGCTTGCGCCCGCCCTGCGGCGGAACGTTCGCAACCGTGCCCTCGAGGATCTTGAGGAGCGCCTGCTGCACGCCCTCGCCCGAGACGTCGCGGGTCAGGGACGGCGAGTCGCTCTTGCGGGCGATCTTGTCGATCTCGTCGATGTAGATGATCCCTGTTTCGGCCTTCTTGATGTCATACTCGGAGTTCTGGATGAGGCGCAGCAGGATGTTCTCCACGTCCTCGCCGACGTAGCCGGCCTCGGTCAAGGTGGTGGCGTCCGCGATCGCGAAGGGCACGTCGATGATCTTCGCGAGGGTGCGGGCGAGAAGGGTCTTGCCGCTGCCCGTGGGGCCGATCAGGAGGATGTTCGACTTCTCGATCTCCACGTCGCTGCCCGGGGATTTCGGGGTCCGGACGCGCTTGTAGTGGTTGTAGACGGCGACGGAGAGGGCCTTCTTCGCGAGGTCCTGGCCGATGACGTAGTCGTCGAGCGCGACCTTGATCTCGCCGGGCTTCGGCAGACCCTTCGGGGCCGCCTTCGACCCGTCATCCGCCTCCTCGTTGATGATCTCGTTGCAGAGGTTGATGCACTCGTCGCAGATGT
>CAZWVM010000025.1:22452-26601 GCA_964637705.1 uncultured bacterium
TCCGCCTCCTCGTTGATGATCTCGTTGCAGAGGTTGATGCACTCGTCGCAGATGTAGACGCTCGGGCCCGCCACGAGCTTCTTCACCTCGTCCTGGCTCTTCCCGCAGAAGGAGCAGTTCAGCCGCTCCTTCTCGTTCCCGAACTTGAACATTACTTCTTCTCCGCCTTCACGGCCTTCGAGGACTTCCTCTCGTAGATCACCTCGTCGATGAGCCCGTAGACGCGGGCCTCGTCCGCCGACATGAACTTGTCGCGGTCGGTGTCCTTCTCGATCGCTTCCTTCGACTGCCCGGTCGCCTTCACCAGGATCTCGTTGATCATCTCCTTGATCCGCAGGATCTCCTTCGCCTGGATCGCCACGTCCGTGGCCTGTCCCTGTGCGCCGCCCAGGGGCTGGTGGATCATGATCCGCGCGTGGGGGAGAGCGAAGCGCTTGCCCTTCGTGCCGGCGGCGAGGAGGAGGGCGCCCATCGAGGCGGCCTGGCCCAGGCAGATCGTCGAGACGTCGCACTTGATATACTGCATCGTGTCGAAGATCGCGATGCCCGCCGTCACGACGCCGCCGGGGGAGTTCAGGTAGAGGGAGATGTCGCGGTCCGGATCCTCTGACTCCAGGTACAGCATCTGCGCGATCACGAGGTTGGCCAGGTGATCGTCGATCGCGTCTCCGATGAAGATGATCCGGTCGCGCAGGAGCCGCGAGTAGATGTCGAACGCGCGCTCGCCGCGTGCCGAGTGCTCGATGACCATGGGAACTAGAGTCATGACGCCTCCCGAGAGAGTCCGCTAAGTAAGATTATGATATCAGCCGCTCTTCTCTATCTCGGCATTTTGCAGGATTAATTGTAGCGCCTTTCGTTTGAGAATGTCGAATTTGATGAGCCCGAGCCGGCCCTCCTTCGAAAGCCTTTCGGCCAGCGCCTGCGGGCTCGCATCGTTCCTGACCGCCACGCTCGAGATCGCGTAGGAGAGTTCCTCCGCCGAGACGTCCATCTTCTCCTCCCGGGCGACGGCCCTGAGGACCAGGGACGAGTGAACGGTGTCCCGCGCGAGGTTCAAGGTCTCGTTTTCATGGTCTTGCGGGGTCTTTTTCGCCGCCTTGAAGAAATCCTCCGGCTTCATGCGCATCTGGGCGAGCGTCCGCTGGAATCCTTCCTTTCGGCGCTGGACTTCCTCGTCCACCATCACCTGGGGCAGATCCACGACCGGGTTGGCCTCGCGGAGCTTTTCGAGCAGTTCCGCCTCGAGTTCCTCGCGCGCCTCGGCTTCCAAGCGGCCCGACAGGAATCCCTTGATCTTCTCCTTGAGCGCCTCGAGGCTCTCCTGCTCCAGGTCCTTCGCGAACTCGTCGTCGATCGCGGGAATCCGGCGCTCCTTGACGGCCTGGACCTTCGCCGTGAAGGTGGCCGTCACGCCGCGCATCGCCTCCGCGGAATAGTCCTTCGGAAAGGTGACGTCGAAGGTCCGTTCCTCGTCGGCCTTCGCGCCGACCAAGGCCTTCTCGAAGTCCGGGAGGAACCGGCCGGCTCCGAGGAGAAGGCCGACGTTCTGGCCCTTCGTGCCCGCCAGGGGCTCGCCCTTCGCGTCGCGCCCCTCGAAGTCGATCGCGATGTAGTCGCCATCCTTCGCCGCGCGCTCGACGGTCGCCAGGGACGCGTGCTGCTCGGCCAGCGTGGCCAGCTCCGCGTCGATCATCTCCGGCGTGACCTCCGCCTTCTTCTCCTTCAGCTTCAGCCCCTTGTAGGCCTTGACGGCGAACTCGGGGATCACGGTGAAGGAGGTCTCGACGTGGAGAGACTCGCCCGGTTGGAATGACGTCATCTTTTCGATACGCGGGCGCGTCAGGAGGGAATCGTCGGCGATGCCTTCCTTCTCCAGCGCGGCCCAGACGCCCTCGTTCACGATCTCGTCCGACGCGATCTCCATGACGTGAGGCCTGTAGCGCTCCTCGACCATCGTGATCGGCGCTTTTCCCTTGCGGAATCCGCTCAGGGAGACATTCGCGGCGTAGCGCTTCAGGGTCTTCTTGTAGAAGTCGGCCGTCTCCGCGCCGGGTATGTCGAAGACGAGCGTCAGGACGGAGCCGGGCTTCTTTTCCAGTTTCAGGTTTTCGAGATTCATGCTTCCTCCAAAGGATGAACGGCGATTCTAACCGATCGGCGGGGAATTACAATCGCGGTCGGGGGATTTCCGAGGATTGCCCGGCCGGTCAGGGCCGGGCGGGATGAGGGGCGGAACGGGCCGGGAGGCCCTTGCGGGGTCCGGGGGACGGGCGGGACTCGGCGCGCCCCCGCCCGTCGCCGGGCAGGGGCGCGCAAGCCGCTATTCGAAGGCGATGTTGTCCATCAGGTAGCTACCCTTGAGGTTGGTTCCGCAGACGGTTGCGTCGAAGACAAGGGTGAGTTCATAGAGCGGCTTGAGTTCGCCGAGGCCCGCGAACGAGGAAAGGGGGATGGAGACCCTCTTCCAGGAACCGGTCACCCCCGAGAGGATGTGACGGCTGATCCTCTGACCGCCGTTCGCCTTCAGTTCGACGATCATCATGGGTGAGAACGCGCCCGCCCCGCGGACGTCGAAGGAGAGAGCGGTGCGCGAGGTCGCGTCGAGATCCTTCAGGCGCATCCAGATACCCGAGTAGGAGCCTTCCTGCGAGATGTCGTAATCGATGCGCCAGGCCTGCGAAGCGTCCGGTCCCTCTCCGGCGACGAGCGATTCCCGGCAGACACCGACGGGATCCGGGGCGGCCGAAGCCCAGGATCCGAAATCTCCCCCGAGCAGGTTCTTCTTTTCCATCACTCCGAAATCGGCGACGAGGGACGAACCCGCGGCGGGCGCCGGAACCGTGGCCGCGGCCTCGGCGACGGGCTGCGGCGCGGCCGGCTGCGCCTCGACGGGCGCCGCCGTCGGAACGGCCGCCGCAGGCGGTGTTTTCGCCTCTCCGCACGCGGCGGCGAGTACCGACGACGATGCCAACAGAGTCACCAGGAATCGGTTCATGGAAATCCCCCCTGGAGGACGCATCCTCCGACAATCACGGATCCTGCCTGAACTAGCAGGTTAATCGATTGGGTATATTAGACCATGAAAGCGGTTTCAACGCCAAGACATTTCTTCGGGAATGATTCAGGGGATGAGGAGGGGGTGAGCCGGCCGGGCGGCGTCGAGCCTTTGGTAGAGGCCCGGGGACCGGCCGCGGCCCGGCCATTCCGCGATGAACCGCGCATGGGCGGACTCCAGGGCCAACCCCAGTTTCCGGGCCCCCGCGAGGGCCTTGCGCGAGAACGTCGTCGGCGTCCGGCCGGAGGCGGCTTCGGCCGCCGCGCGGACGAGGTCGATGTAGACGAGGCCGCGCGCGTCGCGCGTCGAGCGGAAGAGCCGGAGAGCCTCGCGAAGCGGCGCGCGACCGCCCCGTCCCTCGGCGAGTTCCATGAGCGCGAGGGCGACGAGCGTGTAGGGGCGCGAGACGCGGTCGCCGATGGAACGGTAGCGCAGGTCGGCGGCGCGGAGGTGACGGCGGGCGCGCCGCGCATCGCCCTTCATTCGCCAGGCGTTTCCGATGCCGCAGTCGGCGTAGGCCATGGGGTAGGGGAGGCGCAATCGCCCCGCGATCGAGCGGGCCTCGGTGTAGTCCGCGAGCGACTCGTCGTGGCGGCCGATCATGCGGAAGAGGCCGCCGCGGGCCTCGGCGTCGGGAGCGATGAGGAGCGCCCCGTCGAGATCCTCGAGCGCCTCGGGATACCGGCCCAGGAACCGCTTCGCGCCGCCGCGCCCGTAGAGGACGAACGCGGCCCCCTCGAGATCGCCGGCCTTTCGGTAGGCCACGAGGGCGCGGGCGAAAAGCCCGAGCGATTCGCGGTATCGACAGAGCCCGCGCAGGGCCATGGCGTCCCCGCAGAGCGCATCGGCGCGTTCGCGCGGCTCCGCGACGTTCCGGAACGCGCGTTGGTAGGCGCGGCGCGCCTCGGCGAAGCGGCCGGCGAGCCGGAGACGGTGGCCCGCCTCCAGGCAATCGGAGAAGGAAGCGGCACCGCGGCGGGCGCACTTCGAGAGTCCGGCGGCCATGATCTCCTTCGAGGGGCGAATCTAGCGCTTCGAGTGCTGGAACCGGCGGCGGGCGCCGGGACGGCCGTACTTCTTGCGCTCGACCT
>CAZWVM010000026.1:0-25922 GCA_964637705.1 uncultured bacterium
ACGCCGACGAGACCCTGATGGCCGCGATCCACAAGATGAGCGTCACGGCGAGCCGGCACATGCCGGTGATCGTCCGGGGGCGCTGCCGGACGGTCCTCTCCGTCGACAGCATCCTCAGCTTCTTCGCCCTGGAATCGAGGCAGATCGGGTAGGGGAGAAATCCCGGCCGGCGGCTCGAAAACGGGGACCCGATTCCTCGATTCTCGGAAGTTGCTTTCTCGTACCGGCCCACCTCCCCGGGGCCTTTGGGTAGCCTTTTTCACCTTGACTTTCCTCGACATAATTGCTAGTATTTGAATCAACGAGGAGGCGTGGGATGACACGCCAGAGCACGGAAGGGAGGGCCATTCCATGGCCATGAAGGTCGACAACAACCCTGCGGCGAATTTCAGCCAGCGCATTCTTGATTCGACGAACCAGGATCTCAAGGCCACGTTGAAGCGCATCGCGTCCGGTCTGAGGATCAATTCGGCCGCGGACGACGCGGCGGGATTCGGCATTTCCGAGCGTCTTCGCTCCCTGACCAACGGCTACGACCAGGCCCAGTCCAACATCCAGGACTCGGCGTCGGCCCTCCAGGTCGCCGAGGGCGGCCTCACGAGCATCACCGACACCCTGCAGCGGATGAGAGACCTCTCCGTGCAGGCGTCCAACGACACTCTGACCGACGCCGATCGCGCGGTCATCCAGACGGAAATGGACCAACTGGTCCAGGAGATCGACCGCCAGACCGCGGCGACGCAGTTCAACGGCCAGCCGCTCCTGTCGGGCCAATACGCGGAGGGGACGGGCGACTTCGACGTCCAGTCCGGCGCGAACCAGGGCGACGCGCTCGCGGTGAACATCAACGAGGTGAGCGCCAACACGCTGGGCGTCAGCGGGCTCTCGATCTCGACCCGCGATGCGGCCTCCAACGCGATCACGTCGATCGACAGCGCCATCGCCAGCGTCTCCTCGACCCGCGCCACGATCGGCTCGCAGATGAACCGGCTGGAAAGCGCCAACACCTTCGTCGGCGTCGCGCGCGAGAACACTCTGGCGGCTCTCTCGGGCATCCGCGACGCGGACATGGCCGCGGAGACCTCGAGACTGGCGCTCGGCCAGATCCTCAGCCAGTCCGGGCTCTCGATGCTGTCGCAGTCGAATCTCAACTCGCAGTCGGTTCTCAAGCTTCTCGGGTAACCGGTTCTCAGAACCGTGCCGCGGCCGCGCGGGGATTCGCTTCGCGACTCCCTTCGCGGCCGTTTGTCGATCGTCCCGGGAGACATCACCCGCCTCGCCGTCGATGCCATCGTCAACGCGGCCAACAACACTCTTCTCGGGGGCGGAGGCGTGGACGGAGCGATCCATCGCGCGGCCGGACCCCGGCTTCTCGTCAAGTGCATGACCCTCGGCGGTTGCGCCACGGGGTCGGCCAAAATCACGCCCGGCTACAACCTTTCGGCGAAATGGGTCATCCACGCGGTGGGGCCCGTCTGGAAGGGGGGAATGAAAGGGGAGGCGGAACTCCTGGCCGGCTGTTACCGTGTGAGCCTCGGCCTCGCGCGCGAGGCCGGGGCCCGGTCGGTTGCGTTTCCCGCCATCAGCACGGGCGTATATGGTTATCCCGCCGAGCCGGCGGCCCGCGTCGCGGTGAGGACGGTGGCCCAAGACCTCCTCGCGAACGAATCGCCCGAGACGGTCGTCTTCGCCTGCTTCGGCGAGGCCTCGGTCGCGGCCCACGAGCGGGCGATGGCGGAGATCCTGGAAACGGCGGACGAGAACGGAGAGTGACTCGATGATCGTCAAGAACGTTGACGCGGTGACGGCCGAAACGCCCTCGATGCCGGGCGTCAAGGACACGACCATGAAGCTCCTCATCGGGGAAGGCGACGGTGCGCCCCATTTCTTCATGCGCCAGTTCCGCGTCGCGCCCGGAGGCCACACGCCTCTTCACAGGCACGATTACGAGCACGAGGTCTACGTCGTGGCGGGGACCGGCGAGGTCCAGGGAGGAGACCGGAGCGAACCCATCCGGGCCGGCCGCGTCGTTTTCGTTCCCGCCAACGAAACCCACCAGTTCCGCAACCCCGGCGCGGAGGACCTCGTCTTTCTTTGCCTCATCCCCCGGCAGGACTGAGCCGGGTCAGATCCCGAGGAAGCGCGCGGCTGCCGGGTCCTCGAGCGTCGCGACGGCGAGATCGGCGTCCTGCAGGGCCTCCAGGGGCGCCGGCCCCGTGGCGACCGCAAGCACGGGGGCGCCGAAGGCTTTCGCCGCCTCGATATCCCGCGCCGTGTCCCCGACGACGGCGAAGGACGACGGGAGCAGGGGCTTTCCACGGATCGCTTCCGCTCGTTTCCGGGCGGCCTGAAGCATTCCGAGCCGCGTCGGCGCGTCGGATCCGTAGCCCCCGAAGGAGAAGTGCCGGTCGAGCCCGGTCGGGCGGAGCTTGTGAAACGCCCCCTCCTCGACGTTGCCGGTCCCGAGGCCGATGAGCATCGGAGTCCGCGAGAGACGCTCGAGGAGGTGGGCGACGCCCGGAAGAACCCTCGGTTCCTGCCCCGGCACGAGCACCTCGTGCTGCAAGCGCTCGATGTAGAGGCTGCGGCAGCGGGCCTCCTCCTCCGCGGACGGAGGCCGGCTGAGGCGGCGGCGGAAAAGCTCGTCGAAGATGATCGGATCAGTCTTTCCATGGGGGCAGAAATCGGGAGGAAAATCCTCCTCGCGGCCGTCAGCCACGACGCGGTTCACGGCCCACGCGAGCGCCCGCACGCCGGGCAGGGCGGAATCGAGGAGGGTGCCGTCCAGGTCGAAGAGAACCGCGTCGAACATGGGACGATTCTAGATGACCTCTCGCCGCTCCGCCACCGCCGTGTTCCCCGGCGAAGCCCTCCTGAAAAAGCTTCCGAAGGTCTTCTTGATTCCCGCCGAAACGCGGCTACCATGCTTTCATGAGCGACGGGGCGGAAGGCCGACAGGGGAAGGACCAGAAGGACAAGGCGCTGCTTCCCCGCGCCCAGCTCATCCGCGCCGGCTTCGAAGCCCTGGCCAAGCAGTCTCCGCGGGATGCCCTGCTCTATTTCGGCGCGGCGATCCGAAAAGCCAAGCGTGTGCAGCTCTGGGACGTCGAGGCCGAATTCTACAAGTTCGTGACGCTCTACCTTCACGGTGACTACCGGGAAGCCGTGAACCGGTGCGTGGAGTGCCTCGATTGCGTGAAGATGACGGCCGATATCGCGCGGAGCCAGGGCACGGTCCTTCCCGTCGAGATCGTCGCGGACCGCCTGGCGGACTGCCTGGTCCAGACGATGGTCCTCCGCAAGGACACCTTCTGGCAGCTCTTCGCCCACTTCTGGCAGGTCTCGCGCGGTGAATTCTACCTGCTCAAAAAGCCATACAGCTTCTTCTCCGCCCTCGGCAAGGCCTGGATGGCGCTCTCGGTCGAGACGAAGATCTCCTACGACATGCTCAAGAACGAACTGAAGCCCTTCACCGCCTTCCTGCAGGCGCAATTGGACGCCGCGAAGGACATGCTGGAGGCTGAGGAAGAGGCGCGGGCCGCGGAGGCCTCCGCGGAGACCCAGAAGCTCCGCAACCCGGAGCAACCCTCCCTGAAGCAGGTCGAGAATGACAACGCGGCTTTCCTGAAGAAGGCCTCCGAGGCGACGATCATGAGGCTCTCGGCGACCGACATCGACCAGCTCGTCGCAATCTGCCGTTCCACCCGCTCGGTGCCCAATATCGCCGAGATCGCCCGGCTCATCGACATGCTGGGGCCGAACTCGAAAAAGATCTACTACTCCGCGCTCACGGACAACGAGCTCATGACCAGCACCGAGACGAAGCTTCCCGATCGTGACGCGGAGCGCCTGCACCAGGAGGTTCTCGAGTTCCTCGACAAGAGATCGACGGCGGCCCTTTAGCCGGTCCGGAGCCTCACGAGCCGTAGACGGCGTTGAAGTCCCGGCGGGCCTCCTCGAGTTCCGCACGGTTGCGCTCGATCGAGCGCTCGAGATCCGGTCGGTCCCCCTGGTTCCGAATGATCTTCTCGCGCGCGTCGGCGATCTCTCGCTCGAGCCGCGCGACGCGTCGGCCCGTGACGGTCTCCAACCGGCCGCGCATCGCCCCCCAGCGATCGGCGCGCTTCAACGAGGTCTCGGCCTCGTCGGCCAGGGCGTCGATCTTCGCCTGCCGGCGCGCCGCCTCGGCCTCTCTTTCCTCGATCCGCGCCAGGAGCGCGTGCAGATCCTCGATCCGGCCGGGCAGGAGAATGCGATTGATGACGTTCATCGAGTTCTTCGCCAGCATCACCTCGCGCTCGCGCTCGCGCGCCTCCGCGTGCCGAACCTCGAGGTCGCGCCGCAGGGCCAGGAGCGTCCGCATCTCCGCGAGGATCTCGGACTCGATCGTTTCGTAGGGGCGCGCCTGAACCTCAGCGCTTCTCAGCTGGTTCTGCTCTCGATCGGCCTGGACGGACGAGGGAAGGGCGGCGAGGAGGAAAGAACCGGCAAGCAGAACCATGGCCATTTGCAGAGGTCTGCAAACGAATGAGTTATCTGACAGGCGGTTCATATCGTCACCCGGCCGTAATTCATGCAAATCGAGTGCCGGAGGATCACGAAGCCGTCTCGCGGGCCGCACTGCGCCGAATCGCCTGGGGCAGATCCTCGACCCGGATCGTTTCACCCTCGGAGATGACGACGGCGTGCTCGATGGCGTTTTCCAACTCGCGGATGTTGCCCGGCCAGCGATAGGAGAGGAGGAGGGCGCGGGCCGAATCCTCGAGGGTCTTGGGGCCGACCCCCATCGTCTCGGCCGTCTTCGACAGGAAATGCCCTATGAGCAGTTCGACATCGCCGTCGCGTTGGGAGAGCGGCGGGACGTGGATCTCGACGACGTTCAGGCGATAGTAGAGATCCTCGCGGAACCGGCCCTCGCGGATGGCGGCCTCGAGATCCCGGTTGGTGGCCGCGATGACGCGCGCGTCGACCTTGACCGTCTTGGAGCCGCCCACGCGCTCGAACTCGGATTCCTGCAGGACGCGCAGGAGCTTGGTCTGCAAGTCGATCGGTATCTCCCCGACCTCGTCGAGGAAGATCGATCCCTTGTCGGCGCGTTCGAACTTGCCGACGTGGTTCGCGACGGCGCCGGTGAAGGCGCCGCGGACGTGCCCGAAGAGTTCGCTCTCGAGGAGCCCGGAGGGAATGGCGGCGCAGTTGACCTTGACGAAGGGGCCGTTCATGCGCGGCGACTGGTAGTGGATGGCGCGGGCGACCAGTTCCTTGCCGGTGCCGCTTTCTCCCCGGATGAGGGCCGTCGACTTCATCGGGGCCACGCGCCGCACGATGCGCAGCGCCTCCTGGATCCCGGCCGACTTCCCGACGATCAGTTCCTCGGCACGGTATCTCTTCTCGAGAGCCTGTCTCAGCTCGCGATTCTCGTTCCGGAGATCGAGGTGTTCGGCGGCCTTGGCGACGACGACCTTCAGCTCGTCCATCTTCACGGGCTTGATGAGGTAGTCGAAGGCCCCCTTCTTCATCGCCTCCACCGCGGTCTCCGCGGTCGCGAAGGCCGTGGCGAGGATGACGGCGGGAGGCGGATCGTGGGCGATGGCCGCCTCGAGGATCTGCATTCCGTCGGCGTCGGGCATGCGGAGATCGGTCACGATGACGTCGAAGCGCTCGCGCCTGACGCGCTTCAAGGCCGCCGGGGCGACCGTCTCGGTCTCGATGACGCGGCCGGGCGCCGCGAGGGCGTTCGCCATCAGCTTGACCATCTTCGGTTCGTCGTCGACGATCAGGATCTGCAGTTCTTCCATGGCGCACCCATCATAGCGCACTCACCGCGAAAGGACACGCCGATCATGGCTTCACCGCCGGCCCGCTCCGCGGCAATCTCATCGTGAACCGCGCGCCTCCGAGCGGCCCCTCCGTGATCTCGATCGACCCGTCGTGAGCTTCCACGATCGCCTTCACCACCGCCAGGCCGAGGCCGGTCCCGCGCTTCTTCGTCGTGAGGAAGGGCTCGAAGACGGCCGTCCGCTCGCCGGGCGCGATGCCGGGGCCGCTGTCGTCGACGACGAAGAGGACGGCGTCGGAGAGCCGCGCGGTGGAGACCTCCACGCGGCCGCGCGCTCCGGCGGCCTCCGTGGCATTGCGAACGATGTTGGCGAGGGCCTGGATGATCCGGTCCCGGTCGGCGCGGAAGAGGCCGGCCTGCCGATCCAGGACGCAGCGGATCTCGACGAGCGCCTCCGATTTGGCCGCCAGCCGCCGCTCCTCCCGGTGCGCCACCAGCTCCACGACCTCGTTCGCCTCCACGTCCTCGATCTGGAGATTCTGTTCGCGGGAAAGGTCGAGGAAATCGTGCACGACGCGTTCGAGCCGGTCGACCTCTTCCCGGAGGTCCGCGATCATCGCCGCCTCGGGGTCGAGGGCGGTGCCGGACTCGAGCGCGGCCGCGCGCAATTCCAGGGTCGCGCTGATGATGTTCAGGGGATTCCGGATCTCGTGGGCCACCGCGGCCGACATCCGGGAGAGGGCCTCGAACCGCTCTCCACGCTCGGCCCGCATCCGCTCCATTTCGAACTGCCGAACGGCGCGTCCGTAGAGAAAGACGACGAGCACGGCGAGGGCGGCGGAGAGGACGATCCAGGTCCAGAAGATGCGCCGCAGGGCGTCGAGGTTGGTGAAGGAAGGAGCGGCGGCGACGATTCCCAGCACGAACCCGGGCGGTTCGATCGGGGTGTAGGCCCTGAGCAGGTAGCCGGAGGGAGCACGGAAGGGGAGCCCGGCCGAGGGCCTGCCGCCCCGTGCCGCCTGGATCTCGCTCAGGTCGGTGTTCAGGAGCAGCCTCGGGCGGCCCACCGGAACGTTCGAATCCGTCGAGAAGAAGACGTTGTCATAGGGATCGAGGATGAAGATCTCGCCGACCGTCTCCGGCTCCATGATCGCCTGCACGCCGGCCACGCCGTCGACGGCGTAGAGCCGCGAGGCCGCGGCGACGACGTCGACCAGCGCGTCGCGCAGGCCGTCCTCCAGCGTGATGCGGGAACCGAGGTAGAGAGCGGCGGCGAAGGCGTCCATGAACCCGATGAGGAGCAGGGCGACGAGGATGCCGCGGCGATTGACGAGGGATCCGATCACCTCGCTACGTTACCGCCCCTCACGCTCCTCATCCAGCGTTTCCGGCGGGCGGGGATGGGGATAGAATCGTCATTGCCCATGAAGAGTGACCTCCGCCCGCCGCTTCTCGCGCTCCTTGCCTGCGCCTGGCTCGCGGCCGAGGCGGCCGGCGCCTCATCGAACCGCGTCACGGTGGGATACCGGGATCTCGTCGACGAGAATCTCCTGGTCAGGACGGGGCAGACCCTCTCCGAGGTCCTGCGTTCCGGGCGCAACGATCCCTCGACACGGGCGCTCCTGCAGCCCTTCCTCGACGGACAGGCGCGTCTCCTGCCGGAAGCCCTGGAGATGGTCACGACGCCCTCGATGACGCCGTTCATGGAGGTCTCCGCCGCCTTCGACGGAGCTCTTCGTGAACCGGCCTGGGTCGCCGTCCTGCGTTCCGGGCGCGTGCTCGCGCTCGCGGACGGGCTCGGCCGCGTCAGGCTCTTCCTGCCGGGTACGGATGCGCGCGCGGCGTACCGGCGGCACTATCCGCTCCTGCGTCACTGCCTCGCCGGTCTCGTCCGCGACTCGGCGCCGCTTACGATCGAAGTCTACTCTTTCGTCCATGATTACCTGCGGTCCGAGTTCGTCCTCGGGACGGAACCCTACGTCTTCACGGCGTCGCGCTTTCCGGTGCCCGAGGGACGAAAGCCGGTCAACCTGACCGCCCTCGCGGCCTTTTTCGAGGCGGGGCAGCCGCTTGCCGGGGCGCAGATCGACGCGGGGGAGGGGTTGGCGCTCCTTGCCTTCCCCGGACCGCGGCCCCTTCTCGACGGAGCCCCCGTCACTCTCGCCGACTTCGCGACGGCCTACCGCGCCGTCTTCCACGCCGGCGACAACGCGGCCTTCATCAGCCTGGATCCTCACGCGGACCCCACGAGAGCGACCGTGAACTTCGGCGGCTACCTGGAGAACACGCGCATCGGCCGCACGGTCCTGGAATCCGACAAGCGCTTCAAGACGATCGCGTCCGGACTCGATCCCGGCGACTTCCGCGACCGGAGGTTCGAGATTCGCGCCCTTCACCCGGGGTTTCTCTCGGCCGTGGAAATCGACCTCGGCAGCGCCCGCGACCTCGGCGACCGCTGGATCGGGACGCGCTTCTGGTTCTACCCCGAGAGCGTCGAGATCGAGACCGATCCCGCTTACTCGACGGCGATCGTCAGGCGCGCTCGCTTCACGGCGGACGCGGAGCGGCAGCGAGGCGACTACGGTTCGAGCGAGGAGTTCGAGCGGCAGAGACGGAGGCAGTTGAGCCCGAGCATACGTCACGCGATCGCGGACTTGAACCGCCACTACGACAGTTACGCCCTCCTCTTCGGGGAATTGCGCGAACTCAACACCGTGGCCCGGCTGCTGGGAGTCTGCAGCTGGCTGAAGCGGCGACCGCGCAACGATCTCGACCTCGACGCCCTGATGTCGGTCGAGATTCCCCGCGCGGAGACACCCCGCGACCGCACCCAGCTCCTCGCCGCGGCCTGGCTGGTCCTGGCCGAGGGAGAGACGCCGACCGTCTCGTCGGCGGCCCATCGCGCCCGAACGGTTCCGCTCACACCGCTCCTCGACAGGACGGTCGCGGAGGTCTTCCCATCCGGGGGGGAATACGCGCGATTCCTGGCCATGAAGAGCGTCGAGGAGGGGCGCGCGGACCGCGGCATCGACGACGGGGCGGCAAAGCTCGAATACGATCGTCTCTCGGGCCGTATCATGCGCACTCTCCTGGATTCCCGCTCCGATCTGCAGGCCTTCACGCGATACGCGGCGGAGGCGTTGAACCCGGTGAGGGAGGAGATGGCGCGGCTGGAGAGGACCTACGGGGAAGTTGTCGAGGAGGCTCAATCCCTCGAACGGGAGTTGTCCGACCTCACGCGGCAGGGGGTGCGCGCGCAGGAGGAGATGGCGCGCGTCGTCGACGAGTTGACGGGCCCTTCCGTCTCCCCGGCGCGCGCCGCCGAGCTTTCGCGGAGGCGGGACGAACTGGTGCGGGAGATCGACGGCCTGAACACCCTCATCCGCCAGCGCAACGCGCTCTACGTCGCTCGAGGGGAGTCGGCGAACCGGATCGCGGCGGATGGTCGCAGGCCCCGCTCGAGCCTGAGCGTCATATCGATCGGAGGGGGCATCAACCTCGGTCCCGAGGAATTCACGATCCGCGTGAGGCCTTCGAGCGGCGGAAATCCCGCGCGGCGCACGGGCGGCGCCCCGTCCGCCACCGCGCCGCGACGGATCCCCCCGCCCTCCGCTCCGGCGCGTCCCGAGATCGTGACGGCCGTGCCCCAGGTCTCTCCACGCCGCATCGTCGCCGGTCCTTCTCCCGATCGTTCGCGATTCACGGCCGCTCCCTCTACGGGGCTGCCGAGCGCGCGCCGCCTCGAAAACTACTGGTTCCGGCGCGACGGGTCGCGTTGGAACGAGCGTGTCGTGACCGGCGCGCGCACGAGGGAGCGCAGCTACGATCCGGCATCCCGGACTCTCACCGTCACGGATCGGCTCGAGGACGGCGGCGCCCGAAGCCTTTCCGCGCGGCGCGTCGGCGACGGCAGGATCGAATTCCGCCGCGGCACGACCGGGCCGGCCCCGGCATCGGGGGAACCGGAGTGGTGGAACGCCGGGCCGGCGGGCGCGGCTCGATGAGCGGCTGGACCTGCCGCCACGATCTCAACGGCTTCTGCCGTCGCCTCGGCCGGGAATGCAGGCCCGGGATCGCGGGTTGCATTCTCCACGGGAAAGTCATCTTCACCGAGGAGGTGAAGCCGAAACGCGGAAGGAGACGCGCCCGGGCGCGCCGAACGCCCGCGCCGGCGCGTTCCTAGCATTCGGTGGGGAACCGCGCGGCCCGCGCCGCGCCTTTTGCTTGACCCGAATCCGCTCGTGCGCGAAGATGATCCTGCATCTGTACGTCCAGGAGAGGTGGCCGAGCTGGCTTAAGGCGTTGGTTTGCTAAACCAATGTACTGGTTAAGGCCGGTACCGAGGGTTCGAATCCCTCCCTCTCCGCGCGCCGTACCTTTCAGAACCTTCCTTGCAGAATCCCTTCCGCTCTGTTCTACTGGCCCCGGAGTGATCCCGTGCGCACCGCTTCGGTCACATCGCTGAAAACCTACCTTGCCTGCCCGCGCCGCTTCTACTATTCCTACGTCGAATGGCTTCCGGCCGAGAACGACGATCGCAGCCGCCGTTTCCTCCTCTCCAACATCCTTCACACCGCCCTCACCCAGTATCATTCCAAGGGCACGGTGGACTGGTCGGCCCTCGACGCCGCGCTCGTCGAGACATGGGACCCCGGGCTCTTTCCTGACGCCTGCTCGGCGGCCGACGAGTATCACCGCATCCGATGGAAGCTGTGGGAAGCCTGGCCCGTCGTGGGGCGGGGACGGACGATACGTTACGGCTACACCTTCGAGATCGACTTCGCCGGCGGAAAATTCCGTGGCAAGTTCGATCGGATCGACGAGGAGTCGGACGGGTTGACCGTCGTCGATTACACGACCGGGGAGACCCTGTCCGATCGCGATCGCTGGGGCCTCCAGGTCTACGCCTCGGTCGCGCGCCGCATGACCGGGATCCCGGTGGCGCGCATCCAGGTCGTCTCCTTCGGGGGCGGCGAGATCGAGACGTGGATCGCGCCGGAGGATCCGGGGCGCATCGAGAACGACGTGCGCCGTCTCCGGCGCGCGATCGAGGCCGATCATCATCATTACCCGAAACCCGACCGGCAGTGCCTGCGATGCCCATACGCCCAGATCTGCGACGCGGCCTACGTCGAAGAGAAGCCGGGTCCGAACCGCCAGACCAACGAGATGTTCCGCCTCTTTCGGGCCCTCGAGGTGCTCCTGCAGGCGACCGAGACGCGGGATTCGATGCGTAGCGCCGCACAGTGGGCCGTGAGGCAACTCCACGACCAGTCGCGCCTCTACTGGCTGAACGATCTCGTCGTCTCCCCCGAGCTCTCGCGCATCATCCAGGAGAAGACCGAGACGGAAGGGGAGATCATGGTGCGCGGCCCCCAGCTGGATGTCCAGCCGGGAACCTCGCTCATCGTGCCCCTGGCCGGCGAAGCCGTCGTGCTCTTTCCCGAGTCCGTCTCGCGCACCGCCGCCGAGATCCTCGGACGAAGCCTTCGCATCTCCATGGAACGCACCGCGAACTACATCGCCGCGACGACCGACGGGCTGACGGGCCTGATGAGGCGGGAGCTGTTCGAGCGGCGGATGCGCGAGTGGAGGGACCAGGATTACGCCCTGATCCTGGGGGACATCGACCATTTCAAGAGCGTCAACGACACCCACGGCCACGACGCGGGCGACGAGGCCCTGAAGGCGGTCGCGCGCATCCTGGCCAGCCAGGCGGGCGCCGTCGCCTACCGGCTCGGCGGCGAGGAGTTTCTCCTCTTCGTGCCTTCGAGCGACGCCGCCTATTGCCGCGAAGTGGCCGAGACGGCGCGGCGGCGGATCGAGGAGTCGGCTTTCGAGCACGAGGGACGCCGCCTCCCGATCACGGTCTCCTTCGGCGTCTCCTTCGGACGAACGGGCGCCGAGGCCCATGACGTCCTGAAGCGGGCCGACGAATCGCTTTACCGCGCGAAGACGGAGGGGCGGAACCGGGTCGTCATGGCGGAAGGATGATTCCGAGAACGGCCGCGATTCTCCTCGTCTGTCACGCCATGGCCTATTCCACCCCGTTCTTCCGCATCGCCGCCGCCCTTGCCGCGGCCGCGGGGCTCGGGCTCGCCGCCTTCGTTCATGTTCCCCGCGCCGCCGGATTCCTCCTCGCGGCCGCGGGCGCCGTCGCCGTCGTTTCGCTCTCCACGTCCGCGGCTCCCGGCCCGACCGTCGAATCGCTCGGCCTTCTCGCGGGCGCCCTGGGGTGGTGCATCGCCGGAAGCGCCCGGGGGCGGGAGGGGGATGAGGGAAGCGCGCGCGTCTTCGCGGCGGCGGCGATCGCCCTGGCCCTACCCGCTCTCATCGAGTGGTTGGCCTCTTCCCGAACACCGAGGCTCTGGTATGAAAGCCCCCTCGATCTCGGCGCCGCGATTCTCGTTTTGGGCTGGGCCGGGTTCCGCGCCATCGAGTCCCCGCGCGCCCGGATCGCCTACGCCTTTCTCGTCATCTCTTCCGTCGCCTCCAGTTCGTCCCGGGCCCTCATCATCGCCGCTCTCCTTTCTCTCGCCACCCTTCCCGTCCTGCGCCTGCGCGCGAAAGCAGCCCTCGCGCTCGTCGTACTGACCCTGTCCCTTCCTTACGCGGTGAGTCGCGTCGGCGCCGATCCCCTGGCCTGGACGCGCTCGCACATCTATGCCGGCGCCGGCCAGCTCCTCCTGGAGCGTCCCTGGACAGGCTGGGGGCTTGGATCCTTCGACGACGTCAGCCAGCGCGCGCAGATCGCGGACCCGGGGCCGATCCGCCGCATGCGCACGCCGGTCCACGCCCATTGCGATCCCCTGCAACTCCTCGTCGAGGCGGGTCTCCCTGCCGGCGCACTCCTCCTGGCGGCATTCTCCGGCCTCGCACTCGGCCTGCGTCGCCGTTCTCTGCACTCCGAAATCGCGGGCGTCACGGCCCTCTCAGCCGTCTCTCTCTTCTACTTCCCGATGCAGCTCGCCTTTCCCCTCAATATGCTGCTGTACCTTCTGGGCGGCGGCTACGAGGCGGCTCCCGCGCGAAGCGCTGCACGCGGCCCCGCGATCCTCTTCCTTCTGCCCGCCCTTCTCGCATCCGTGTATGCTTTCGGCGTCGCGACGGGGAACGCGACGATCGCGCGTTTCGACGGGCGACTGGCTCTGCAGGGAGGCGATGCGGACGGCATGGCGCGGATGATCGAACTCCAGCCCGAGCGGCCGGAGTCCTGGATGAACCAGGGGATATACGCCTCGCGGCACGGCTCGACCGGCGGAACCGTCCGCGGGTTCGAAGCCGCGGTCAACCGGGCGCCGACGCGCACGACGGTGCGTTTCGAACTGGTCCGGGCCTGGTTGTGGCGCGCGTCTTTGGAATCCGACACCGCGGAAGCCGGCGCGGCGCGCGCCGCGGCCCGTCAGCACCTCGGCTTCATCCGCGCCGTCGAACCGCTCTGCCTGGCCGGACTCGAGGCTTCCGGCGACCCGGTCGCATTCCGCATCGGGGCGACGATTCTCGGGACCTACGAGGCCCGGGGCCTGTACCCCGGGGAGACCCGTCTTCTGCGCCGCAAGGCGGACCCCCGGTGACGCGATGACACGATCCTCGATCCTGGTCGTCGCGGGCATCCTGGCGATTCTTCTCCTCTCCGCGCTCGCCGTCTGGATCGCCCTGACGTCACCCGAGTCGAATCCGCAGCGCGTGATCATGACCTACCTCGCCATGATGACGGGACTCGCGACCACCGGGCTCGCCGTCGCCTTGACGCTCGTCATCGCCCTGCGCCGCGATCATCGAAGGGTGACGGAGATCATGAAGGCGCTCGAGGAGCGCCGCCCGGCGCACCTGGACGGCGAGTGGTCCCTCTTCGCCGCGCGGGTCAACGCCATGCTGGGGGAACTCTCGCGCCTGGAGAAGGAACGGGCCGAGAGCGGCGGCGAGAGGGAGCGCACCACGAAGCTGGCCGCCGTCGGAAAGCTCGCCGCGGGTCTCGCCCACGAGATCCGGAATCCCATCACCAACGTCATCGGCTACGCCTCTCTCTGCCGCGAAAAATGCGAGGATCCGCAGCTCGAACGCGACCTCCGGACGATCGAGGAGGAGGCGCGTCGCTGCGAATCGATCACCGACTCCATCCTCGCCTTTTCCCGCGCACCCGTCCTGAGCCCGGAACCGGTCGAGCTCTCCGAGTGCTTCGCCGCGCCCCCGGGACTGGCGGTGGAATCGCTGTTCGCGGAGGGAACCGAGCGCGTGATCGGTGACCGGGTCCTCCTCGGCCGCGTCTTCGCCAACCTGCTCTCGAACGCCTTCGAGGCCGGCGCGAAGCGGATCCGTGTCGAGTCCGAGAGGGTCGGGGCCGATGCCGTCTTCCGCCTGAAGGACGACGGGCGGGGGATCCCCCGCGAGATGCTCGAGACCCTCTTCGAGCCCTTCCAGACGTCGCGTCGCGGCGGATTGGGTCTCGGACTGGCGCTCTGCCGCGGCATCATCCAGGCGCACGGGGGACGAATCACCGGCCGGAACCGGCCCGAGGGCGGCGCCGAGTTCGAGGTCGTTCTCCCCGTCGCCGGGCCGAAGCGCTGACACCGCCATCCTCCTGTTGCCTCCGCGCCGCGATTCCTCCAGAATGAGGCCATGCCCCTGACGGCTTCCGAAGCGGCTCCCATCCTGGTCGTCGACGACGAGGTCCGCATCCGTGCGCTCGTCTGCCGTGCCCTCGAGGGCCGTTCGCTCGCGACGGCCTCCACGGCGGACGAGGCCCGCGAGAAGTTTCCGTCGGCCGGTCTCGTTCTTCTCGATCTGCGCCTGGCCGGCGACGACGGCATGGATCTGTTGAGGGAATTCCACGAGAATCGTCCCACGGTCCCGATCCTCATCATGACGGCCTTCGCGTCCATCGAGAGCGCCGTCGAGGCGATGAAGCGCGGCGCGCGCGACTACATCACCAAGCCCTTCTCGTCCCTCGACGAGCTGCGCTTCACCGTCGATCGCGCCCTGCGCGAGGCGCGGATGGAGGAGGAGAACCGGGAACTGCGGTCGCTCCTGGTCGAGCAGGACACCTTCGAGGATATGATCGGCGGCTGCGAGGCGATGAAGCGCGTTTACGCGCTGATCGAGCGCTTCGCCGCGAGCGATTCGACGGTTCTGATCACGGGCGAGAGCGGAACGGGAAAGGAACTGGTCGCCCGCGCCCTGCATCGCCGCGGCCCGAGGCGCGACAAACCCTTCGTCGAGATCAACTGCGCCGCGATCCCCCAGACGCTCCTGGAGAGCGAGCTCTTCGGGTACGAGCGGGGCGCCTTCACCGGCGCCGTCCGCCGGAAGAAAGGGCTCCTGGAGACGGCCTCCGGGGGGACGGTCTTTCTCGACGAGATCGGGGAGATGCCCACGGCCCTGCAGGCGAAGCTCCTGCGCGCCATCGAGGAGAAATCCTTCATGCGGCTCGGCGGGACCTCTCCGACCCGAATCGATCCCCGCATCATCGCCGCGACGAACCGGGACGTGAAGGAGGCGGTCGCGCAGGGAATGCTCCGCGAGGATCTCTATTACCGCCTCGCGGTCATCCAGGTCGAGATCCCCCCCTTGCGGGAGCGCGAGGGAGACCTGATGCGCCTCATCCATGCCTGGCTTCCCGAGGTCTCCTTCGAGGCCGACGCTCTCGAGGCCCTGCAGTCCTACGCGTGGCCCGGAAACATCCGCGAGCTACGGAACGTCGTCGAGCGCCTGAAGCACCATGGGACGCGCACCGTGCGCCGCGTCGATCTCCCCGGGGCCTTTCAACCCGTCGACGAGGCCCCCGCCGCTCCCGGCTCCCTGCCCGAGAAGGTGGCGGCCTTCGAGCGGGATCTCATCCGGGAGGCATTGCGCGCGTGCGACGGTTCGCGCACGGATGCGGCGCGCCGCCTCGGCATTTCACGTCAATCGCTCCAGTATAAGCTCGAGAAGCTCGATATCCGCTACTGAGCGGACGGCATCCTCACGTAGACGCGCAGTTCTCCTTCGGAATCGTAGAGCAGCCGGTCCTCCGGTATCGCGATATCCGCGTGATCGACGATCCAGATCGGCCGCGCCTCCACCGGGTCCGTGAGTTCGATGTAGGGCAGGGGCGTGACGGGATTGCGGTGCGGCAGGAGCGTGAGGGTCCGGTGCCACCCCATCACGGCGACCTCCCCGTCCGGCAGGCGGGCGATGAGAGCCCGGACGCGCTCAGGTTCCCGCGGACGGGTTTCCGCGATCACGTCGTAGAAGGCCCCCGTGTGGGAGACCGGGCCGATGTTGGAGAAGACGGCGGAGAGGAGGGCGCAGAGCCCCACGAAGGATGGGATATGGCGTGCCGCCGCGTGAGACCCCGCACCCAGGCGACACACGGCCGCCGCCGCGGCCAGCGAGAGAAAGGGGAGGCTCAGCACGGCGTAGTGGTTCGAGAGGTAGTACATCGGGAAGCGCGAGAGGAGATTGATGAGGATCTCCGGCAGGGTCGGCAGGAGAAATACTCCGCCCGCCAGCGCCAGTCCGCCCGAGGGAAGCAGGAGATGGAGGAGGTAACCGATTTTTCCGAGGGACAGGAAAGGCACGACCGGGGCGGCCGGAACCGGGCCGGTCTCGATTCCCAGGCGGATGGCGAAGGCCGTCCGCAGGTTGAAGGGTCCCTCGAGAAGAAAACCGCAGGCGAGCCAGAGGGCGAGGCCGGCCGCGCCCAGGAGGACCAGGGGAATCCCGGTCCGCCGCGTCTCGCGCGCGAAGAGAAGGAGGATTCCCGCGATGACCGCCGCCGCCGCGAAGTGCTCCTTGGAGAGGACGGCGAGGATCGCCCCGGCCGCGAGAAGCCGGTTCGAGGACCGGGACCATCCCAGGAGCGCGATGGCGACGCCGAAGGTTCCGAGGATCCCGGGATCGAACTCGTGCAGGGCCTGTCCCTGGAAGGCGGGATGAAGGAGAAAGACCAGGAAAGCGGCCGTGGCGCCGCGGTTGCCGTAACGGTGGCGGGCGGCCCACGCCGTCAATGCGACCGAGGCCCCGAGCAGAAGGACCTGGAGCCATTGGAACGCCAGCGGGTCGCGGACCATCTTGTAGAGGGGCGCCAGGATGGCCAATGAAAGAAAAAGGTGATGGTTGAGAATCGAACCGTTCGTGTAATCGCTGAAGAGGAAGCGTCCCTCGACCGTGTTTTCGAGGATGTTGAGAACGTGGGCGAGGTCGTAGCCGTAGCCCAGGCGCGCCTGGATCTCGGAGACACGAACCGCGAGCAAGGCGATCCAGGCCGCGAGCAGGGGGAATAGCCAGGGCGAGAATCGCGCGTGGGAACGGCCAGCGGGAACCGAGAGCGAAGCGGCCGCGGCGAGGACGACGAGAAACCGGGTCGCGGGGTAGGCTCCACCGTGGCCCGGAAGGAATGGCATGATCCCGGAGAGACCGAGAAGAATCCAGGGCAGGAGGAGGATCGAGGGCGGAGTCTTGTCACGGTTGAAAGTCCTGATCGCCACGGCGATCCCGACCAGCGACAGGGCCGCCCGCGGTGCGATGAAACCCTCGCGTTCGGCCGTGGCGGCGGCGGCGAGACCGATCGCCGCGCAAAGGATATGGAGGAATTTCAGAACCACGATCGCACTCTACCCCGGATCCGGCACGGTGTCAGGCGTGCACGCAAGCGTTCGCCGGCACCTATCGGTTCATTCCCGGTCTCGTGGCCGGGGCCTGTGGAAAGTGTGCTTGCCTGATGCCGGCGCTTATTCCCCGTCGTTTCCGCTCGAGAAGTAGGACTCGTCGTAGAGCAGCTTGCGGGGCTTGGAACCGTCGGGAGCGGTCACGAGGCCCTTGGCCTCCATGATGTCGACGAGGCGGGCGGCGCGCGGGTGGCCGACCTTGAGGACGCGCTGGAGCCTGGAGACGCTGGCCATCCCGTCCTTCAGGGCGATCCGCATCGCCTGCTCCAGGAGCGGATCGTCCTCGCCCGCGAGCGAGGATTTATCGGCATACGCCTCCGAGGTTCCGTCGATCCCGATCATCTTCCGCGACTCGCCCTGGTCCCGGTAGTGCTTGACGATGTCCTTGATCTCCTTGCCGCCGATGTAGCACCCCTGGAGCCTGACGGGCTTGGGACGGTCGCCGGGCTTGAAGAGCATGTCGCCGCGGCCGAGCAGGCGCTCGGCGCCCATGATGTCGAGGATGGTGCGGGAATCGACCTTGGAGGAGACCTGGAAGCTGATGCGCGAGGGGAGATTCGCCTTGATGACGCCGGTGATGACATCCACGGAGGGGCGCTGGGTCGCGATGATCAGGTGGATGCCGACCGCGCGGGCCATCTGGGCGATCCGCGTGATCGACTCCTCGCACTCCTTCGGTGAGACCATCATCAGGTCGCTGAACTCGTCGACGACGACGAGGATGTAGGGGAGGCGCGCCGGGCGGGGACCCGAGAAGAGAGGAAGCTCGTCCTCGAGGTCGACGAAGTCGTCGTTCTCCTCCGGGGCCGGTTCCGGCTCGAGCTGGTTGTAGGACTCGATCTCTCTCACCCCCGCCTGCGCCAGCCACTGGTAGCGCCGGTCCATCTCCTCGACCGCCCACATCAGTACGCGCGGCGCCTTGCGCGAATCGGTGCAGACCGGGGCCAGGAGGTGGGGCACGTCGTCGTAATCCTTGAGCTCGACGACCTTCGGGTCGACCATCAGCATCTTGACCTCGGTCGGCTTGGCGGTCATGAGGATCGAGTTGACGATGGAGTTGATGCAGACGGACTTGCCGCTGCCCGTGGCACCGGCGATCAGGAGATGGGGCATCTTGCGGAGGTCGGCGACGACCGGGATGCCGGCGATGTCCTGGCCGAGGGCCGCGGTGAGCGGGGATTCCGCGCGGCAGCGCTTGAACTCCTCGGAGGTGATGACCTCCTTCAGGGTGACCGGTTGCGCCCGGCGGTTCGGGATCTCGATGCCGACCGCGCTCTTGCCCGGGATCGGCGCCTCGATGCGGATCGCGGGCGCGGCCATGGCAAGGGCGATGTCGTCGGAGAGCGTGGTGATGGAGGAGACCTTGACGCCCGGCGCCGGCACGATCTCGAAGCGCGTCACCGTCGGTCCCGGAACGATGTCGCCCACCTTGCACTCGACGCCGAAGTCGGCGAGCGTGACCTGAAGATCCTGGGCCTTTTTTCTAAGATCCTCTTCGGTCACGCTCTCCAACACCGGCAGCGGGTCATGCAGCAGGGTGACGGGCGGAAGCGTAAAGGCTTCGTCCGGAGTGTAGTTGATCTGCTTCACGGGAGGGGGAGCGACGGGCTCGACCACGGGGGCCGCCGAGGTTTCCGCGGCGGTGGACGTCCGGGAAGGTTCCGGTTCCGACGCGACAGAGACCGGCTTCTCCTTCTTCGGCGTCGATGACAGGAGTTTCAGGGCCGGCGTCTTGACCACGCGCGTCTCGGCCTTGTCGAAATACTCACGGTTCTTCGCGTCCTCGCCGTCCGGGCTCTCCTGCGTCGCCTCGGGCGCGGTTTCGGCGGTTGGCGTCGCGACAGCGGCCTTTCGCCGCGCCGCTACGGGGGGCGCAGGTGCCGCTTCCTCCCTCTCGCGAACGCCCCGGTTCTGCAGGATCTTCTCGACGATCTTCTCCTCCAGAGCCACGGCCGCCTTCCAGGCCATGACCGCTCCGGCCGCGGAGGCGGCGAGGACTCCCGAGAAGGAGAGGGGCGTTCCGACAACGACGGAGATGACGCCGACGAAGAGCACGACGAGGTAGGAAACGATGCCGAAGACCTGGTGAAGGTCGGCGGCGAGGCGGTCGCCGAGCGCGCCGCCGAGGTAGCCGCCTTCGTAGATGAGGCCGAGGAAGGCGCAGGTGGCCATGAGGCCGACGACCAGGGCGAGCGCCTTGGCGAAGAGAGCCCGGGGCTGGCGCCCCTTGAAGATGGAGACGCCCCAGGTGCCCAGGGCCAGGGGGATGACGAGCCCGCCGATGCCGAAGAGAATGCCGACCTGGCGCGCGATCCAGCGGCCGAACTTTCCGGCGGGGGACGGCAGGTTCGATGAATCGATGCCGCGCAGTTCATTGGGATTGAGGGCGAGGGAAGCGAAGAGCACGATCGCCGCCGCGATCATGACGAAGCCGAGAGCCTCCCGGCGCTCGACGGAAGTGAAGAACCGGTTCTCGTCCGATTCCTCGCGGCTCTGCCTCTTCTTATCCATGTTGACGACCCGTTCCGCCTCGGGCTGGCGGACCGGGTTTTCGCGCGGTGTCATCGGACAGATTATCGGCCGAACCCGGTGTTCTCTAAAGATAAAAATGAGAGCGAACCGCGCCCGAATGAGCTTGCCGAATCACCCCCCTCTGGTTATCATCTTTTCGAGCGATTCAGCGGTTCTCCAAAAGTATGCGTCCAGGGAGCCGAGGGGCCTGATGCCGGGAGGCGGGAAAATTACGGAGCGGACCCTGATCATGGTGAAGCCGGGGGCCCTGAAGAGGAACCTGGCCGGCAAGATCCTCGAGCGCTTCGAGTCGGCGGGCCTCGCCCTCATCGCCGCCCGCATGGTTCATCTCGATCTGCCTCGGGTCGAATCCTTCTACGAAATGCATCGCGGCAAGGATTTCTTCGAGCGCCTCTGCGCCTACATGAGCTCCGGCCCCTGCCTGGTGGCGGTCCTTGAGGGCGACGGCGCCGTCTGGCGCGCGCGCCAGGCGATCGGAGAGACGGACCCGGCCAAGTGGATGCCGGGCACGATCCGGGGCGACTTCGCGGAAACCGTCACGAAGAACAGCGCACACGGTTCGGACTCCCTGGAGAGCGCGGAGCGCGAGATCGCCTTCTTCTTCGGCACGATGGAGTTGTATCCGCGCGCAAGCGCAGGGGCGAATTCTTGAGAGACGACGCCGCCAAGATCGTCATTAATATTCTGCTGATATCCATCGCCGTCGGCGTTCTCGTCATGGGCGGCTACTACCTCGTGGCCGGAGAAGCCTATACGCCCTCGAACATACTGGCCTCCAACAAGGAAGCCGGCTTCTATCCCTACACCCCGCCGGTCACGACCGTGGACCCGAGGCGCTAGCGTGCAGAAACGGATCATGCTCTTCACCTACGCCTTCGTGACGGGCGTGGCCCTGGGGTTCGCGTTCCGGCCTCCTTTCCCCTGGGTCTGGCCTCTCTACATTGTCGCGGTGCTCTTCGGCGCGGCGGGATGGGGCCTGGCCATCGCGCAGGACCAGGGCCGCGTCTCCGTCCGGAAGTGGATGGTCATGGCTTGCCTCTTCGTATCGGCGGTCCCCTTGGGCGCGGGCCGCTACGCGGAGAGATCGCATATCCCGCCCTTCGACCCGGAGATACCGGAGGGAAACCACATCCAGGCCTTTTTCGAAGCCTACCCGGACACGGACTTCAACACGACGACCCGCATCATCGGCAAGATCGTGAGCGAACCGGAATACAGGCCGAAGGCCGGCACGCCGGGCGTGGTGGCCCTGACGATCCAACCCCTGGAGATCGAACCCGTCCCCGGCAGCGGCGACATCTACCCGGTATCGGGCGGCAACGTCATGGTGTACCTGCGACCCCTGCAACCCTTCCGGCAGTTCGAGCAGGACTGGAAAACCGCCTTCGAGAAGCTCGTCGATAACGAAGCCTACGGTTGGGTCATCGAAGTGGATGCGCCCTTCTCGACCTTCCGGGGCGCCGACAATCCCGGACTTTTCGACCCCGAGGTATTCGCCAACGACCAGGACGTCTACGCGCAGGCGAACATCTACTTCTGGAACAAGAATGCGCCCGCGATCAAGATCATCGACGAGGAGGAGAAGGGCGCCTTCTACCTCGAGTTCGCCCTGAACCTGAAGAAGGGCATGCTCGGCGTCATCAAGCAGACGGTCCCGTTCCCCGAGTCGGCCTTCCTGGCCGGGGTCACGCTGGGAGCCCGGCGGGGACTCGAGGGCGTGCGGTGCAAGTTCGAGGAGGCGCCGGCGACGACGGGTTCCGGGTGGAGCGCGGAGGACGGAGAACTCACCGACGAGCCCGATCTCCGGCAATATGTGCTCGACGAGTTCCGCTGGTCCGGAACGAGCCACGTGCTGGCCGTCTCCGGGCTTCACGTCACCATCATCACGGGCGCTCTCTGGGGGCTTTTCGTCCTCATGAAGATCCCCAAGAAGGTCTACGCCCCGCTGATCTGCCTGGGCCTGGCCACGTTCTGCCTCATCACGGGCGCCGCGCCCTCCTCGATGCGCGCCGCGCTCATGAACTCCATCGTGATTCTCACCTATGTCTACATCGGAGCGGCCTTCAAAGCCTCCCTGATGCTGGCCATCGGGATCGCCGGATTCATCATCCTGATGAACAATCCCAAGTGGATCGTGGAACCCGCCTTCACGCTCTCCTTCATGGCCGTGATCTCCCTGGGGCTTCTGACCAAGCCCTTCGAGGATCTGGCGCTGAAGATCATCCCCCCCCTGAAGAAACTCCCGGTCTGGCTTCAGCAATTCATCTACGCGCAAGGTTCCATCCAGTTCGGAATGATGGGACCCTTGTCGGCCTACTACTTCTGCCGAATGTCTCTCGCCGGGCCCCTGGCGAACTTCTTCGCGATCCCCATGATCGGCATCATCGTGCAACTGGGAATCTTCGCCTGCCTTCTCGGGCTCATCCCCTTCGTCGGCATCTACATCGCGCTCGTCCTCAACGCCGCGAATTACGTCCTGATCTGGTTCTTCCTCTGGGTCGCCCACGCCTCGACGGTGATCTTTCCGTTCCCCTTCGTCCAGACCCTGACACCCCGCATGATGGGCGCCTACTATGCGCTCCTCTGCCTTTTCGTCTGGAACAAGCCCCTCCTCCGCCGCGCGAAGATCCTCTACTACGACCTGGTGATGGGCATCGGCGGAGCCCGTCGAAGGACGCAGGCCCTGGCCGTCTTCGGAACCACCTTCGTCCTCGTCTCCGCCACGGCGATCTACGGTTTCTGGCCCCGGACGCCGGCGGGCGAGCTGCGCTTCAACGTCCTCTCCGTGCGCTACGGGCAGGCCATCCACATCGAGACTCCCTCGGGCGCGCAGATCCTCGTGGACGCCGGCAGCAACGATTACAAGTCCGGGTGGGACATGGGGGTGCGCACGGTCGCCCAGTATCTCCTGAAGCAGCGCATCGGGGCGCTGGACGCCGTGATCATGACGAGCGTGGCGCCTGAGGAGATGGGAGGACTGGCGGGCGTTCTGGGGATCATGCCGACGCGTAGGTTCTACGCACCCGTCGCCTGCTGGGACTGGGACCCGGAAGATGTGGACGCCTTCCCGCGGCAGGTGGCGGAGGGACTGGGGACGAGCGAGGCGGAGAGCGAGAGGAACCCGGACCACGACGCCGCACTCTTCCTCTTCGCCGAGCTCTGCAAGGCCCTTCGCGAGCCCTGGGACATGGGCCGTCACCTTTCCGCGCTCCTGACTTCCCCCCTGAGCATCTTCTCCGTGAACGGTCCGCCCGAGGCGATCCAGGCCTCTTCCGGGATGGTGCTGTGGAAGGAGACGGGACCCGGGGGCGATTTCGAGATCGTCGCCCTTCACCCGAATCCCGAGTTCCCCTTGAAGCCGGTGAACAACAACTCGCTCGTATTGAAGATCACCTACGGCGAGCGGAGTTTCCTCATTGCCGGGGACGTCACGGAGGACGGTATCCGGGAGTTGCTGCGCCTCCCGGCCTCCACCCTCGCCTCGGACGTGCTGGTCCTGCCGGCGCACGGTTCCCCGAAATCCGACGTGGAGTTCTTCCAGAAGACGGTGCTGCCCGACGACGGCGCCCGTCGTTTCGCGATCCTTTCCTTCGGGCGGTCGAGCGAATTCAAACCGGCCCGCCGCAGCAAGGAGACCTATCGCGACTCCTTCCTCTCCCACCGCCAGCTCTTCGTGAAGGAGATGCAGGCGGCGGCGGACGAGACGGCGCGCAAGCTGAGGGAGCGCGGCGTGGTGGTCGCGCGAACGGACGAGCTGGGCGCGGTGCTCTGCGCGTCCGACGGACGCGACCTTCGGATCCGCACGATGCTCGGCGGGGACCTGGCGGGCGAGGGCGGTCCGGCGGACCCCGGCGCCGAAGCGGGTTATTGAACGATGAGATTCGGAAAGGTGCAGAAGACGATCCTGGTCCTGGAGGTCGTGGCGATTCTCGGCGGGGGAGGCGTGCTGGCCTTCGTCCCTGAACAGCCGACGCGGCCTCCGCGCATCGGCGCCGCCGCCATCGCGCACGACACCTCGGGCATGGTCGCCGAACCGGTCGAGATGTTGTCCGCGGAGGAACGCGCGAACCTCGAGAACATCCTGAAGGTCGACATCAACACCGCCAGCGTCGAGGAACTGATGAACATTCCGCGCTTCGGTCCCTCGACGGCGCAGGCGGTGATCGCCTACCGCGACCAGCACGGGCCCTTCAAGAGCTTCGCCGACCTCGATGCCATACCCCGCATCGGCCCCTCGCTCATCGCGATCCTGCCGAAATATGCGCGGCTTTCGGGCGTGGACACGGCCGCGGCCTCCGCGCCCGGGGTCTCCATGGACCAGGGGATCGATCTCAACACGGCGACTCCGGAACAGCTCCAGACCGTGCCGGGCGTGGGGCCGTCCATGGCGGAGCGGATCATCGCGGCGCGTCCCTTCCGCTCGGTCGAAGACCTCCTGAACGTCCCCGGCATCGGCCCGGCGAAGTTTGAGAGCTGGAAGACTCATTTCCGCGTGAGCGGATCCGCCGCCGCTCGCGGCACGGGCGGCGTCGCCTCCACGTCTTCGTCGAACGCGACCGGGGGAAAGATCAACCTGAACACGGCCACGGCCGAGGAACTCCAGAAGATTCCCGGCGTCGGCCCCTCCATGGCGCAGGCCATCATCGAGTACAGGAACAAGAACGGCCGGTTCCAGAAGCTGGAGGACGTCGACAACGTTCCGCGGGTGGGACCTGCCATGATCGAGCGGATGCGTCCGCTGGTCTTCGTGCAATGACGAACGAAACCGTCCACGTCGACGCCTTCACCCGCTACCGCCAGTCGCGGCCGGGCCCGGGCCTCAAGCTCTTCCATCCCAACGTGATCCTGCTCCTCCTGGGCCTTGTCGCCGTCGGCATCTGGATCGAGGCGGCGCCGCGCATCGCCAAGAACCGCGTCTTCGGGATGGGCGTGAAGAAGATCGACCAGATTCCCGACGGGCTCCTGACGATCGTGCAGCTGGACGTAGGGCAGGGTGATGGCGCTTTCATCCATACTCCGGGCGGTTACAACATCATCATCGACGTGGGTGAGGGCGAGTTGCCGGAGAACGAGCACTCGCGGCAATATCCGTCGACGAAATACGTCGTCCAGCCGTTCCTCGAGATGCACCAGATCTACGACATCGACCTCATCATCCTCACCCACCCCGACTCGGACCACGGTGGCGGGCTGGCCAAGCTCATCGAGTGGATCTACGAGCGGGGCGGGAGCATCAAGATGATCATCGACTGCGGCGTCTCCAAGCCCGCCCGCTTCTACCAGGACTACCTGGCCCAGGTCGAACAGCACGAGGACATCAAGTTCTACACGGTGCTCGATCCCAAGACGGGGCTCCCCGCGGAGTACCCGGAGTTCGGCGGTTCGCTCATCGGCAAGGATCCGCTGGGCGATCCGACCATCGCCTTCCAGATCCTCGGCCCCGTCAAGCGGATCGGCCTGGCCAGCGGCGACAAGTCGAACGACAACTCGATCGTCACCCGCATCCAGTGCGGCACGATTTCCTTCCTCTCCGCCGGTGACGCCGAGGGCGAACAGGAGAACATGATTGTCTCACATTGGGGCGACCGCTTGAAATCCACGATCCACTTCCCTCCCCATCACGGATCCAAGACCTCTGACGAGGCCAACTGGCTCAAGATGGTCCAGCCGGAATACATATCGACTTCGAGTCATCCCCCGGTCTTTGGTCACCCCGCCGCCGACGCCATCGCATCCTGGAGGCGTTACATTCATCCCCAGCCGCTTCTCCTGCGCACGGACATGAACGGGGACATATGGTACCGCACGGACGGAAAGAAGCTCGAGATTCGAACTCAATTCGAGGTGAAAAGCGAAGAGGAGCAATGGAAACCCGGAACGCGCGGCGAATGGAGGGATTATCGCCGGTTCGAACCGAATGAGCCGACGATGTGGGGGGACTGCATTCACGTGACGGGCACGGA
>CAZWVM010000027.1:0-25594 GCA_964637705.1 uncultured bacterium
GATCCTGGCGAGGACCGTGAAGGTCCTCCCTCCGAACATCAACCTCGAGGATCCGGAACCGATCGTGGCGGATCTCCCGGTCGTGACCGAGGCGCGCGCCGCCGAACCCCGGAGCGTTATGACCAACTCCTTCGGTTTCGGAGGCACCAACTGCTCGGCGATCTTCTCCCGTGCCTGAATCGAGGGAGATCGTTCTCCAGCCGCGCTCGCGCGACTCGTTCGACGCGGACCTCATCGAGGTCGGTTCCGTCGGAGCGCTCTTCGGCCCGGAAACACCCCGATTGCCGACGCCGCCCATGCGGATGTTCGACCGAATCACCCTGGTCACGGCCGACGGCGGGAAGCACGGGAAGGGCTTCCTGCTGGCCGAGCTCGATATCCGGCCCGATCTCTGGTTCTTCTCCTGCCACTTCAAGGACGATCCCGTGATGCCAGGCTGCCTCGGTCTCGATTCGCTCTGGCAGCTCCTGGGGTTCTTTCTCGGCTGGAGCGGACACAAGGGGAAGGGCCGTGCGCTGGGCGTCGAGATCGTGAAGTTCTCGGGTCAGGTCCTGCCGACGGCCTCGAAGGTCACCTACGAGATCGACATCAAGAAGATCATGGCGCTCAAGTTGGTTCTCGGCATCGCCGACGGCCGCGTGCTCGTGGACGGGCGCGAGATCTACGAGGCGAAGAATCTCAAGGTCGGCCTCTTCAAATCGACGGATTCGTTCTGAGGATCACCGGCGGGGGCGCTCGCGCCCCCGCCGGGGCTTCTCCTACAGCGCCTTCACCGGCATGCAGATATCGGCGATGGTCTTGCGTTCCGGGGTATCGTCCGGATCCTTGAGGTAGATATCGTAGCAGGGGCGGTCATCCACCTGGAAGCCGCTCTCGGGCAGCCACTGGGCGAAGAACCAGTCATAGGCCGATCCGATCGCGTCGATCGAGCCCTCGTAGCGGAGCACGGCGTAGCGGCCGGACGGAATGTCGGCCTGCCCGATCTCGCCCTCGACCTTCGTTCCCGCCGGCACCGTGACGCAGGCGTCGTAGCGGCACTTGTCCTCCGGGGTGACGTCCGGGTTGTCGTGGCAAATCCCGATCATCTGGGTGCCGCGGCCCATGAGGCCTCGCCGCCCCGCCCAGGAGCAGACCGTCTCCCAGGCCTTGCCGCATTCCTCGTACTTCCCGATGTGCCTCGCATACGCGACGTGCAGTCCGGGCATTTCCTTCACTTCCACCTTCATCTCCATGAACCTCCGTTCAGAATGTGTAACGGCCGTCTGACCCACACCATACGGAGAGGAGCAATCGAAAACTTCCATGATCTTGCTTTCGGGTTTCAGGATCTTGCTCAGTTCACCTGGGCCGAGGGCGCGAAATTCGCTCGCGCTCACGCCGTACCTCGCCTTGAAAGACGAGGCGAAGTGCGACGATGAAGAGAAACCGCAGTCGAAAGCGATGTCGGTCACGGGAAGGTCCGGCGACTGCAGCAGCAGGTTCGCCGCCTTCTCGATGCGCAGGCGGAGGATGAAGTTGTAGAGACTCTCCCCCACGATGCCTCGGAAGACCCGGTGAAAGTGGTAGGGGGAAAAGCAGGCGACCGCCGCGAGATCCTCGAGAGAGAGCTTCTCCGCGAGGCGCGCGTTGATGGCATCGATGACGCGGTTGATCCTGCCGATGTAATCCTGCCGAGCGCGCTCGGCGCGGGGAGATCGAGTTGGTGACATGGCAACACTCTATCGAAGCGACGCGCGGGATACAAATCGGCGTTGAGTCGCTCCCGAAATGGACGTAATCTTGCCGCGGGTGAACGTTGAGTCATCGTCTTCACAGGGGCCTCCTCTTCGGCATCGCGCTGTGTCTCGCGGGCGGTATTCCCGCTCGAGCGTGGGAGTGGCGCGCGGCGCCGTGGTGGGAGATCGAGCGCTTCGCGGCGGACGTGAGCGGATCAAACGCGGCGGCGCCTCCCACGATCGAACCGGAGATGCGCCGGACGGGACTCACCGTCTCCCTCACCGCCGATGATCTCTTCACGCTCGGCGGTTTCGTCGGCACGGCGCGGTGGAACGCCGGACCCGCGAACTTCGCCGGCTCCTCTCTCGACCTCGACTGCGATCCCGGCCTCTTCGGCGGCGTGGAGGGACGGGCGCGCTGGAGCGCCGCCATCAACCCCTTCGACCTCGAGGTGCGCGGCCGATACCTCGCCTTCTCATCCGATCTCCCCTCCGCCGGCCGCGTCGAACTCGATGAATACCTCATCGACGTGATGATCGGGCGGAAGATCCGGGAATGGCGCTGGGGCGCGGGGCCGCGTTTCCGTTACTGGGACGGCTCGGTAAGTTCGACGGCCGCGAACGGCGCGCCGGTGGCCTTCTCGCTCGAAAGCCGCGACAACTTCGGCGGCGTCGCTTATCTCGAGCGCGAATTCCGCGGCGGCACGCGCCTCGCCGTGAATCTCGCCCTGGTTTCCCGGTTCGATGCGGGGATCTCCTTCAGCATCCCGGTTCCGGCTTTCCGAAGAGAGGTCGAGCGCGCCCCGACCCCTCCCGCCGCCTCCCCTGCCGCCGCTCCCCCGCCGGCGGAAACCTCCCCGGTCGCACCGACGTCCACGCCTGTTCGTGCGACCCCTGCGCCCTCGGCGACGGCCCCTTCGCCGAGCGCTCCGGCCGCCGTCTCTTCCTCGCCCCCGGCGACGTCGCCGACACGCACCCGCGATGACACGCGGCCCCGCGGCACGGTCACGCGCGTGGAGAGCCTTCCGGCACCCGTGCCTGTGGCACCCGTGCCTGCGGCACCCGTGCCTGCGGCACCTGCGGTAGCGACCACCGCGCGCCCGGCTTCGCCGCCGCCGTCGACCGCGGTCGCATCTGCTCCCGTTTCTTCAGCCCCTCCCTCCGCGGCACCTCCGGCCGCCTCGACGCCTATGCCCTCGGCGCAGTCATGGAAAGCTCTCATCGAACTGGCCAACGACCTGGCCGAGAGCGAACGCCTTGACTCGGCCATCGCCCTGTATGAGCGCGTTCTCGCGAACGACCCCGGCCACTTCCAGGCCCGTTTCAACCTCGCGACCTGCCTCTACCTCGCAGGGCGCCTGCGGGAAGCGGAACAGGAGTACGAGCACGCGGTGATCCTGCAACCCGACGACGCGGAGGCCTGGCTCTTCCTCGGTCTCTCGGCCCAGCGCAACAACCACCCGGCGCGCGCGCGTCAGGCCTTCCGGCAGGCCCTCGACCTCGATCCCGAGAACGAGGTCGCGCAGCAGTACCTGGGGCGATAGGAAAAAGGGCCGCGCGGACGCGGCCCCTTCCCTTTCACTTCGTCTCGTCGTGACCGCGTCGTCGCGGTCACTCCCGTCCGTTCACCAGGCCAGCGCGCGGCGGCGGAGGAAGGACCAGGTCGCCCATCCGAGCAGAGCCCAGGGCAGGCAGGCCCCGACGCCGATCACGATGACGGAGAGCCCGCCGGCGAAGAGCCCGGCGGCCACGTCGAGCGCGTCGGCGATCGGGTCGAAGAACCGACCGGCGAAGATCATGACGCTGCCCGGCCGGGGTTCCTCCTCGGCCAGCCGTATCTCCAGCGTGGCGAAGTCGGTCCGCGCGGCGAGGCCGCGGCGCGCGTTCTCGGCGGCCTCTCTCTCCTGCCGCGCCCGCGCCAGTTCGTTCTCGATTCTCTTCACCTCGTCGCGGCCGATGTTCCCGCGGGCGAGCCTCTGCCGCAGGGCCTCGATCGCCGCATCGCGGTCGCGCAGGCGCCCCTCGACGTCCTGGTACTGCGAGGTCCGGTCCTCGCCCGCGATGTTCTCGGCAAGAACGCGTCCCATCGCGTGCAGGTCCGCGATCACGCCGTCGAAGCGCGCGACCGGTATCTTGACGACGAGCCGGGCCTCGGCGCGTTCCGAACCCCGGGGCTGCTCGACGCGGGACGTGATGACGCGCCCGCCGGCCTCCGAGACGATCCCGGTGACGCGCTTGAAGGCGTCGCGGGCGTCCGGCACGCCCAGGGTCATCTCCGCGCCCCGCTCGACGCGCGGTGGCACGACCGGCACGACCTCGCCGACGGAGTTGTCGAGACCGTCTACGCCGGGGCGCAGGCCCTGGCCGGAGAGTTGCTCCGTCGCGACCTGGCCGCGGGCCAGGACGATCCGATCGGCTTCCCGGTATTCCGGCTCGACCTTCGCAGCATCCATCGCGGGCGCCGGCGACTCGTCGCCGTAGATCCCGGCGCTGAGAGAAGCCTGGTTCGAGCCGAAGACTTCCGTGCTCGACGCCGTCGTGAACATCCGGCGGGCCGGCCCTCCCAGGGCCACCATCACGCCACCGCCGATCACGATGAGTAGCCCGGCCGCCGCGGCCGTCGACATCCAGTAGGATCTCCCCCACCCCGGGCGCCTCTCGCCCAGCCTCTTCTCGACCCTCGACCACGCCGCGTCGGCCGACGGCACCGGGATCTCCTCGTCCTTCAACGCGGCGAGACCCCTCTTCGCGGCTGCGACGCCCTCCATCACGTTCGCGCACTCCGAGCACGACTCCGCGTGCGCCGCCAGTTCCCTCGCCTGCGCCTCGTCCATCGTTCCCTTCCAGAGCGCCTCCTCGGTCATCGCGGCGCGTGCACAGATTCTCTCAGCCATGGATCTCACCTTCCCTTCCCCGTGAATTGACGATCTTGAGATAAGCCTCGCGGAAACGGCGCCTCGCCCGGTGCAGGCGCACCTTCAGGGCGCCGACCGTGATCTTCATGCCCGCGGCGATCTCGGCCTGCGGCAACTCCTCGACCTCGAAGAGGACGATCGCGGCGCGGTCGCCCGGTTCGAGCGACTCGAGCGCCGACCTCACCTCGCGGCAGGTCTCCCGCGCATCGAGCCGTCCCTGGGGGTCGGCCGAGGCGGGAGCGGCCGCGTTCTCCGGCAGCTCGTGCCGCTTCCCGCTCCGCCTCAGCGAATCCAGGGCGACGTTGCGCGTGATCGCGGCCAGCCAGGCGCCGAGCTCATCACCGGTCGCGCCGCGGAAGCCCGCGCGCGCGGCGTGGGCCCGGACGAACCCCTCCTGGGCCGCCTCCTCCGCGTCGTCGTGCGTCAAGAGGACGCGGTAGGCGACGCGGTAGAGCCGGGGCCAGAAGGCCCGGAAAACCCTCTCGACCGCGGCCCTCTCCCCCGCCCGGAAACTATCCGGGTCGCCGGGCGAGATCCACACGGGAGCCGGAGGGGGCGGCGGTTCCTCGAGGATCGCGCCCGGATCCGCCTCGGCCTCGTTCCATTCCGTCATCGGCATCATTCCCGCCTCCTATCTTCTGTCACCCGGTAGACGGAGGGAAAGAGGAAAAGGTTACAGGAATAATCGAGGGCCTATTCCAGGCGGTAGACGCCTCCCTGGAAAGGCTCCAGCCTGACGCTCAACCGGCCCCCGGAAACCTCCGGAGTCGGCGCGGAGACGAGAGGCCGCGCCGCGGCGGCGCGCGCGCCGCCGATCGCCGAGAGATCGATCCGGGCGGTGGCGCTCGTCCGTCGGAGATTCATCACGACGACGATTCTCTCACCGCCCCCATCCCTGAGGAAGGCGTAGACACCCTCGTCGCCGGAGACGAGGAGCCTGCGGATCGCGCCGGTGGAGAGGCAGGGGTGGGCGCGCCTCAGGGCGATCAGGGCCTTGTAGTGCTCGCGGAGGCCCCGGTCGCCGCCCTCCCAGTCCATCATCTCGCGGTTCGTGTTGTCGCTCATCAGACCCTTCATCCCGATCTCGCTCCCGTAGTAGATCATGGGCACGCCGGGCGAGGTCATGAGAAGCAGCGCGGCAAGCCGCATCTTCGCGTCGTCGCCTCCGACCGCCGACATCGCGCGATCACGATCGTGATAGTCGAGGAATCGGACCGGAACCCGTCCGTCGCTCTCCGACGTCTTCAGGATCTCGTCGATCACCTCCGCGGGTCTCCCCGCGAAGGCGTCAAAGATCTTCGTCGCGCCCCAGTCGTAGAAGAGATCGAAATGAGGCTCGTTGAACTCGGGAAAAAGAAGAATGTCCCCTTTTCGCGACCGGAGCGCCGCGGACCACTCCTGCCAGAAATCGTCCGGCACGGCATGAGCCACGTCGCACCGGTAACCGTCCACGCCCTGGTCGATCCAGTACAGGGCCACGTCGATGCCGTACCGGCGGACCTCGGGATTCCCGAAGTTCCACCCCGGCATGGCCGTGTTCGCGCCGCCGAATCCCTCCCACGAATTCTCCCCCGTCCAGCGATACCAGCGGCGGTACGGCGAAGCGGTGTCGGCGTGCGCCAGGACGAAGAAGGGATGATCGGCCGAGGAGTGGTTGAAGACGTAGTCGAGCATGACGCGCAGGCCGCGCGCGTGCGCGGCCGCGACGAAGGCGCGGAAATCCTCTATCGTCCCGAGCTGGGGATCGATCGTGTAGTAGTCCGTCGTGTGGTAGCCGTGGAGCGAGGGGGACTGGAAGATCGGAAGGAGGTAGATCCAGTTCACACCGAGATCGCGGATCTCGTCGAGCTTCGACGTGAGGCCGGGCAGGTCGCCCGTGCCGTCGCCGTCGGAGTCGCAGAATCGCGGCACCATGACCTGGTAGAGAATCGCATCGCGAACGTGGGGGCTGATCCCGCTGACCAGGACCCCACCGGACGAAGCGGCCGCATTCCCCGCCGGTCCCGCGACGCGAACGACCGAGTTGGCATAGTTCCCGCGCCGCAGGGGATTCCGCGGATCGGCCAGCCACTCCGTCCCGTTCAGGACGAACTTGTATTCGTGGTCGCCGGGCGAGAGCCAGGCATGCCCGGACCAAGTCCCCTCCGCGCTACGCCGGAGCGGCATCGCATCTTTGTTCCATCCGTTCCAGTCGCCCGCGAGGGTCACGGTGGAGGAAGCGATGCCGGGGGGCAGATCCGTCTCGAAGAGGCGAAAGACCGTGCGGGCCAGGTGCGCCGGCGGCTCCGCAACCGTGATCTCCTGCGTCGCGCGTTCCGTCCGCCCGAGATCGTCCGTCACCTCGAGCGACACCACGAACCTCCCGGCGCGTGAAGCCCGCGCCGAGGTGATGGCGCTCGTGGCGCCCGCGATCTCGAGCGCCTCATCGGAGGCGGACCAGCGGTAGGACATGATCCGCGCGCCATGGGCGAATGACGGGCGGGCGTCGAGGCGCAGTTCTTCCCCGGCCAGCATCTCCCCCGAGACGCGCATCACCGGCACCGTGCCGGCCTCCGGCCGCAGCCGAACGACGTGGTAGATCGTCGCGGCTCGAGGGGTCGCCCCATGACGGGCGTAGACCGCCACCGTGTTGAGACCCACGTCGAGGTTCGCGGTCTCGAGAGAGAAGAGCCCCGTGAGGGCATCGAAGGAGACAGCGAGCGGGAGATTATCGAGGAAGGCCAGGAGGATCGTCACACCGGCTTCGCCGGGAGGCGGAACGTAACGGCCCCTCAGGGTGATCCGGTCCGAGACGGTGCGGCAGGGACTGGGCTCGTAGCCGAGCAGAATTCTCCCCTTCGCCGGATCACGGATCTCGAGGAAGTACCGCCGCGGATCGCTCTCCGCACCCGGCGTGCTCCAGGCGCCGTTGGTGACGAGGTACCAATCGCTCGGACCGGGAGGGACGTCGTGAAGCCCGACCCAGGCGCCACGCGAGGGATCGTAGCGGAGAGAATAGGCCCTGTCGTTCCAACGGGCGAACTCCCCCGTCACGAAGCCTGAAGCGCCCTGCGGACCCGGAATGACGAACTCGTAGGGAACGAGCCGGGGCATCGCGGCTAGGGCCGGGTGAGGCGAGGCGAGGATGAAGAGGAGCGACAGGATGAGAGGAATCGCGTCGACGGCTCGCCGCCGGATCATCGTGCGACGCACGTGCCCGATCCAACCGCGGTTTTCAGTATGTCTTCAGGTCGCCGACGTAGTTCGCTGCCGACCTCTCGAGGTAGGCCAGTTCCTCCTCGGTGAGAGACCTCACCGCGCGGGCCGGGCGGCCATGGGCCAGGTGACGGGGCGGAATCACGGTTCCCTCGGTGACCAGGGAACCCGCGCCGATGAGACATCGTTCCCCGAGCACCACCCCGTCCATGACGATCGATCCCATGCCCACGAGCACGAAGTCCTCGATGAGGCACCCGTGGAGCATGCACATATGCCCGATGGTGACTCCGTCGCCGATGACGAGATCGTGCTTGCGCCGCGTGACGTGGAGGCAGGAGAGATCCTGGACGTTGGTGCGCTTGCCGATCCGGATCCGGTTCACGTCGCCCCTGACGACGCACCCGAACCAGATCGAACTCTCCGCCCCGATCTCGACGTCCCCGACGACCGTCGCGGGCTCGAAAATCCGGGCGGTCGGATCGATCCGGGGCGTGCGTCCCTGGTGGGCGAGAATCGGCATGGCCTCAGCCTATCACGCCGGCGGAGAGCAGAGGAAGAACATCGAGGGAGGCCCTGACGAGGACGGCGGCGGCCAGAAGAGAGACGAAGGCGCCGCCGGAGAGCCCCGCGAACCGGACGAAGTCGGGCGCGCGCGGAGGCGTCTCCGAGAGCCGGAGCGAGTCGACGGCGAGGAGCCCCGTGTAGGCCAGGCCGGCCGCGAAGAGGCCGATCCAGGCCAGGATCGGGACCAGGAAGGGCCGGCCGGAAACGAGCATGACAAGCGGCCAAATCGTGACGGCGACGAGTTCGACCGAGAGGAGGATGGTGATCGCAAGCCCGATGGAGCCGGCGCCCGGTTCGCCATAGCGCAGGTGACCGAGTCCGGGGGCGGTGAGAGTGAGAATGAGGGGCATGCGTGGCTTCGGGGGCGGCAGGGCCGCCGCCCTCGTCTCAAGCGCCGGAGCGCTCTCCGTCGCGCCTCCCGTCATGCCCGCCTCATCCGCCACGGCGACGGCTCAGCGATAGAGGTAGTAGAGCCCGGCGGGCTTCAGGATCCGCGCCGGCTCGCCCGAGGCGAGATCGCGGGCCATGCCGAACGCCTCGCGGAACTCCGCCCACGGATCCTCGGGCTTGTCGTGGATCACGTTCGGCTCCTCCTTGATCCCCGCGCGCTCGGCCGCCAGGTCGATGGCGTCCTCGAGATCCCCGATCTCGTCGGCGAGCCCCGCGTCGACGGCCTGCGAACCGGTCATGATGCGCCCGTCGGCAACGCGGTCGAGCGCGGCATCCACCGCCTCGGTGTCGGCGGCGTCGACGCCCGCGGCCCGCGCAATCGCTTCGCGGCGCCCGATGAAGACCTCCTCGCGGAACTGCGCGTAGGCGTTGTCGATGAGATCCTTGAGCATCTGGCGCTCCTCGGGCCTCATCGGCCGCGTGACCGAGCCGGCGTCCTTCATCGCGCCCGAGGTGATGGCGTCGAAGCGGATCCCGAGCCGCTCCGTCAACCGGCTCACCTCCATGTGCTCCATGATGACGCCGATGGAGCCGGTGAGGCTTCCGGGGTTGACGACGATGAGGTCGGAGCGGCTGGCGACGTAGTAGCCTCCGGAGGCTCCGAGGTTGCCGATGGAAGTCACGACGATCTTGCCGGAATCCTGCAGGCGCATGACGGCGTTGGTCAGCTCCTGGGAGGCGGCCACGGTTCCACCGGGCGTTTCCATCCGCAGGACCACCGCCTTGACGTCCTCGCGGTCCTTGTAGAGGTCGATGCGGTCGGTGAAGGTCTTCGCGTCGTAGATGATGTCGTCGATGCGGATGACGACCACGGATTCCTTGCCGGTCAGCGTCCGCCAGTCGCCCTTGGCGACGAGAAGACCGAGGATCACGAGAAACTCGACGGCGACCACGAGGATCGCGACGACGAGCAGAGCCACCAGGACTTTGCGGTTCATGACGAAGCCTTCCCTTCCTTCTTCAATGCCTCGCGCACCTCGCGCCGGTGGGCGAGGATGACGGGATGGTCCGGGTCGATGCTCACGGCCAGTTCCAATTGCTCGGCGGCCGCCTCGGCGTCACCGAGCTTGTAGAGGATCCAGCCGACGGAGTCGCGGATGGCGGCGGAGCCCGGGTCGAGCCTCAGCGCCTCCTGGGCCTGGTATAGCGCCTCGTCGAGGTCCTCGCCCTTCTGCATGAGGGCCCAGCCGAGCCCGTGCCTGGCCGGTGCGCTCGAAGGCGCCAGCTGGGCCGCGGTGCGGTACACCTCGATCGCCTCGTCCACCCGGCCGCTCTGCAGGAGGGCGTGCCCCAGCGCGGTGCGCGCCGGAAGGCACTCGATGTCGTTGAGCATTGCCGCCCGGAAGCACGGGATCGCGTCCTCCCAGCGGCCGTCCTGCGCGTGAGCGTATCCCAGGAGCATCCGGGCGTGCTCGCGGCGGGCGAAATCGACCGACTCGGAGGCGACGACGGGCTCCAGGAGCCTGACCGCATCCGCGTTGCGGCCCGCGCGGGCCGCCTCGATCCCTAGCCGGTAATTGTCGTCCAGTTCGTCCATGGCGCCATGTCAGTATAGGCCGCGTGGAGATCGGAGTCGAGGGGGGTGAGAGCGATGAACCCCCGGTTCACGATGTCGATGTCGCTGCCGGGTTCGTCCTCCCCGGAGAGCGTCGCGTCGCCGACCATCCAGTAGTAGTCGCGGCCGAGGGGATCGGTGCGCATCTCGATACGATCGGAATAGATGCGACGGCCGGGCGGCGCGACCCGGGCGCCGCGGATCGGGCCCACCGGGACGTTGGCGGAGAGGGCGACGCCTCGCGGGAGAGGGTTCGCCTCGAGCCTCTTCATCGCCTCGACCGCGAAACGGGCGGCCGGTGCGAAATCGAAGGGAGCGTCGGCCGGAGCGGCCGCGGAGGGCGCCAGGGAGAGCGCGATCGCGGGGATGCCGAGGCGCGCCGCCTCGAGGGCCGCCGCGACGGTCCCCGAGTAGGCGATGTCGTCCGCGAGGTTGGGGCCGTGGTTGATGCCCGAGAGCACCATCGAGACGCCGTCGGGAAGCAGATGTTTCGTGGCCCAGTGGACGCAGTCGGTCGGTGTGCCGTCGAGCTGGTAGCGGTCCTCTCCGACCGCGTCGCAGCGCACGGGCTGGTGCACCGTGATGGAACGGGAGCAGGCGCTCTTGGCGAAGGCCGGCGCCACCGTGACGACGCGCGCCTTCCCCGAGGCGGCCCGGCGGACCTCCTCCTCGAGGACTCTCAGGCCTTCCGCGGCGATGCCGTCGTCGTTGGTGAGGAGAAGGTTCACGGGGCGAGTTCCGGCGCGAGGGGCCGACTGGAGACGTCCTCGTAGAGGGACTGGTACCGCTCCGCCGCCGCCGCGCAGGATCCGTCCGCACCCATGAGCGAGGCGACGAGCGCGCCGCGCCGCGCGGGATCGCGCCAAGCGACGAGAGCGGCATCGAGTGCCCTCACGGCGCCCTCCTCGCTCCCGGGTTCATACAGGAAGCCCCCGGCGGCGGCGCCGGGATTGCCTCCGCGAGACGGCGCGAGCGGAATCGCACCGTAGCGAGCGGCCCGGCGGCATTCGAAGCCCGACGGCGCGCGCAGGGCGGGCGCGAACAAGAGATCCGCCCCCGCGAGGATCTTGCGCGTCATCTCGGCGTTGAGCCTCGGGTTCACGCCGACCTGCAACGGCCGGTTGCGCGCGAGTTCGCCAACGGCGGCCGGCAGCGGGCGATCGAGGGGCGAGGCGACGACCACCTGTCCCTCCCTCTCGACCGCGGCCCGGAGCACCCGTTCCATCGCCACGGCCTCGTCCTCGCCCGGGGCTGACACGCACGCGAGGAGCGGCGCATCGCTCTCCGGAAGGCTCGACAGCCTCTGGAGGTCTCTCTTGCACTCGACGCGCGGCCCGGGCTCCGAGGCGTCGTAGCGGGCCGCCAGGGCGGCGTCGACGGCGGGGTTCCAGTGCTCCGTGTCGATCCCGTGCGCGACGCCCTCGAAATCCGCCCCGCGGCCCCGAAGCGCCTCGGAGAGCCCGCATCCGAAGGGCTCCGCGAGGATCTCCCGCGCGTACCCGGGCGAAGGGACGACGACGCGCCCGGCGTGGGTGATGCCGCCCTTCTGAAAGTTGATGCGGCCGTGGAACTCGAGACGGTCGTAACGGAAGAGCGACCACGGCAGTCCGGTCAGGTGCATGTCGTAATGCCAGAAGAGCCCCTGGAAGGAGACGTCGTGGATCGCGAAGACCGATCCGATCGCGCGGGCGCGCGGCGTGCCGGCGTAGAGCGTGCGGAGGTAGACGGGCACGAGGCCGGTAAACCAGTCGTGGGCGTGCACGACCGTGGCCTCGAACGGGCCGGCCAGTAAAAACTCGACGACCGCGCGCGAGAAGAAGACGAATCGCTCCGCGTTGTCGGGATAGTCGCGCCCGTTTTCGACGTAGTAGCCGGCGCGATCGTAATAATCGGGCTGGTCGACGAGGTAAACGGGAACGCCCTCGGGAGTCGTCGTCTCGAGAACTCGTCCGTAGACCGTCTTGGAGGAGACGGGGACGGGAAGACCCCCGATGACCTCGCGCGCGCCGTCGAGCGGGACGTTGCGGTAGCGCGGCATGATGACGCGCGCATCGCAGCCCCGGGCGCGCAGGGCCCGCGCCAGCGCGGCGACGGACTCGCCGAGTTCGCCGGACGAGGCGAGCGGGCGGCACTCGGTGGCCGCCAGGAGAACCTTCACGGCCGAGCCGCCGGGGCGAGCGTCGGGGGAATCTCCTTCGCGAGCTTCAAGGCGCGGTAGACGTCCCCCTCGTCGAGGTTTCTCCACCAGACGTACCACGGTCCCTCCTTCAGGCACCCGGTGGACTGCGAAAAATACCACCCGTTGATGGGATTGTCCGCGCGGCTCCGCCAGAAGAAGGAGGCGTGGTTCTCCGTGAGGATGGTCCAGAGATCCGTGGCGATCCCCTCGCCGCGCGCCTCCGGCCTCACCGCGAACTTGTCCAGGTACATGAGACCCGCGACGTCCCGCACGATCGCCGCCCCCTTGTAGTCGGGATCGACGATCACGGTGCGAAACGGTCGCTGTCGGCTGGCCTTGCGGCCGAAGTAGTCGCGCGCGAGCCGGCGGCCGAACGACCGCTCGATCAGCGCGCGCAGGCGGGACCTCGAAATCCCCGCGAGCCCCTCGTGGACCGAGAGGGTCCGCCCCCGCTTGACGAGCGTGCCTCCTCCCTTCTGGGTGAAGAGCTCGCGCAGGAGGTTGGGCGCCGCGCAGAATTCGACGACCGAGCGTGCCGGAAGGGACTCCAGGAGCGCGACACACTCCCGCAGGCGGGCGGCCTCGGCCCGGTCGAGGACTCCGGGGCGGAAGAGTTCCTCGGCGTGCAATCGCAGGTTGATGTAGTCGACGTGCGTGCCGTCGGCGCGGTGGATACCGCCCAGTTCGCGGATGCGGACGATCTTCCGGGGACGCAGGGTGGCGACGAGCGCGGAGGTGGCGCATCGGAGCCGTACCGGCAGAGAAGCGCCGTGGCGGTTGTCGTCGGTTTCGTCCGCGCAGAGCGCGGCGACCACCGGAATCTGGTCGCGCCGGATGGCCGTGGCGATCGGCGCGGTGTGCGCGTGAACACGGCCGTCCCGGCCGCGGTGGAAGACGCCCTCGACGAGCGCCGCCGCCTCGCCCTCGTGCAGGGTCACCGTCGAAACGAGCGTCTCGGAGACGGCCAGCGTCGCCTCGCGCGCGGCGAGCCAGTCCGCCGGCTTCGCCTCCGGGCGCGTCGCCGTCAAGCCGTCCAGCCAGTCCATGATCCGGCGCGTGGCGCGCGCCGGCCGGCCGGAGGTGGCCGACGAGGCGCCGTGGAGGACGACGGGATAGAGGTCGAGCGAGGCGAGGAAGGCGCACTGCAGGGCGAGCATGTGCAGAGACATCTGGTTGAGGTCGCCCGCGAGCTCGACCACGGCGAAGCGATGCGGGTCGCCGCGCTGGAAGAGTTTGAGGTACATCTCGGCCTCGCGCGCCGCACCGATCTCCTCGAAGAACCGTATGATCAGTTCGTAACGTTCCATCTCTATCGCCCCGTCGTTCCTCCACCACCGAGTCTACGAAAAAGCGCGGCGCGCGTCATCCCTACCGTCGCGACTCCCGCTCGATCAATTCCCTCAGAAACCACTCCTGCGGCATCCCCTCCATCCCCATCCCGTTGACGAAGAGCGTCGGGGTGTGCCGCACGGAGGCCATGGCGGCGATGCCGAGATCGCGCTGGAGATCGAGAACCGCGCGGGTGTCGCCGCGCAGGGCCGCCATGTCCGGCGCGCCGGCGATCCGCGCCAGCTCGTCCGCGCGGCCCTCGTCCAACAGGCCCGGATCGTCGTACAGGGCGTCGTGGACCTCCCAGAGGCGGCCGCGCGGGGTCGCGTAGGAGGCCACGAGGGCCGCCAGGCAGGAGCCGGGCTTTTCCACCTCGGCCCGCGGGTTGCACTCCCGGCTCCGCGGGTGCGGCACGAAGATGAATTTCACGCCCTCGTCGCGCGCGATCTCGTCCAGGAGGTCACGGCCGTCGCGGCAGACCGGGCAGAGAAAATCCGCGAACTCGACGATCGTGACCCGCGCGTCACCGGGTCCTCGAAAGGGGCGGTCCCCGAGCAGTTCGCCGAGCGTCTCCATCCGCGGCACCCGTCCCTCCAGGATCTCCCGGTACTGCGGCTCCGCGTCGAGTTGCTCCTCACGGGCCACGTGGTTGGCGAGAGGAATGCCGGCGAGCGCCAGGGCGGCCGCGACGGCAAGGCCCGCGACGAGACGCCTGTCCGCGAGGATCGTGCCGAGTTCCTCGCGCACGATCGCGGCGACGGGAGAGGAGCGCCGCCGAAAGACGAGCAGCGAGACGAGCAGGATGAGGGGCGTGAGCAGGTGCAGGACCAGGCAGAAGGGGCAAGGGCTGCGGAGCTTGAAGAAGGAGACGTAGGCGAGCCAGGCGCAGAAGAGAGAGCCGCCCGCCGAGAAAACGACGAGGAGGAGCGCGTTGCGGTCGGCGCGACGCGGATGGAAGAGGGGTTGAACGGAGAGGAGCAGCCAGAGCAGGTAATTGACGACCGCGTAGCTGGAAAGCGGCAGACCGAAGAGCCTCCCGTAGCGCGACGTGAGGGCCGGCAGGCAGTCGAAGCCGGGCGCGACATGGCAATAAACGGCCAGCGACGAGGCGTTCCGCTGGATCGCGGCGAGCCAGACCGAATCGGCGAGAGCGAGGAAGGAGAGAAGGGCGAGGAGGAACCAGGGGAGGCGGCGCATCACAGCCGCGAGAAGTCCAGCACCCTCAGGAAGATCGAACCGAGCCGCGCCAGGAGCGCCTTGCGGTTCCGGCGGAGCGCGGCGTCATCGGCGTTCACCAGGACGTCGTCGAAGAAACGGTCCACCGCGGGCCGCACGCCCGCCATCGCCGTCAGGGCGTCATCCACGCGCCCCTGCGCGAGCGAACCCGCGACCTCCCGGTCGAGCGCGTCGGCGGCGCCCATGAGCGCCTTCTCGGCCTCCTCGACGAGAAGGCTTCCGTCGACCGCCGGCGCGACGTCGTCGGAGGGCTCGAGGATGTTCATCACGCGTTTGAAGGACGTGGCCATGTCGTCGAAGTCGGCGCGCTCCCGCAATTGCGAGGCGGCGCGAGCCCGGCGCTCGAGGTCCGGCAGGTCCGTCCAGCCGACCGCGGCCACGGCCTCGGCGATCCCGGCGTTCATCCTCCCCTCGCCGCGCTCCACCAGGTGATTGAGAGCGCGCTGGCGCACGAAGGCGAGCACCTTCTCGTCCCGGATCAGCTCGCGCAGATCGAACGGGCGGCCGTGTTCCAGGAGGATCCTGACGATGCCGATCGCCGCGCGGCGGAGCGCGAAGGGGTCGGCCGAACCGGTCGGTTCCATCCCCGCTCCGAAGATGGAGTGCAGGGTGTCGGACTTCTCGGCAAGCGCCACGCAGGCGGAGACACCGCGCGGGACGCGGGGATCAGCGCCGAGCGGCCAGTAGTGCTCCTCGATCGCGGCCGCGACCGGCGCCGGCTCGCCCTGCGCCTCGGCGAGTCGCCTCCCGATCACGCCCTGCAGTTCCGGGAACTCGAAGACCATCTTCGTGGTGAGATCGGCCTTGGAGAGTCGTGCGGCGCGCCGCACCGCGTCGACGTCCTCGACACCGAGAAGCGGCGCGATCCGCGCGGCCGTCCCCTCGATCCGGTTCACGCGCTCGAGCATCGAGCCGACGTCCTTGTGGAAGGTGACACGGCCGAGATCCTCGACGCGGTCGGCAAGCCGCCTCTCCAGGTCGGTCGCCCAGAAATAGTTGGCGTCGGAGAGGCGCGCCGAGAGGACGCGGCGGTTGCCGGCCGCGACGTTCTCGCGCCGCCGCGCCTCCGCCGCCGCCTCGGCATTCTGACCGAAGGTGCGGTTCGAGACGACGAGGAAGCGGGGCAGGAGACGGTCCCCGGAGACGAGCGGCACGTATTTCTGGTGCCGCCACATCGTGAGCTCCAGCACCTCGCGAGGCGCCCTCGTGTAGGTCTCGTCGAAGTCTCCGACCATGATCTCCGGGTCCTCGACGTGGTCGGCGAGATACGGCACGGTCGTCTCACCGTCCATGAAGACCGGCTCGGCGCCCTCGCGAATCGCGGCCTCCTCGAGCTGGCGCCGGATGACGGCGGCCCGGCGCTCCGGGTCGACGAGGACGCCGTGCCCGGCGAGCGTCTCGAGGTAGGCTCCCGTCGCGGGTATCTCGACAGGCGACGCGACGCCGTCGGCGTCGGTCATGCGGCGGATCCAGCTCGTCCGTCCCGCCGTCAGCCCGCTCCATGAGACCGGCAGAACCTCGGCATCGACGAGAGCGACGATCCAGCGCACCGGGCGCACGAAGCGCACTCCCGTGGCGTTCCAGCGCATCGACTTCGGCCAGGGCAGGGCTGAAAGCACGGCCGGAACGGCTTCGACGAGGAGTTCCTTCGCCGGGCGGCCCGCGACCGTCACCTCCGCCGTGACGTATTCTCCTTCCCTCTTCAACGCCTCGATCCCGACTCCGACCTTGCGGGCGAAGCCCTCCGCGGCCTTTGTCGGACGCCCCTCGGCGTCGAACGCGACGCGGGCGGGCGGTCCCTTGTGCTTCTCCACAACGTCCTCGGACCGCGCCGGAATGTCCGAGACGTGGAGGGTGAGCCGACGCGGAGTGCCATAGACCCGCGGTCGGCACGAGGCGATGAAGGACGGGAACCCGGCGAAGTGGGACGCGAAGGCCTTTTCGAGGTTCCTGCGGCCCTCGGGCAGGAACGCGGCAGGGATCTCCTCGACGCCGATCTCCAGGAGGAATTCCACGCTACTTCACCGCCGCGCCGCGCCGCATCGGGAATCCGAGCGCCTCGCGCCATTCCAGGTAGGCCTGCGCGGTTCGACGCGCGATCCCGCGCACGCGGCCGATGTAGCCGGCGCGCTCGGTGACCGAGATGGCGCCGCGGGCGTCGAGCATGTTGAAGGTGTGCGACGCCTTCAGCACGTGATCGTAGGCCGGGAAGACGAGCGGCGTCTTCACGCCGTTCTTGTCCTCCACGAAGGTCCCGGCGAGCCGCTTCGCCTCCTTCTCGCACCAGCCGAAGTAGTCGAGAAGGAAGGGAACATCGCTGTGCGAGAAGTTGTAGTGCGAGAACTGGAACTCCGTGGCGTGGTGGACGTCGCCGTAGGGCACGTTCGGAGCCCAGTCGATATTGTAGACGTTGTCCCGGCCCTGCAGGTACATCGCGATGCGCTCGAGACCGTAGGTCAATTCGAGCGAGATCGGCTCGAGGTCGTAGCCGCCGGCCTGCTGGAAGTACGTGAACTGGGTGATCTCCATGCCATCGAGCCAGACTTCCCACCCGAGGCCCCACGCGCCCAGGGTCGGCGACTCCCAGTCGTCCTCCACGAAGCGCACGTCGTGCTCGGCCAGGTTGATCCCCAGCGCGAGGAGCGACTCGAGATAGAGATCCTGGGCGTTCGGAGGCGCGGGCTTCATGATGACCTGGTACTGGTAGTAGTGCTGCAGGCGGTTCGGGTTCTCGCCGTATCGGCCGTCTGTCGGTCGGCGGGACGGCTCGACGTATGCGACGTTCCAGGGCTCGGGGCCGAGGGAACGGAGGAAGGTGTGCGGCGAGAAGGTGCCCGCGCCCTTCTCCGTGTCGTACGGCTGGGCGATGATGCAGCCCTTGTCCGCGTAGAAGCGGGAGAGCTTGAGGATGACGTCCTGGAGATTCATGGTCCGGCGAGACTATAGCGCAGGAGGCCCGCGCTGGCCATATTCTTGAACGGAAAACGTCGCCGTCGGACCGCGCGCGAGGGAAGCTAGGAGACGCTGGAGATCAACTCGGCCATCCGGAAGGGCTTCTTCAGGGCCCCGTCGACGCCGAGTTCCGAGGCGCGCGAGAAGGTGTCTGGATCCGCCGTCGCCAGGATGATGCGCGCACGCGCATAGGAGCTTCGAATCGCCGGGATGAGCGCCGTTCCCGATTCGTTCCCCAGCCGCTCGTCGAGGATGACCGATACCGGCCTCGCCTCGACGGCGGACGAAGGCTTGCGTTGAAACTGGGCGGCGCTCAGGAAGGTGTCGAGGACCTGGTGCTGGGCGGACTCGAGAGCGAACCGGTAGACTTCGACGAGGTCGATCTCGTCCTCGAAGATCACGACGTGCGACACGGGGGACCCCCTTCGAGACTCAACGACAGCATTGTAGCGGATCCTCCCGTCGTTTTTCAAGAGCCGGAGGGCCGTCTTCGATCCCTTGTGCCGGCCGGAACCCGGCCGTAGTATCCCCCCGCGCCGCCATGACCGGACATTCGCCCCCGCCGCCTCCCCTCTCCCTCGCCTCCTGGATCCTCTTTCGCCTCGCTCCTTCGACGCTTCTCGTTCTCGCCGCCGGGCTCCTTTCGGGCTTTTTCCGCACCTTCCAGTTCTTTCCCGCCGGGCTCCAGGGCATGGTCGTGGGAGGCCTCATCGGCTACGTGGCCGGGCGCATCGCGCGCGGCGACCGGGGCGGTTTCTCCTCCTTCCCCTTGAGGGCCTGGGCGTCCCTCTCCTTCGGCTTCGCCTTCGTCTTCGTCTCGATCGTCACGGCCAGCATCCTCAACGCCGGACCAGGAGACGCTCCCCTCTCCTGGATCCTCGATGTCGTCGACGGCTCGCGCAAGGAACTCTTCTTCAGTGCCGGCCGGCATAGCGCGGTCGCCGGCCGGATCGACGGCGCCTGGTGGCTGCTCTTCAATCTCCTCGACGCGTGCCTCTTCGCCTTCCTCTGCCTCGCCTTCATGGTCGTCGGTTTCTTCCCGGACAACGACGCCGAAAGGGACGGCGAGAACGAATCGTCCGAGGTCGATGCCGCCCCGGACGGCGCCACGGTCTCTCCCACGACCCTTTTTCCCGCCGAATCCTTCCCCGGCGGCCTCACCGGATGTGTTCTCTTCGCGGGAACGTTCCTGCTCGCCGCCTCCTTCACGACCGTTCTGCTCCTGCTCGGCTGGATGGTCGGCGCGTGAAGCCCGGCGTCGCGTCCCGGCTGATCGTCACGGTCCAGCTCGGCGTTATCGCCTACCTCGCGGCATCCGGTCCCCTGATCCCGCGCAACCCCGCGTTCCTGGTTCCGCTCGTGGCCGGACTCGTCATCGGGTTATGGGCGCTCCACGCCATGAGACGCACCCGCTTCCGCATCGGTCCCGAACCGGCACAGAAGATCGATTTCGTCTCGAAAGGCCCTTACCGGTGGATTCGTCACCCGATGTATTCCTGCGTCATTCTCGTCGCTTCCGTATGGGTATTCGACTCCCCGTCGGAGCAACGGATCATGGCATGGGCGGTTCTTCTCCTTGTCCTGGGACTCAAGATTCACATCGAGGAGAAGCTGCTGATGAAGTTGTTTCCACGCTACTGGCACTATCGCCGCGGGACCAAGATGCTCATTCCGTTTCTCTTCTAGGTTCACTTCACGTGACGCAACAATGATCTCAGGTGCAACCGTAGGGAAAGCCCGCTAACTCCTGCCGAATCTGCGATCCAGCTCTCGCGTCGTAAGGCGTATCATGGTGGGTCGTCCGTGCGGACAATTGTAGGGATCGGTCGCATCGAGCAGGTCCTCGACGAGCTGTCCGACCTCCTCGGCCCGAAGTCGCTCGGTCCCCTTGACGGCCGCCTTGCAGGCCTCGCGCGCCAACCGCTCGTAGGAGACCTTTTGGCCCGCGCGCGAGCCCGAGACCTCGGCCTCCTTCAACGACGCGATCGTCTCGCGGATGATCCTTTCCGCTTCGCCGAACCGCGAGAGAGCCGCCGGAAGCGCCTTCACCGCGATCGCGTCGGGCCAGACCTCGATCTCGAATCCGATCTCCGCGAGACCCGCGCGGCACTCCTCCGCGAGGCTGCGTTCCGCCGCGGAGGCCTCGATGACGGCGGGCGAAAGCAGATCGCTCACCTTGACGTCCGCCTCCTGGGCTTCCCTCATCAGCCGATCGAAAAGAACGCGCTCATGGGCTGCATGCTGATCGATTATGTAAAGCCCGTCCTCGGCCTCGGCCAGTACGAATCGACCGGCCATCTCGCCGATCGGCCTCAATCGCAACCTGCGGCCGGCGCTCGGCCGGGTGAGATCGGGCGTCGGATTCCCCTCTGCGGACGAAGGATTCTCGAAGTCGAAGAGCGCCTGGAGGACCTGCTGGCGGCGATCGTCGGCGTCCGGGGTCGACGCCTCCCCTTTCAGGGTGAACGCGCCCGGCTCCTCGACCCGCGGAACCGCGACATCGCCGCGCAGTCTTGAGCGAAGGACCTGGCCCACGATGCGATGGACTCGCGGCGGATCGAGGAAGCGGACCTCGGCCTTGGCCGGATGAACGTTCACGTCGACATCCGACGGCGGCAGATCGATCGAGAGGAAGATCACGGGGAACGAACCGGAGGGCAGGAGCCCCTCGTAGGCCGAGACGGCCGCATGCATCACCGTGCGATCCTCGAACGATCGCCCGGCCAGGTCGAAGTAGATGCCGGTTCGGTTCCTGCGAGAGACGTGGGGCGGGGAGCAGAGTCCCCGCACCGTCACGGAGCCTCCCGAACCGGAGGCCTCAAGGAGTTCGCGCGCGAGCTCGGCGCCGAAGACGGCGGCCACGACCTCGCGCAGGTCACCGCGGCCGGAGGTACGAAAGACCCTCTTCCCGTCGCGCATCAGTTCGACCGCGACGTCCGGTCGCCCCAGGGCGAGCCGCTCGACGCGATCGCAGATCCGCGAGAACTCGGTCGACTCGGACTTCATGAACTTGAGGCGAGCCGGGGTCGCGAGGAAGAGGTCGCGAACGACGACGGTCGTCCCGCGGGCGCGCGCGGCCGGCGTCACGGCGACGGGCTCACCCGGTTTCCACGTGGGATCCAGCGCGATCTGGGCGGCATCCTCCTCCCCGGCACGGCTGACGATCGCGAGGCGTCCGGCCGAGGCGATGGCCGCGAGCGCTTCACCCCGGAAGCCCATGCTGCGGATCGACGAGAGATCCTCGGCGGTCGAGATCTTCGAGGTCGCGTGCCTCTCGATGGCGACCGGCAGTTCGCCCGCCGGGATTCCGCAGCCGTCGTCGACGACCTCGATGAGCCCCAGGCCGCCCCGCTCGATCCGCACCGAGACGTTCCGAGCGCCCGCGTCGAGAGCGTTCTCCACCAGTTCCTTCACAACCGACGCCGGCCGCTCGATCACCTCGCCGGCCGCGATGCGGACCACCGTCGCCTCGTCGAGCCGGCGAATTTTCTTAGGAAGCGCCGCGGTCATGAGAGCTTCGCCTTGAGCCGGGCGAGGATCTCGAGCGCCTCGCGCGGGGCGACCGCGTCCGGGTCGATCCGCCGCAATTCCTCGGCGATCTCGCGCTCGGGCTGGGGCACGTCGGCGAGCGCCGAGAAGAGCGAGATCTGCCCGGCCGCGCCCGCCTCCGCCTCCTGCTTCTGCCTCAGTTCGCCCATCTCCAGCCCCCCCAGGATCTCCTTGGCGCGCTCGAGGACGTTCTTCGGGACGCCGGCGAGGGAGGCAACCTGTATGCCGTATGAGCGGTCCGCGGCCCCGGGGCGGATCTCGTGCAGGAAATGGATCTTCTCGCCCCATTCCTTCACCGCGACCGTGGCGTTGTGGACCCCGTCGATATCGTCGGCGAGGGACGTCAGTTCGTGGTAGTGAGTGGCGAAGAGCGCGAGACAGCCGCGCGCGGAGAGCGCCTCGACCATGGCCCACGCGATCGAGAGGCCGTCGTAGGTCGAGGTGCCGCGCCCGATCTCATCGAGGATGACAAGCGATCGCTTCGTGGCGTTGCGCAGAATCATCGCGGCCTCGATCATCTCGACCATGAAAGTCGAGAGGCCGCGGGCCAGGCGGTCGGAGGCCCCGATCCGGGCGTGGATCCCGTCGAAGGGAGACATGACGCACCGGTCGGCCGGCACGAAGGAGCCGACCTGTGCCATCAGGGCGATCACGGCGACCTGGCGGATGTAGGTCGATTTGCCCGCCATGTTCGGGCCGGTGAGCACCATGAAGCGCTGGCGCGCGTCGAGGATCGTCTCGTTGGGGACGAAGCTCTCCTCCCCGGAGAGCAGGGCCTCGACGACCGGGTGCCGTCCCTTCTCGATCCTCAGGAACGGCCTCGATTCGTCGATCAGCTCCGGCCGCACGTACCTCCGCTCCACGGCAACCTCCGCGAAGGCGGCACAGAGGTCCAGTTCCGCCACGGCCGAGGCCGTACGCTGGATGCGGGCGATGTGGAGGGCGATCTCTCCGCGCAGGGCGGCGAAGAGCTCCTGTTCCAGCTCCGTCACCTTCTCCTGGGCCGAGAGCACGATCTCCTCGTGGTGTTTCAGCTCCTCCGTGAAATAGCGCTCGCCGTTGGCCGTCGTCTGCTTGCGCCGGTAGTCCGGCGGAACCTTCTCGAGGTTGGCGCGGGTCACCTCGATGTAGTATCCGAAGACGTTGTTGAACCCGACCTTGAGGGACGCGATGCCGGTGCGTTCCCGCTCCCGGGCCTGCAGCTCCGCGATCCACTGCCGGGACGCGCGCGAACCGTCGCGCAACTCGTCCAGCCGCGGCTCGACCCCCTCGCGGAAGAGCGGCCCCTCGCCGAACTCCAGGGGCGGCGTCTCGACCAGCTTCGCGCGGACGAGCGAGGTCACCTCCACGACCGGATCGAGCGCTTCGCGGATGCGGCCGAGCGCTCCGTGCCGGGCCGCGGCCGCGAGCGACGGCACGGCTTCCAGGGACGACGCGAGCGCCGTCACCTCGCGGGGCGAGACGGTGCCGAGAGAGAGACGGCCGGCGAGGCGCTCGAGGTCGAAGACCGTCTTCATCCGCTCGCGGGCCTCCGCGCGCGCCAGGAAATCGGAATGGAACGCCTCCACCGCGTCGAGCCTCTCGCGGATCGCGGCCGCGTCGCACAAGGGCGCCGTGAGGCGGCGGGCGATGAGGCGAGACCCCATCGCCGTCACCGCGCGGTCGAGCGTGGCGAGGAGCGTCGTTTCCGTGTCGCGGGACGGCGAGTCGACGATCTCGAGCTGCAACAGCGTCGATGCGTCGAGGCGCACCGTCTCGTCGCCGTCGAGGGGGACGATGGAGGCGATGTGCGCCAGGGCCGATTTCTGCGTCTCCTTGAGGTAGGAGAGCACGGCGGCCGGCGGACCCAGGACGCCCTCCTTCAACCCGAAACCCGCGAGCGTCGAGACGCCGAAGTGGTTGCGCAGGAGGTCCTCGGCGAACGAGGTTCCGAAGCGCCAGGACGGGAGGCGCGTCACGAAGGCCTCCGGCGAGGCCGCTCGCACGAGCTCCTCCTCCGGGGCCGCGGCGGCGTCGGAAAGGATCACCTCAGCCGGACGGAACCGCGCGAGGAACGCCTCGACCTCGGTCGTCGAGGCCAGGACCCCGACATACAACTCGCCGGTCAGGAGATCGCACGCGGCGGCCGGGTACGCGGCTGGCTTCCGGCGGCCCTCGCCCTCCTCCCCCGCGCGCAGCGCGGCGATGAATTTGTTCGCGCGACCGTCGCCCCCGGTCCATGTGCCCGGCGTGACGATGCGCGTGACCTCCCGCCGCACGAGCCCCTTCGCCTTCTTCGGGTCCTCCGCCTGGTCGCAGATGGCGACGTGGTAGCCCTTGCGCACCAGGCGCGCCACGTAGGCGTCCACCGCGTGGTGCGGCACCCCGGCCAGCGGCAAGCGTCCCGCCTTGCCCATGGCCTTGGACGTCAGGGTCAGCTCGAGTTCGCGCGCCGCCGTCTCCGCGTCCTGCTCGAACATCTCGAAGAAGTCCCCGATCCGGAACATGAGGATCGCGCCGGGATGCTCGGCCTTCACGGCGCGATACTGCTTCAGGAGCGGTGTTTCTTCGGTCATACCGCGAGTTTCCCCCGCCCCGCGCGCGACTGCAAGGGAGAAGGAGGCGTCGTCACGTCCCCGCTCGGTTCAGCGGTCGCCGGCCTCCCGCGATGCGGTCGGCGTCCGCGCCCGCGACCAGGCGTCCCTCAAGGCCCTCTCGATCGTCGCGGCGGCGATCGCGTGGCCCTCGGGGCCGAGATGGTTGTAGTCGTAGATCACCTCGGAACGCGCGGCATCCGGCGCGACCGCCGCATGGAGATCGATCAGCGCCTCCGGCGCGGCCGCCGAACGAATCTCGGACTGGAAGGCGCTCCACAGGCGGACGAACCCCTCCCGGGAGTAACCGAACGCCTCGCGGGAATACCGCTCCGGAAATCGCCCCTCGTCGTAGGGCAGGGTGCAGAAATGGATCCGCGCCCCCAGACGAGCGGCTTCGGCCTTCATCGCCACGAGGTTGGAGCGGAAATTATCGACGGCGCGCGCGTTCCAGGTGTCGTGCCCGCCGTCGGAGCGCAGGCGATTCAGGAGCATCCTCCAGCGGGCGCGCGCAAAGTTGAAGAGGCGCAGGGAGGAGATCCAGGGGATCATCAGCTCTCCGCCCGGAGGTCGGGCCTTGGGCCCGAGCTGGAGGCCGGGCACATAGAAGGGCCAGGTGGCCGTCACGAGATCGTTCCAGCCGGCGTAGACGACGATGTCGGTCGGCCGGTACCTCCCCAGTTCACGCTCCAGGTAGAGCCGGCACTGGTTCGTGTTGTAACCGCCGACGCCGGCGTTATAGACCACCGCGCTCTCGAGGCCGCCCGCGCGCAGGTTCCGTTCCAAAAGATACGTGAAGATCTCCGTGTCCATGCAACCGGCCCCGAAGGCGCAGGAATTGCCGAGAACGAGGATGCGCGGGTCGCCGGGGGCGGCGGCGAGATGAAGCGAATCGCCGCGGATCCCCTCCCCGTTGATGAAGGCCCGCCCGTCCGGGGTCGCGAAGTCGCGCCGCAGGCGGTAGCCCAGCCACTCGTCGGGAACGGTCCAGACCGCCTTCCCCCGCTCCGTCACGTTACCCCGCTCGCGCCACCAAAGGACTCCTTCGGCCGCCGCGAGCGCGGCGGGCGCGAGGAGGAGGGCGATGATGCGAAAGAGGGTCCTCCGTTCCATGACGGATCAGGCCGTTCGCAGCATCTCCACCAGCCGGATGTAATGCTCCCGTTCCTCCGCGATGATCCTGTCGAGCGCGTCATGGTCGGAGGCGGGAACGAGATCCTTGACGTCGGTGTAGTAGAGGATCGCGTCGCGCTCCGAATCGACGCCGAACTGCAGGGCCTCGGCGGTCGAGAGCTCGGGGCGCCCGAGGATCTCCTTCATCCTGCGGTCCGTGAAGACCTGCGACTCGACGAAGGCGCGGAGGTAGAGGCTGTATTCGT
>CAZWVM010000028.1:0-25223 GCA_964637705.1 uncultured bacterium
GACCGACGGAATGCGGCCGGCGCGGACGTTGAGGTCGAACGGACCCGGGTTCGCGAAATCGACGTAGGCATAGTCCACGCGCAGCGCCGTGTTGTTGAAGAGGGCGTCGACGGAGGCGAACATGCTGATGTCGTTGGTGAGCTGGCTGGCGATGTCGAGGTTCAGCTCGTTGAGAGCAAAGCCGTCGTCGGCATCATAATTGCCGTTCGTGGAGCCGGAAGCCTGGCCCGTGTAGTTGGCGCCGCCGATGGACGTGCCGCCCTCGGCCGCGATGTAACCGATGTCGAGATACCCGCTGATCGTGACGCCCGCGGCGGAAGCCGGGAGAGCGATCATCGCAGCGAGCGCGAGAATAGCAAAACGCTTCATTGTAATAGTCCTCCAAAAGGTTGCCCCTGTCGGGGCGTTGTGTGCTTCTTGTTGTCTCCAGGTTCTTGGGGTCGCCCCCGGGCGACCTGGATCCGCCCCGCTGCGTTTCAGTCCTTGCCTGCCCAACCGGCCCTTGTAAGAACTCGCGTCCCTACCAAGTCACCTCCTCGTGTCCAGATTCGGGCACGGGCCAACAAGGTTGTACGCCGCCCGGATCTGCTGCTCCCGCGCGGACGCTATATTTAGACCACATCATGACGCCGCGCCCGAGGTCAAAAACGCACATCGATCGCGGCGTATCGGAGTTTTATACCCTTGGAGTCAAGGGATGTCAAGGGGTTTTTGGGATCTTTTTGAGTAAATTTTAGTAAACGATTTCAGGCTATTTCGCGGGTATACTGAAATTGCATAAAAACAGCTATTTCAGGTTATTACATAACTGCCGCGGCCCAGTCGATCCATGGCCATGATTCGAAAAAGAGAGGAGTTTTTCCGGTTTCCGTCAGGGCTGACTCGGGGCTCTTCCGAGGGAGCCGTAATGACGATCGAAGAAGGCGCGCGAGGCCTCTTTCAGCGGTTTCCACCACCCCTCATGAGCGCGATACCATTCCACGGTATCGGTAAGTCCGTCTTCGAAGGAGACTCTGTCGGAAAAACCGAGGCGATCGAGAGCCGCGCCGTCGACGGCATAGCGCCGATCGTGACCCGGCCGGTCCTGGATGCGTTCGATCCATTCCTCCCCCCGTTCCAGGAGTTCGAGGATCCGCACGGTCACCTCCCGGTTCGTCCTCTCGTTGCGGCCCGGGACGTTGTAAGCGCGGCCCGCCTCGCCCTTCCGGGCGACGTGGGCGATCGCCTGTGCGTGGTCGCGCACGTGGAGCCAGTCGCGCACGTTCAGGCCGTCGCCGTAGAGGGGAACGCGCAGGCCCTCGCAGAGCTCCGTCACGAAGAAGGGAATCAGCTTCTCGGGGAACTGGTTCGGCCCGTAGGTGTTCGCGCCGCGCGTCGCGACGACGTCGAGCCCGTGGGTCGCGTGGTAGGAGAAGGCCAGGAGTTCGCCGGCCGCCTTGGCGGCCGCGTAGGGGCTCGACGGCGCGAAACGATCGCCCTCCTTGAACGCCCCGTGATCGATCGAGCCGTAGACCTCGTCGGTGGAGACCTGGACAAGGCGCATCGGCCGCTTCAGGGCCTTGATGGCCTCGCAGAGCCGGTGAACCCCGCCGACGTTGGTGCGGAGGAAGGCGTCGGCGTCGTCGATGGACCGGTCGACGTGCGTCTCGGCGGCGACATTGACGACGAGTTCGGCGCGCTCGACAAGGGGTTCCACGACGTCCCGGTCCGCGATGTCCCCCCGAACGAAGGCGTAACCCGGGCGCGTTTCGCAGTCCGCGACGTTCGCGGGATTCCCGGCATAGGTCAGCTTGTCCAGATTCGTCACCTCGTGCCCCTCCTCCAGGAGCGCGCGCACGAGGTGCGAGCCGATGAAGCCGCAGCCGCCCGTGACGAGGATCTTCACGCCCGGTCGCCCTTCCTCCACACCGCCTCCGTGGCCTTTCTCAGGGACGGGAAGGTTCCGGCGTCGGTCCAGAGGCCCTCGAAGACGTCGTGGTCGAGGCGTCCCGCCGCGAGGTAGGCGTTGTTGATGTCGGTCACCTCGTATTCGCCGCGCGTCGAGGGCGTGAGGGAGCGAATGACGTCGAAAACGTCCGGCGGGTACATGTAGACGCCCGTCACGGCCAGGTCCCCGATCGGCTCCTTCGGTTTCTCCACGATGCGAGTCACCCGCCCGTTCTCGACGACCGCGACGCCGAATCGCTCCGGGCGGTCGACCTTCTTCAAGAGGATGCGGGCGCGGCCCGGGGCCGCGGCGAACCGCTCGACGTGGGGTCGGATCGAGCGGTCGACGATGTTGTCGCCCAGCATGACAAGGAAGGGATCCGGGCCGACGAAACGTTCGGCGAGCTTCAGGGCGCCCGCGATCCCGTCCGCCTTCGACTGGTAGACGTAGTAAAGGATGCGAAGATCGAACTCCTCGCCCGAGCCCAACAACCTCACGAAGTCACCCACGCTCTCCCCGCCGAGCACGATGAGCAGTTCCTCCACGCCCGCCTCGACCAGGGTCCGGATGGGGTGGAAGATCATCGGCTGGTCGCCGACGGGCAGGAGATGCTTGTTGGTCACGCGCGTCAACGGGTGGAGCCTCGTTCCCATGCCCCCGGCCAGGATCACCCCTTTTCTGACGATCGTCACGTTTTCCTCCCCGGGGCGACGCGTGGTTCGCGGCCCCATGCTATGCCGTATTTCCTCATCCGGTGATAAAGGACGGTGCGGGAACGGATCCCGAGCAGTTCCATGGCCTCCTTGACCCTCCCCCCGGAGCGCTCGAGCGCGCGCAGGACCTGGTCCTTTTCGGTCTCCTCCAGCGTCCGGACCGCGTTGTCGCGGCCGCCGGGCTGTCGGCGAAGGCCGACGTCGGCTTCCGTGATCACGACATCATCGTCCCGCTCCGCCGTGACGAGGGCCCGTTCGAGGGTGTTCTTCAGTTCTCTCACGTTCCCCGGCCAGCTCCACGCGTTGAGCCTCTTCAGGGCGCGGGAATCCACGCCCTTCACCGGGATTCGGTGCAGCGCCGAGAGTTCCTTCAGGAACGCGCCGACGTATCCCGGGATGAGATCGGTGCGTTGCCTGAGGGGCGGCAGGGTGACCGAGACGACGTCGATGCGGCGCAGGAGATCCTCGCGGAAGCGGCCCGCCCCCGTCTCCGCCTCGAGATCGCGGTTCGTGGCGAAGAGGAACCTCACGGGCGGGAGAAGCACCTCCTGGTCCGCGCCCAGGGGCTTCATCGTGCGGTTCGACCGCTGGACGACGCGCAGGAGCATCCTCTGCATCGAGAGCGAGATCTCGCCGATCTCGTCGAGGAAGATCGTCTTGCCGCCGGCGGCGGCGAGGAGCCCCTTCCGGTCCGACACGGCCCCGGTGAAGGCCCCGCGCTTGTGACCGAAGAGTTCCGAGCCGAGCAGTTCATCGGGTAGGGCCGCGCAGTTCACCTCCACGAGCGAGGGTCGGTTGGAGCGTGCCGCGATCGCCCGCGCCAGTTGTCCCTTGCCCGTGCCGGTCTCGCCGAGAAGAAGGATCGAGACGTCGGTCTCCGCCGCCCTCAGGAGGCGGCGACGATCCTCCGGCGCGAGAAGCGAGAACGGATCGATGCGTTCATCGAGAAGCTTCCCGACGGGGATGACCATACGGGGATCATAGGAAGGCAAAAAGCAAAAGGCAAAAGGCAAAAAGCAGAAGGCAAATCGGCGAAAAGCTGAACAGAAATTGGAGCGAGGGTTACACGGGCGAGGCGGCGGTCGGAATCGAACCGACGAATGAGGGTTTTGCAGACCCTTCCCTTATCCACTTGGGTACGCCGCCTGGAAAACCATCCTACGCGAAAGCCAAGGCAGGTTCAATGAAGCGGACCTGAAAAGAAAAACCCCGGCGGCCGAGACCGCCGGGGTCGAAAAGCCTGTTTCGATCAGCCGCGCATGCGGGCGAGGCCGAGGCCGGCCGCCGCCACGATGAGGAGCGCCGCGAAGCCGTAATACGTCTCGACCGCCAGGCGTCCGAGGCTCGTGCCGAGCACCATGTCGCGATAGGAGCGCAGGGCCGGCATGACACCCGAGAGGACGGAGCCGCCGAGGGAACGGTTCACGACGCAGACGTTGTCGTTGTCGTCGACCGGGCTCGAGGAACCGATGGCGCCGAGGGCGAAGATCGAGAAGCCCTTGGACTGGGACGTCACGACGGCGTTCGTCGTGCTGACGGAGCTCGGGAGCGCCACCCAGCGGTTGCCGTCGGTGAGGTGAAGAACCTTGATCTTTGACGTATCGAAGGAGGTTCCGAAGGCGCCGAGGTTGTACTCGACCTTGATCGTCACAAACTCGCTCGTAGACTTGATCAACTGGCCCCACAAATCGTAGAGCCGAATCTCAAAGACGGAGTTCGGGAGACGGGTGTCGAATCCGTACGTGCCGCTGTCGATCAGGGAGTAGCCGTCCACCGCGCCATTCGCCGCGTCGTTCGGCATGTCGATGAAGTCGATCCGGCGGACCGGCTGGGCCAGCGCGTTCGTGACCGTGACCGTGCAGAAGACGACATCGCCCATCCGGACAGAGATGGCGGAGTCGACCGTCTGCAGGTTCGTCGCCTGCTTCGCGCCCACGGCGACCGCGCCGGTGAAGATCTTGAACTTGCCCTGGCTCGCGTCGCGAACCAGCGCCATCAGCCGCGTCACGCCCGTGTCGAAGCGGACCCTCGCACCGGCGTTGGCGGAGCCGAAGGGAAGAATCGTGTCGCCCGTGACCTTGTTCTGCGGGCCGATTACGATGAGGCGCGCCGTGTCCTGGCCGGACTGCAGGCCGACGATGTTCACAAAGGAATCAAAGGGCTGGTTGTAGGTGATCGTCTCGGCGCCGTCGGCCAGCAACTCGTTCAGGGGAGCGAAAACGGAGTCACCGATCACGATCGCCGGGTCCGTGCACTTGTCGGTCGCGGTCAGGTAGACCGAGGAGGCTCCTCCGCTGAGATTGGTCAGTCCGCTCGTCCACTGACCCGAGGAATTCGTGGCCGTCGCGAAGTCCGTCGTGATGGACGTCCACGAGGTGTCGCTGGCGCGCAGAAGAAGCCGGTCTCTCGGGTTTCCGAAGATCGGCTTGGCCGGATAGGCGGCCTGTACCATCTTCGTGTCATTGCTGGCGTTCACGAAGAAGACACCGACGCCGACGGAACTGTCCGAGGTCATAACGCTGAAGAGGCCGACGCCCGTATCCACGGAATGAGTCCCTGAGGAGAGGGTCAGCAGATGTTCACTGCCGACGCTGGGCGACACCGCCGCCACCGCGACGCCGACGCCGATGAGCACGGCGGCGAACAAAATACCAACACGACTCTTCTTCATGATGGAAGACACCTCACTTGAATTTTGTTTACCCAGGTTTCCCCTAGCCAAACCCGACGAGTATGCATTCTAACAGGCCAATTGTCAAGGGGTTTGGTAAATATGTGCCAGTTTTTACGATCCTTTTCTTTCGGTGGAAGATGTCCGGACGCGTGGCGTCGGGACGACACGGCTTCCGCGATCGACGGTTCGACTCGTTTCAGACGCTACGGTTGACTTTCAAACTTCGTAGATTCCCGCGATCTCTGCGGCTCCGTCCAGGGTCAGATACGCGTCGAAGGCCTCGAAGCGTTTCTCGAGAGCCGGGCGCACCGTTCCCATGAGTCCGCCCGTCGCCACGGCCCTGATACCCGGCATCTCCTTGCGGATCCCTTCGAGCAATCCCTCGACCATCGCGGCGTGCCCACCCACGACGCCGGACCTCAGGGCTTCGATCGTGTTGCGCCCGATGATCCGGGGCGGCGCGTGAAGATCGATCCGCGGAAGGCGCGCCGTGCGCCGGGCGAGGCTCTCCATCTGCAGGGCCGGGCCCGGCGCGATCGCGCCGCCAAGGTAGGCACCGGTCGCCGACACGACGTCGAAGGTCGTGGCCGTGCCCATGTCGACGACGACGAGCGGACCACCGTACCGGCGGAATCCCATCCAGGCGTTCACGACGCGGTCGATGCCGGCCTCCGACGGGCGCTCGATCTCCAGGGCGATCCCGGGCACCCGTGACGATTCCAGGACCAGGGGCTTCGCGCCGAGGTGCTTCACGGCGAATTCCGACCAGGAGTCCTCCGCGCTCGGCACGACCGAGGCGATGACGAGGCGGCCGATCGCGCGGCGGCCGAGGTGCGGGAGTACGAGGCTGGCAAGGAGATCCGCGGTGAGGCGGTCCGCGGTCGGCAGGCGGAAGGTCGAGAGGCGCCGCGCGGCGGTCACGAAGGAATGACGGGCGGACCGGGTCCGCCGCGCGCGGACGGCCTCGTACAGGCCCGCGGCGGTCTCGGTGTTGCCGATATCGACAACGAGATCGATCATGTCGCGCCGGGTCAGAACGGAGGGACGCTGTCGGGTTCGGAGGAATCCGTGCGATTGAAGGCCTGGCAGATCCGCGTGATCGTCTCCCGGTCCTCCTCCCGGATGAAGTCGAAGAAGAGGACGAGGCCCACGCCGTTCGGGACGTCGTCGATGCGCGCGACGCTCGCGGTCGCCGTCGTCGTCGCGAGATCACGGAAGCGGAAGGTGATGAGGATACGCGTCCCGATCCCGAAGACCGTGCGCAACTCCGCGCTCTCGCCCGGGATCCCGACCTTGACGGCCCGCGGCGTCAGGTCCACGAGGACTCCGCTCGACTCCTGCTGCGTCCCGAACTGCCGGACGATCCGGACCTGAATCCAGTCCGAAAGATCGGAGCTGTGTTCGACGTAACGGGGATCGCGGCGTCGAGACCCCTTCTCCTCATTCTCGACCATGCCTCAAGGTTCCCGCATTCGCCCCCCGGTGTCAACCGCGTAAGGCGTGAAGAGCGGGGCGCGGGCATCGGAAAATCCCGGGCATCATTTCACATGGCTTCACCCCGCTCATCGCGCCCGGCTCTCCGCGCCTTTGGATTTCGGTCTCCCCAGTTTCTCCGATTTCGGTCTCTCCGTTTCTCCGATAGAATGACGCCGCCATGCCGAGGAATCCTCAAACCGAGACCTTCCAGCTCCATCGCGTCGGCGCGCTCGAGCGGATCCGGGAGGACGTCGAGGCCGTCCTGCACAGCGACCCGGCCGCGCGCTCCCGGCTCGAGGTCCTCACCTGCTACCCCGGTCTCCACGCCCTCTGGTTCCATCGGCTCGCCTTCGCCCTCTGGTGGCGCGGTTTCGCCTTCGCCGCTCGTTTCATCTCCCACGTCGCCCGCTTCCTCACCGGGATCGAGATCCACCCGGGCGCGAGAATCGGCCGGCGCGTCTTCATCGATCACGGCATGGGCGTCGTCATCGGCGAGACGACGATCGTCGAGGACGACGTGCTCATCTACAAGGGCGTCGTCCTCGGGGGAACCTCCTGCGAGCGGACGATCCGCCATCCCTACGTCAAGAAGGGCGCCGTCATCGGATCGAACGTCTGCATCCTCGGCGCCATCGTCGTCGGCGAGAACGCCAAGATCGGTTCCGGCTCCGTCGTCATCCACGACGTTCCGGACGGCGCGACCGTCGTCGGCATCCCGGGTCGCGCGATCCAGCGTAAGGAGAAGAAGTCCGGCAGTCTCGCTCACGCCGACCTCCCCGACCCCATCGCGCGGGCGCTCGACGCGCTCGTCCTGCGCGTCAACGACGCGCAGAAGCGCCTCCAAGCCGTTGAGGGCCGGATTCACATCCCCACCTCGCCCGACGCGCCGCCGCCAATCACGGACCTCCAGTCGCTCTACAGCGAGCCGGAGCGGCACGAGGACGGAAGCGGCATATGACGGGCGCCGACGACCGCCACGGCTTCTCGGAGGTCTGGAAGAGCTTCGAGGCCTCCCCGCTGACGCACAGCATGGCCCACTACCTCCTGGCCATCTCCGAACTGCGCGAGGAACGCGGCTACGCACGCATCACCGACGTCGCGCGCCGCCTCGGCGTCACCAAGGGTTCCGCCTCCATCGCGATCAAGGCCATGCGCGAAAAGGGCTTCGTCACCGAGGACGAGAACCGGATGCTCTTCCTCACCAAGCCCGGCGAGGGCGCCGTCGCCTCCATCGTCGGCTCGCGCTCGGCCCTGCTCCGCTTCCTCCACGAGGTTCTCGGCCTCGACGAGAACACCGCGCTCGAGGACTCCTGCAAGCTCGAGCACCTCATCGGGCGCCTGACCACCGAGCGGCTCGTCCGCTTCACGCGCTTCCTGGTCGAGGATCCGGACGGGCGCGAATTGATCCAGCGCTTCAACGAGGAGCTCCCGCGGCGGTAACCGGGCGCCTTGATCGAAGGGCGCGCGGCAGGGTCCCGGGCTCCCATCGCCTCTTTGGCAGCAAATCCATTGCCCCATTGTCCATGCCGTTTTCTACCCCAATGCCAGGCGTTTGGGTCGCACGCCGTCCCGGCTTGATTCGGCTTGTCATCATGTTGATCTTGACCCCGACCACACGGAACGATTGGCAACCGCCAGGTCGCCGGCGCCGACGAGGAAATGGTTTCCCTCTCGCATAATCTTCCGTGAAAAATGGCGAATCGCCTTGGGGCAGGCGGGCCTCGATCGGGACCCGGGTAACAATGGCGGCGCGAGTCGATTTTCATATCGCTTCGAGTTGCCGGACATCGGAAGCTCCGTGCGTCAGGTGTGAATAACCACATCATCCCGTCGATAAGAATCTGACAAGCTCATGCCGGGGGAGCGATCAGGGTGAGAGAAACACGCTTGATCGGGGATTGAAGGGACATGTCTGCCGGGTGTTGACGGCATTGCCGTTTACCCTTGCTCTCACGTGGGCAGGACATTATCTTCCGGCCCATGAATGCGGACACCCAATCCCCGCAGGGGCAACCGAACGTGCCATTCCGGCGTCTCAAGAAATGCCTCATCCTCCTGAGGAACGCCTGGAGCATGGTCGGCATCGTCCTATTCATCCTTGTCGCGTACGAGGGAGGCTCCGAGATCGTGTCCCGCGCGAAGGCTCGCATGAGGCACGAACGGCCGGTCGTGAGCAACTCGGCCATGAACGCCGATGAATATCGAGGCGAGACCTGGGTCGTCGAATGCTTCCAGGAGCTCGAGGACCGCTCCGCAACCAGCCCCCTCGTGTGGATTCCCTACGTCTATTTCAGGAACGCGCCATTTCACGGGGTTTACCATATTTTCGACCATTCGGGCCTCAGGGCCACGTGGAACCCCGCGCGGTTCGACGACTCGCCGCCCGTGCGCGTCTTCATGTTCGGAGGGTCCACCATGATGGGAATTGGAGCGCGCGATTCCGCGACGATCCCCTCGCACCTTTCCCGTCTCCTCAATCGGAACCGCGCGGCCGTGGAAGTGACTAATTTCGGCCAGGGCGGTTATGTGAGCACGCAGGAGGTCCTGATCCTGTTCGAGGAACTGCGTCGCGGCAACAGGCCGGACATCGTCATCTTCTACGACGGGCTCAACGACATCTTCTCTTCCATCATGAACCGCCATGCCGGTTGGCCCCAGAACGAGATCAACCGAGTCCAGGAATTCTGCCTCCTGAACGACCGCCGTTCGGCCGACCTTTACAGGGCCGCTTTATCGAGGTTCGTGGAACATCGCTCTCTCTACCGCCGCGTCAGGTATCTCCGGTCAAAGCTCGGCCTGGATCCGCCCCCGGATGCGACGCCCTGGGTGCCCGAGGGCGAACGTGAAAACCTGGCCGCGGCTACTGTGGAATCCTATCTGAGCAACGTGCGTTTCGTCGAGGCCATGGGGCGGGAATGGGGCTTCGTGCCGATCTTCTTCTGGCAGCCGACCGCCTATTCGAAGAGGAATCGGACGCCGTTCGAGGAAGAAGAGATCCGGAGGTTGAATTACGCGGAGGAGACCCAACGCTTCTTCGCCCGGGTCAGCACTCTCTTCTCGGAGCATGAACAGGCGCGGCGAAATTCCCGCGTCGTGAATTTCGCCGACGTCCTGGGCGACTCTCCGGCCGGTGTGTATATCGACTACGGGCACATGACCGAATCGGGTTACGGGCTCGTGGCGTCAGCCATGGCGCCCCATGTCCTGCGCGTAATGGCGGACATGCCCCGGCACCGGAACCCCTTGCTCACTCCTTGACGCCCGAGACGGCAGCCCCCGGTCGTTTCGCGGAAAGGTTCTCCGGATCGTCTGGCATTATGCGAGGCGGCATGCTGTATCCCTAACGGTATGTGACTGGTGCGTTCCACGCCATACCCTCCCGGCAGTATTCGTCATGGCGACCCTTCCGCATTCCCATTCCCGTTCCGACCTGCTCCGCTTCCTGCACGAGGTGCTCGGCCTCGACGAGAACACCGCGCTCGAAGACTCCTGCAAGCTCGAGCACCTCATCGGGCGCCTGACCACCGAGCGGCTCGTCCGCTTCACGCGCTTCCTGGTCGAGGATCCGGACGGGATCGAATTGATCCAGCGCTTCAACGAGGAGCTCCCGCGGCGCTAGGGGCCCTCGGCTCAAGAAGACGCCGCGCCCGAGCCACGTTATCCCTCGCGTGGATGCGCATGAGAAACGGGATGACACGGCGCCGCCCATGGCCCCGTTGGCAACGGTTCCATTGCCACATTGTCCCTCGCGTTTTTCATCTCCTTGTTTTCCAGGCCGTCTTTTCAGGCACGGCGATTGAATCCCTCTCCCGAACAGGAGATAGATGATGATGAACGTCAACAACTGGACCGAGAAGCTCCAGGCCGTCGTGCAGAACGCCTTCGACCAGGCCGTGCGGCTCTCCCATGCCGAGATCGAACCGGCTCACCTGGCCGGGGCGATCCTCGAGACCGAGGGCTCAATCGCGCCGAAGATTCTCGAGGGAACCGGATCCTCCCTGGAGAAGACGCGGCGCGTCGTCGCGGAGAAACTCGGCAGGCTGCACAAGGTCGAGGGCGACGGCCTGCGCCAGCCGGCCCTCTCCCGCGCGGCCTCGCGCGCCCTGGCGAAGGCCGACGAGGAGCGCGGAAAGCTCGGGGACGACTACCTCTCCGTCGAGCACCTCCTCGTCGCCCTCGCGGATCACCTCGGCGAGAACGAGACCGCGCTGCGCTCGGCCGTCCAGCGTTTCCGCGGGAACCGCCGCGTGGATTCGAAGACCCCGGAGGTCCGCTACGAGGCGCTCGAGAAGTACGGGCGCGATCTCGTCGCGCTCGCGCGCGAAGGCAAGCTCGATCCCGTGATCGGTCGCGAGGCGGAGCAGAGGCGCGTGATCCGCATCCTCTCGCGCCGCACGAAGAACAATCCCGTTCTCGTCGGGCCGCCCGGCACGGGCAAGACCGCGGTCGTCGAGGGCATCGCCCAGCGGATCTACCGCGGCGACGTGCCGGAAGGGCTGAAGGACCGGGTGCTGTACGCGCTGGACATGGGCGCGCTCATCGCGGGAGCGAAGTACCGCGGCGAGTTCGAGGAGCGCCTGAAGGCGGTCCTCGACGAGATCAAGGCCGCGGACGGCCGGATCATCCTCTTCATCGACGAACTGCACCTGATCGTCGGCGCGGGCAAGACCGAGGGCGCGATGGACGCGGGAAACCTCCTGAAGCCCCTGCTCGCGCGCGGGGAACTCCACTGCATCGGCGCGACGACCTACGACGAGTACCGGAAGAACATCGAGAAGGACGCGGCGCTCGAGCGGCGCTTCCAGCCGGTGCCCGTGGAGCCCCCGGACCTGGAAGCCACGGTCTCGATCCTGCGGGGACTGAAGGAGCGCTTCGAGGTCCACCACGGCGTGAAGATCCTCGACTCCGCGCTCGTCGCGGCCGCCCGGCTTTCCGACCGCCATATCACCGACCGTTTCCTCCCCGACAAGGCGATCGACCTCGTGGACGAGGCCGCCGCCGCGGTGCGCACCGAGATCGACAGCCTGCCGGCCGAATTGGACGACCTGAACCGCCGGATCATGCAGGCCGAAATCGAGGAGACGGCGCTCGCATCGGAGAAGGACGCGGCGACGAAGGAACGGCTCGCGGCGCTCCGGAAGGAGATCGCGGAGCTGAAGGAGAAAGCCTCGGGATTCAAGGCCCAGTGGGAGAAGGAGAAGGGCGGCATCGCGCGGCGCAAGGACCTGCAGGAACGGGTCGAGGCCGCGCGGCGCGAGATGGAGGCCGCCGAGCGCGCCTACAACCTGCAGCGCGCGGCCGAATTGAAGCACGGGACGCTTCCGAACCTGGAGAAGGAGCTGGAGGCGCTTTCGGGCGCCTCCGCGCCGGGAGCGCTCCTCCGCGAGGAGGTCACGCCGGAGGAGATCGCGGAGGTGGTGTCGCGGTGGACCGGGATCCCGGCAGAGAAGCTCATGGAATCCGACCGGGAGCGGCTCCTGAAACTGGAGGACGAATTGCACCGCCGCGTCGTCGGACAGGACGAGGCCGTGCGAAGGGTCGCGGACGCGATCGTCCGCACGCGGTCCGGGCTCAAGGACCCCCGCCGCCCGGTCGGCGCCTTCCTCTTCCTCGGCCCCACGGGCGTCGGGAAGACCGAGCTCGCGCGCACGCTCGCCGCGACCCTCTTCGACAGCCCGGACCGCATGACGCGGATCGACATGTCGGAGTACATGGAGAAGCACTCGGTGGCGCGGCTGATCGGGGCGCCCCCGGGTTACGTGGGATACGACGAGGGGGGGCAGCTCACAGAGGCCGTGAGGCGCAAGCCCTTCTCGGTCGTGCTCTTCGACGAGATCGAGAAGGCACACCCGGACGTCTTCAACGTATTCCTGCAGGTGCTCGACGAGGGCCGCCTCACCGACAACCAGGGCCGCACCGTCAGTTTCCGGCAGACCATCATCATCATGACCTCCAACCTCGGCACCGAGCTGATCACCGAGAGACTCCGGGAGCGGGGCGAGGTGACGGAGGGACTGAGGCGCGAGGTGATGAACGAGCTGAAGGCGCGTTTCCGCCCGGAGTTCCTGAACCGCCTCGACGACGTCGTCCTCTTCAAGCCGCTCGGCGCGGGCGAGGTCGAGGCCATCGTGCGCCTCCTCGTCGAGGATCTCGCGCGGCGGGCGAAGGAGCGCGGCCTGGACCTCAGGGTCACCGACCGCGCGATCCGCCACGCGGCCGAGGCCGGCTTCGACCCGGCCTTCGGGGCGCGGCCCCTGCGGCGCTACGTGGAGCGCGAGATGGAGATGGCGCTGGCGCGGGCGATCCTGAAGGGCGAAGCCGGGACCGGCGACGCGGTCACGATCGACTGGGACGGGAGGTGGATCGTCGGCGCCAGGCCGTGAAGGACGGGGCCCGCCTGGCGCGGGGCGCGGCTCGTCACTCATCCCTTTCTTCTCACCTCCGATGGGCCTATGATTTCCGGGTGAACCTCGACTTCCTTCCATCGGCCCAAGCGGCGAGGCGCGTCGCCCGGCGCGTCCGCGCGGCCGGCGGCGAGGCCTTCCTCATCGGAGGCTGCGTCCGCGACCTCGTCCTCGGCCTGGAACCCCAGGACTACGACGTCGCGACGTCCTTCACCCCCGACGAGGTCCTCGCGCTCTTTCCCGGATCCAACGAGACCGGGAAGTCGTTCGGCGTGGTGAGGGTGCGAATGGGCGACGACGAGATCGAGGTCGCGACCTTCCGGCGGGACGGTCCGTACTCCGACGGTCGCCGCCCGGACTACGTCGAGTACACCTCCCTCCGCGAGGACATCCTCCGCCGCGACTTCACCATCAACGCCCTCGCCGCGGACGTCGAGACGGGAACGGTCATCGACTTCGTCGAGGGTCTCGCGGACCTCGAGCGGGGGATCGTGCGCGCGGTCGGAGACCCGGCGACGCGCTTCCGCGAGGACCGGCTGAGGCTCGTCCGCTGCGTGCGCTTCGCGCACCGGTTCGGCTTTCCGATCGAGGAGGCGACGCGCAGCGCGCTCCTCGCCCTCGCCCCGGAGATCCTGAGCGTCGCGGCGGAGCGCGTCTCCGACGAGCTGACCCGGATCCTCTGCCACGCCCCGTGCGGGCGCGGCGTCAGGCTCCTGGACGAGGTCGGGATCCTCGGCGCGATCCTCCCCGAGATCACGGCCATGAAGGGCGTGGAACAGCCGGTCCAGTTCCATCCCGAGGGGGACGTCTTCGTCCACACCTGTCTCACGATGGACGAATTGGCGCCGGATCCGACGCCCGCCGTCGCCTGGGCGGCGCTCCTCCACGACGTCGGGAAACCGGGCACCTTCGAGGAGGCTCCGGACCGCATCCGGTTCCACGGCCACGCGGAGCGCGGGGCGCGGATGGCCCGCGAAATCGGCCGCCGCTTTCGCCTCTCCAACGCCGTCATCGACCGCGTCGAGATCATCATCCTCGAGCACCAGCGCTTCGCGGACATCGACCGGATGCGTCCCGGGCGGCTGAAGAACTGGGCCGCGCAGCCCCATTTCGAGGAGCTCCTCGAGGTCCACCGCGCGGACTGCGCCGGGTCGCATCGCGACATGAGCGCCTACGAGACGGCGCGCGCGGCCTTGGAGGAGATCCGCCGGCTCGAGGCGATGCCCGACCCGGTCGTGACCGGGCACACGCTCATGAAGATGGGGCTCGCGCCCGGTCCGATCTTCCGCGACCTCCTCACGCGCGCCTACGAACTGCAACTGGAGGGGCGGATCGCGACCGAGGAGGAGGGGATCCGGCGCGTGCGCGCGATGATCGAGCGGCCCGCGGAATCGGACGCGTGACGTTCCTCGCGCTCCTGCTCCTCGCCGCTCTCCTCCTACTCCTCGTCTCCGGCGTCGCCTTCCTCCTGAGGAACCGGGTCACCGATGTCGGCTCGATCCGCGAACTCGTGCACGCGGGAGAGGAGACGAAGGCGTTGGCGCTATTGGAGGAGGTCGTGAGGCGCGAGCCGGAGAACGTCCCGGCGCGGTGGCTGCTCGCCCGCCTCCTCGAATCGCGCGGCGATCCCGACGGGGTGATCCGCGCCGCGCTGCCCCTCGTCGAGCCGTGGAACGCCCCGTCGCTTCCCGCGGGAACGCCCGCCCCCCGCCTGCCCGAGGACGTCTCGCTCGGCGACGTCGTGGAGCGGCTCGTCGAGGCCCACCTCGCGCTCGGCCGCTCCCGCGACGCCTTCGTCCTCGCCCGGCATGTCGTGCGCAACGTCCGCGTGGCCGGCGGGGCATCGGGCGCCCGCGAGGCCGTCTTCATCGAGCCGCGCCTCCTCGAGATCTGCGCCGAGACCGCGGAGCGTTGCGGAGACAGCCGCGAGGCGCTCGAGGCCTACGCCGCGCTCCGCGACGAGGGCGCCCTCTCCCCCGCGCGCTCCTTCGCCTTCGGGCGCCTGCTCCTGAAGGAGAATCGTCCCGACGAGAGCCTCGAGGCCCTGAAGACGGCCGCCGAGTTCCTGCCGGAGCGGAGCGACGTGAGGCTCGTCTACGCGGAGGCTCTCACCGCGGCGGGTCGGCACAAGGAGGCCTGGGAGGTCTACCGCGCGCTCTACGAGGGCGCGAGCGGCCGCGAGCGGATCCACGTGGGGCTCCTGTACGCCGACACGCTCGAGGACGTGGGCAACCTCAAGGGCGCCGTCGCCGTGCTGGAGGAGATGGCCGGGATGGAGGAGGCGCGGCCGGGCGAGGCCGCCGAGATGCTCTGCCGCATCGGCGACATCCACGTGAAACTCGAGAGTCCGGGCGAGGCGGAGGCGTGGTGGAGGAGAGCCCTGGAGAAGCAGGCGGACCATCCGGGGGCGTGCCGCCGCCTCGGAATCGCGGAGAAGCCCCGCAGCGCCGCGCACCTGGCGCGCCACGTGCGCTCTCTCGCCCCGGAGAATTTCCGCAAAATGTTCGAAGGCATCCTCGTCGACTGGGGTTATACTGTCGAGCACGTCCGTGAACCGGACCTGGACTCCCTGCGATTCGCCGTCTCGCGTTACGAGGACGGCAAGGACCGGCGAAAGCTGGTCTGGGTCTCGCGCGGGGAGAGCGAGGTCGGGACCTTTCCCCTGCAGGACCTGAGGGCTGAGGTGCTCGGAAAAAACTTTGACGCGGGAGTCTTCATCACCATGTCCCACTACTCGTCCGCGGCCGTGAGCTTCGCGGCCCGGGCCCGATGCCTCGAGCTTTTCTCGCACGCCGAGCTCTTTCCGCTCGTCGAGCACATCGAGCTCCCCCGCTAGATATGTTCCAGAAGGTCCTCACCCTCTTCTTCGGCACCAAGCACGCGCGGGACGTGAAGCGCCTTCAGCCGGTCGTCGCGCGGGTGAACGAATGGGAGAGCGCGATGGCGGAGCGGACGGACGAGGCGCTGGCCGCGCTCACGCCGGAATTCCGGGCGCGCCTGGAGTCGGGCGCGAGCCTGGAGGAGATCCTGCCGGAGGCCTTCGCGGCGGTGCGGGAGGCCTCGCGGCGCCGGCTCGGCCTGCGCCACTTCGACGTCCAGATGATGGGCGGCGCGGTCCTGCACGAGGGCCGGATCGCCGAGATGAAGACGGGCGAGGGCAAGACCCTGGTGGCGACCCTGCCCGTGTACCTGAATGCGCTCGCCGGCCGCGGCGTCCACGTCGTGACCGTCAACGACTACCTCGCGCGGCGCGACTCCGAGTGGATGGGGCCGGTGTACCGCGCCCTGGGGATGACGGTCGGCGTCATCCAGCACGACATGGACCCGCCTCGGCGCCAGGAGGCGTACGGCTGCGACATCACCTACGGGACGAACAACGAGTTCGGCTTCGACTACCTGCGCGACAACATGGTGATCGACGCGCGGCACAAGGTCCAGCGCGGCCACTGTTTCGCGATCGTCGACGAGGTGGACTCGATCCTCATCGACGAGGCCCGCACCCCGCTCATCATCTCCGGCGCCGCCGAGGAATCGACGCAGCTCTACTACGAGATGAACAAGCTCGTGCCGCGGCTGCGGAAGGACGAGGACTACGAGGTCGACGAGAAGGACCACAACGTCACCCTCACCGAGTCGGGTGTGCTGAAGGTCGAGGGACTCCTCGGCGTCGGCAACCTCTACGAGCCCTCGAACATGCACCTCGTGCACCACGCGGTCCAGGCGCTCCGCGCCCACGAGCTCTACCACCGCGACGTGGACTACGTCGTGAAGGACGGCGAGGTCGTGATCGTCGACGAGTTCACCGGGCGCCTGATGCCGGGCCGCCGCTGGTCGGACGGCCTGCACCAGGCGGTGGAGGCGAAGGAGCGGATCGCGATCAAGCGTGAGAACCAGACGCTCGCGACCATCACCTTCCAGAACTATTTCAAGCTCTACGACAAGCTCGCCGGCATGACCGGCACCGCCGACACCGAGGCCTCCGAGTTCATGCAGATCTACAGCCTCGACGTCGTGGTGCTTCCCACCAACCGCGCCATGGTGCGCGAAGACCACCCGGACGTCGTGTACAAGACGGAGCGCGAGAAGTTCGAGGCGGTGATCGAGGAGATCGCCGATTGCCACGACCGGGGCCAGCCCGTGCTCGTCGGCACCATCTCCATCGAGAAATCCGAGAAGCTCTCGGCGCTCCTCTCCCGCCGCGCCGTCCCCCACCAGGTCCTCAACGCCAAGCACCACGAGCGGGAGGCGGAGATCGTGGCCCAGGCGGGGCGCCTGAAGGCCGTGACGATCGCCACGAACATGGCCGGACGCGGCACGGACATCGTGCTCGGAGGCAATCCCAAGGCCCTCGCCTTCATCCGCACCCCGAAGAACCAGCCGGAGCTCTTCGAAGAGGAGCTGGCGAGGGCGACCGAGGAGTGCCGCGCCGAGCACGACCAGGTCGTCGCGCTCGGGGGCCTCCACATCCTCGGCACCGAGCGGCACGAGGCGCGCCGCATCGACAACCAGCTCCGCGGCCGCGCCGGCCGCCAGGGCGACCCCGGCTCCTCCCGCTTCTTCATCTCCCTCGAGGACGACCTCATGCGCCTCTTCGGAAGCGAACGGGTCGCGAAGATGATGGACGTGATGAAGTGGGAGGACGGCGAGCCGATCATCCACCCGTGGGTGACGAAGGCGATCGCGCGGGCCCAGAACCGCGTCGAGATGATGAACTTCGACCGCCGCAAGCGCCTCCTCGATTACGACAACGTCATGAACCAGCAGCGCGAGGTCATCTACGAGCTTCGCGACATGGCCCTCCACAACCAGGACATCGAGGCCTACCTGACGGAAGCGGCCGAGGAGGGCCTCGAGGCGGCCCTCGAGGCCGATGCGCCGCCGAAGGTCGCTCCGCGGGAGTGGAACGCGAAGCACCTCGCGGAGTTCCTGCGGCGCCAGTACGCCGTCGCGATGCCGGAGGCGGTTCTCGAGGGATCCGGCGTGACGCGCGACGCTCTCCGCGAGATGCTCCTCTCCGAGGTGCGCGGCGGCATCGTGAAGCGCAAGGAGATCTTCGGACCGGAGGTCTTCCTCGGGATCTGCCGCCAGATCATCCTGATGCTTGTGGACCAGAAGTGGAAGGAGCACCTCCACGCGATGGACGCCCTGCGCGAGGGCATCGGCTGGCGCGGCATGGGCGGCAGTGATCCCCTGGTCGAGTACAAGCATGAGGCCTTCTCGCTCTTCGGCGGCATGATCGACGCGCTGCGCGAGGAGATGGTGGCCTTCGCCTTCCACGTCACGCCCCAGCCGGCGCGACCCGCGCCGCGTCCCCGCCCGCAGCCCGCCGTCATGGGACCGGGCGACGAGAGCGCGGGCGGCGTGCAGGTGAAGAAGGTCGGGCGCAACGACCCGTGCCCCTGCGGCAGCGGGAGGAAATACAAGAAGTGCTGCGGAGCGGACGCGTAGGGCGAAGGTGCGGGGCGGCCGGGCGCGAGGCGAGGGGCGATGACGAACAAGCATGACATCCGGCGCGTTATGAAGGATCGCATCGCGCTCGTCGACCGCGCCGCGGATTCAGCCGCGATCCTCCGGCATCTCGAGGCTCTCGTCCCGCGCGACGGTCCCGTACTCGCCTTTCTCCCTCTCGCCGACGAACCGGACATCTCCCCTCTCGCGGACCGCCTCGCGGCCGAAGGGCGTCTCGTTCTCGTCGAGGGCCGCGGCGGCGGGGCGCACCTCGCGCCCGCCGCGTCCGCCCCGGTCCTCGCGCTCGTCCCGGGTCGCGCCTTCGACCGCCGCGGCACGCGGCTCGGGCGCGGCGGCGGCACGTTCGACCGCATCCTCGCGAAGCTCGCGTGTCCCCGGGCCGGTGTCGGCTACGACGAGCAGGTCGTCGAATCCCTGCCGGTCGAACCCCACGACGCGCCGCTCGACCTGCTCGTCACGCCGGGCGGCGTGATTCGCTTCCCGAAACCCTAGACGGATCCCCCGGCCCCCAGGCCCGCCGCGAGGTCCGCGATCTCGGCGAGCACGAGCTCGGTGACGACGGGCGCGAGGTGGTCGTAGCGCAGGAGCCGCGAGAGAACGTCGATGAGCGCGACCGCGTAGAGGACGCGCAGCTCGTCCGGGGGCACGCCGAGGATCTCGGCGGCCAGCGGCCGCAGCACGGCGGCGACGTCGCGGCGCCGCAGCATCGACGCCCTCACGTCGATGGAGCGGATCTCCTCCCTCGTCATGGAGCGCGCGAGCCTCTCGTCCATCCACCGCAGTTCCTCCGCGGGGCCGCTCGACGCGTCGAGCGTCTCGAACCTCAGGTCGGCCTCCAGCCGCGCGTAATCCTTGAGGACGAAGCCGGGGCCGGACTTGTAGAAGTCGACGAGGCAGACGGTGTCGAGGGAGTCCAGGAGGACGTTGCGGGCGTTGAGATCGCCGTGATGGAGGCCGAACGGGATGGAGTGCTTTTCGGCCGATCGTTCCCGCAGGAGCGCCCGGATCGCCACCACCGGGTTGCGCAGGCTCGTCCCGAGCGCGGGCGCCGCGAGCACGGCCGCGTCGGATCCGGCGCCCGGGAACCGCGACACGACGCAGCGCTCGATGTCCTTCAGCGCCGGGGCGATGTTGCGGAAGAGCAGGGAGGGGCGTCGCCTCGTGTTGCGCACGTGCCAGCCGTAGAGCACCTGCCGCATCAGGCGCTCCACCGCGCCGGCGAACTCCTCCGCCGTGAAGCGCGGATCCAGGTACATCTTCCGCAGGGAGAAAGGCGTCTCGTCCGCCGCGGCGGACCACGAGAGCCTCAGGGCGGCGGACCGAAGCCCGTAGGAATAGCCCTCGACGCGCGGGTGGAAGGACGGGTGAAGGAGCCCGGAGACGTAGCGCTCCATCTTCTCCTTCTCGATCGCGACCCGGTGCTTGCGGCCGATCTTGACGAGGCAGGTGTTCTCGACATACGGACGCCGGGTGAGAAAGACGCGGTAGACGCGGTCGCCGGAGAACCCGCCGTGCGGATCGTCGATCTCGCGGAACTCGACGGCGGAGTAGCGGCTGAAGAGGTCCTGCGCGATCCGCTGCTGGTCCGCGGGCAGGTCGACGCCCGAGATTTTCGGGAGGGCGAGGCGCGATCCCAGGACGCGGTGGAATTCCTGCCGCGAGCGGCTCTCGGCGCCCTGGAAGAGGTCCGGGGTGACGGCGCGATAGAGGGAGCGGTAGACCGGGGAGAGCTTCGTCGCGCGACGGAGGCGCCCCATCGCGTCGGCGAAGGCATCCGCGTCTCCGCCCGCGACGAAGGCCTCGAGTTCCTCGAAGAACCTCAGCCGGTAGTCGGCGACGTCGTTGGAGCGGAGGCGGGTGACGAGCTGCGAGAGGCTGTCGAGGTCCCCGAGAAGCGCGAAGCGGAGCGCCTCGAGGTAGTCGGCGCGCACGAGCGGCGCGGACTGGCCGTGCTCGTAGAGCCTCCGGATCTCGTCGGCGGCCTCGAGGTAGCGGCCGGTGACGAGCAGGATGCGGGCGAGCGTGAAGCGCGTCGTGAACTGGCTGTCGTCGCTCTCGAGCCGCGCGCGCAGGAGCGCCTCGGCCTCGCCGTACATCCCGTCCTCGATCAGCATGTCCGCGATCGCGGCCGCGTCGGTGGAGGCCCGTTTCAAGGCGAGGGCCTTGAGGCGCGCGTCGAGCGCGGCGGGGCGGTCGCCCATCTCGTAGAGGATCCGCGACATCTCGAACCACGCCAGCGCGTCGCCGGGCTCGTCCTCGAGGCGTTCCTTCGCGAGCCTCAGCGCGCCCCGCACGTCGCCGCCGGCCAGGCGCGCCCGCGCGCGCCTCACCTCCGGGGCCGCCGCCTCCGGGGCGCGCGCCCGCTCCCGCCTTTCCTCCTCGTCCTGCGGATCTCTCGTCGTCATCCCGGGAACGAATCTACGTGAGACGGGGGAAACGGGCAACAGGGGAACGGGTCCGCCCGCGCCGCGGCCGCGCCAATTCGTTGCCCTCCGCGCGCCGCTGGCATTAGACTGTGCCGATGAAAGCGCGCCTCCTCTCATGGGCCGGGGCCCTGCTGCTCAAGGCCTTCGCCGCGACGTACCGGTTCCGGTACGAGAACGTGAGGTGCCTCAAGGATCATCTCGGCCGGGGCGGGGTGATCCTCCCCTTCTGGCACAACCGGCTGATCGGCGCCTGCGTCGCCCCGATCTTCCGCGATCTCGACACGGTCGTCGTCGTCTCGCGGCACAAGGACGGCGAGATCATCACGGGGATCATGAGGTGGTTCCGCCACCGCGCCGTCCGTGGCTCGTCCGGAAAGGGCGGCGGCGAGGCGCTCCGCGAGATGGAGGAGGAGGTGAGGCGGGGCAGCGTCGTGGGGATCACGCCCGACGGCCCGCGCGGCCCGCGTTACGTCGTTCAGCCCGGCACCGCCGTCCTCTGCGAGCGGTCGCGGCGCCCCGTCATCCCCTTCCTCACGTTCTCGGCGCGGCGATGGAAATTCGACTCCTGGGACGCGTTCGAATTGCCGCAGCCCTTCAGCGAGATCACCCTCGTCTTCGGCAGGCCGATCGAGGCCTCGGGGGACGTCGAGACGACGCGGGCGAGGGTCGAGGAGGAGATGAAGCGGATGGTCGAGGAGGGCGAGGCGCGGTACGGCCGACGACCGGATTTCCTCCCCGCGCCGGGCTCAGGGGCGCGGCGGGACCCCGCATGATCTACTCCCTCGGCCTCGCGCTCTACCTCCTCGCCGCCAGCCCCTTCTACCTCCTGCGCGTCCTGCGCGGCCGCTACCGGTCCAGTTTCTCCGCCCGGCTCGGCCGGGGACTCGGCGCGCCCGGCGCGGGGCGCACGGCCTGGATCCATGCCTGCTCGGTCGGCGAGGTCGAGGCCGCGGTACCGCTCGTCCGCCGCCTCGCGGCGGACGAGCCCGGGCGCCGCCTCATCGTCTCGACGGTGACCGAGACCGGGCAGGAGCGGGCCCGCAAGCTCTTCCCGGAGCACGAGGTCCGTTACCTCCCGTTCGACTTCGTCTTCGCGGTGCGTCGGCACCTCGACGCCGCCGGCGCGCTCGAGGCCTTCTACATCATGGAGACGGAGATCTGGCCGAACCTGATCCGCGAGCTCGCGCGGCGCGGCGTCCCGGTCTTCATCGCCAACGGCCGGATCAGCGACCGCGCGTGGCCGCGCTACCGCCGCTTCGCCTTCCTCTTCCGTCCCATCCTCGCCCTGGTCTCCGCCGTCGCCGCGAGAACGCCCCTCGACGCGGAACGGTTCCGCTTCCTCGCGGCCTCGAAGGTCGAGTCGGTCGGCAACATCAAGTATGACCGCCCCGCGGCCGCGGCGCCCGCGGATCGCCCCGCGGGGCGCTTCGTTCTCTTCGGCAGCACGCACCCGGGCGAGGAGGAGATCTGCCTCCGTGTCTTCCGCGCGCTCGAGCGGGAATTTCCGGGCCTGCGCGCCATCCTCGCCCCGCGCCACATCGAGCGCGCCGGGGATCTCGCGGCGGCCGGCGGCGCCCTGCGCTCCCGGGGCTGGGGCGACGAGCCGATTCTCATCCTCGACACGCACGGCGAACTCGCGGGCTTCTACGCCATCGCGGACGCGGCCTTCGTCGGCGGATCGCTCGTCCCGGTCGGCGGGCACAATCCGCTCGAGGCCGCGGCCCACGGCGTGCCGGTGGCATGGGGCCCCCACGTCGCGAACTTCCGCGACGCCTGCGACGCCCTGGCCGGTCAGGGCGGATTCGCGGTGAAGAACGAGGGGGAACTGTTCGCCCTCCTCAGGCGCCTCCTGTCGGATCCCGGCGCGCGGCGCGCGGAGGGAGAGAAGGCGCGGCAGGTCGTGCTCGCGAACCGCGGCGCGACGGAGCGGATGATCGCCTTCTTCGCGCGGAGCCCCCGTCCGTGACCATCGCGATCCGCGTTCCGAACTGGCTGGGGGACGCCGTGATGGCGCGCCCGGCGGTCGAGGCGGTCGCCCGCGCCACCGGCACGGCGCCCGTCATCATCGCCGCGGCGTCGGTCGCCGCCGCCTTCCCGGATTTCCCGGTGAGGATCCTCGAGAGCCGCTTCGATGCCGACGCGTATCGCGCCGCCGGGGCCGAGATCATCCTGCTTCTCACTCATTCCTTCTCCTCGGCCCTCTCGGCGCGCCGCGCCGGCATCCGCGAACGGATCGGCTACGCCCGCCACCTGCGCTCGTGGCTCCTGACGCGCCCCGTCGTGCCGCTTCGGCCCGTGCCGCACCAGATCGACGAGTACCTTCACCTGGTGCGCGAGGCCGGCTACCGCACGGGCGAGCGGGACCCGCGCCTGCCTCCACGCGCGAACCGTCCGATCGCGGGCGCCTACGTCGTCCTCGCGCCCGGCGCCCGGTACGGCGGCGCGAAGCGCTGGCCCGGGTTCGCCGCGCTCGGGGCGGCGCTCGCCGCGCGCGGCCGCGCCGTGGTCGTCCTGGGCGGAGCCGGGGAGGGATTCGACGGCCCGGGCATCGTCAACCTCGCCGGCCGGACGACGCTGGAGGAGGCCCTGGACCACGTCGCCCACGCCGACCTCGTCGTCTCGAACGACTCCGGGCTCGCCCACGCCGCGCGCGCCCTGGGCCGGCGCACCCTCGTCCTCTTCGGGCCGACCGACCCGGTCCGCACCGCGCCGCGGGGAGCGGAGATCCTCTCGGCAAACGCGTCGTGCGCCCCCTGCAACCTCCGCACCTGCCCGATCGATCACCGGTGCATGACCGGGATCGCGGTCGAGGTGGTTCTCGAGAGGATCGGATGAGCCGCTACCTCGTGGTCCGGATCGGCGCTCTCGGCGACGCGATCCACGCCCTGCCCCTCGTCAACGCCCTGAAGGATCTCGAACCCGGCTCGGAGATCGACTGGCTGGCGGGGCCGGGCGTCGCGCGATTCCTCGCGGGGCATCCCGCGATCTCGCGGATTGTCGTCATGAAGCGCAGCCTCGCGGGGATCCTCGCGGCGCGGAGGGAAATCCGCGGGCGCTACGACGCGGCGATCGATGCGCAGGGCCTCATGAAGTCGGCCTGGCTGGCCGCCGCCGCCGCGTCTCGCGTCATCGGCCGGAACGCGGCCCACGTGCGCGAGCGGCCGGCCGCCTGGTTCTACACCGACCCGGTGGAGATCGCGGCCGCGCACGTCATCGACCAGAACCTCGAGTTGCTTTCGCCCCTGCACCCGGACATCGACGAGATCACGCCGCGCTTCGACGCGCCCGTCGACGAGGCTCCGCCCTGGCCGCTCATGGACCGCCATCCCGTCCTCTTCAACATCGGAGGCGGTTGGTGGACGAAGCTGTGGCCCGTCGAGAGCTTCATCGAGCTGGCGGCGCGGATCGAGGCGGTCCTGGGCGTGCCGGTCGGCGTCGTCTGGGGGCCGGGCGAGGAGGAGGACGCGCGGCGCATCGCCGAGGCATCGCCGTGCGAGATCGCCCCGCCGACCACCTTCCGCCAGCTCGGGGCGCTCTTCCGCCGCGCGCGGCTCGTCGTCTCCGGCGAGACCGGTCCCCTGCATCTCGCCGCCGCGGTGGGCTGCCGCACCGTGGCCCTCCTGGGCCCGACGGCGGCCGCCCGCAACGGCCCCTACGGCGAGGGACACCGGGTGGTGGAGCCCCGGCCCGATCTCTCGTGCCGTCCCTGCCATGCGCGGTCCTGCGCCGATTTCCGCTGCATGACCTCGATCGGCGTGGATCGCGTCTTCGAGGCGGTGGCGAGCATCGAGTGAAGCGGAAACGGCGCGCCCCGTCGTTCCGCACCCCTTCCCCCGTCCTCGGACCTGTTGCAGATCGGCGGCCCCTCGTCTAGACTGCCCCCGATCGAATCGATTCCGCGAGGAGCGCCCATGATCAAGAAGAGCATGATCCTCATTCTCTGCCTCTCGGCGGCCGTCCAGGCGGTGCCGATCGGGCGGCCCGTATCGGCCGAGAACCAGTGGCTCGTCGGAGGCATCTTCGCCTACGACAGGCTGGACATGGAGTCCCGCAGCGGCGCGACCTCCGGCACGCTCGAATCGACCTTCTGGACGGGCGAGGCGGTCTACGGCTTCACCCAGGGCGGCGAGTTCT
>CAZWVM010000029.1:0-24815 GCA_964637705.1 uncultured bacterium
GAAGAAGAACGGCTCGCGCGCGTCGAATCGGTCCGAGGGCTTCATCAGCCCCCGCACCCTCCGCAGCTCGAGCAGCTCGAGCAGGAGCTGCAGCTGGAACAGCTCGAGGAACTGGAGGAATAGTCCGAATCGCTCGAGCTGTAACGGGATTCCCCGACATCCCCGATGATCTCCGACCCGGCCAGGTAGTTCCGGAAGAACTCGGTGCGGCTGATGATCCAGAGGACAAAAGAGAGCGCGAGGGTGAAGAGGAAGGTGCGCAGGAGGCATCCGAGGGTCTCGGAAGGAGAGCCGCGGCGGCGGCCGCCCCCCGGCCTCTCGACGAGCCCGGGCGAGAAGACGACGTTCAATCCCCGCTCGAATCCGTCGGGCGCGTCGAACTCGAAGACCTGTCGTCCCCCCTCCGTGCGTCGCTCGGCGGACGCGAAGTTGAAACGGGTCCGTCCGGGCGTGAATCCCGGCGGGAAGCTGAACCGGTAGAAACACTGGTCGACGGGAATGCGGAACTTCCCCGCCCAGGCCGCGCCGAAGGCGTTCGATTCCTTCGTTCCCTCGAGAGCATCGCGGATCCGGAAGCGCACGACCACCGTCTGGCAGCCGTTGACGACGGGCGGGAAGACCCAGCCGATGCGGTATTCCCTCATGCGGTTCAGCGAATGCCTCAGACGACGACCGCTCTCGTCGGTCACGGTCACCGCATCGACGGGCACGTCCCCCACGAACTTGAAGCCCTCGGTCTTGGGAGTGGAACCGACGCGGTAGGTGATGGTGAGAGAGACCCGGACGTCGGAGAATCGCCCGCGGCGTCCCTCGACGATCTCGAACTCCGCGACGTAATTCGCGATCCGCTCGTCGCCGGCCGGCGGCGTCGTCATGCGGCGCGTCCCCGAACGGGGGCCCGGAAGAACGGAGAGACGGGCGGCCAGCCCGTCGTCGCGGGAGGAGCGGATGATCCGGGCGCGTTCACGGCGCCGCGATTCTACACGGCCGTGTAGACCAGATACAGCCCCCCGGCGATGACGAGGACGCCGCAGATCCTCTTCAGGAGGATCGCGCCTCTCGAGTCCCGGTTCCAGCGGAGAAAGCTCTCCACGACCTCGGTGAAGGTGCCGGCCGCGACGATGACGGAGCAATGCCCGGCGCCGTAGGCCAGGACCAGGGTGACGCCGTACCCGAAATCGCTCGCCCCGAGCCGGAACACGACGGCCAGGACCGGCGCCATGAAGGCGAAGGTGCAGGGGCCCAGGGCGAGGCCGAAGACCGCTCCGAGCACGAAGGCGGCGGCGAGCCCCTTCATCCGCCACCCGGACGGGCCGACGGCATCCAGCGGCAGGGAGATCGCCTCGAGGAGATGCAGGCCGACCAGGAAGAGGACCGTGGCGGCGGCGAAGTCGGCCCAGCTCCCGAGGTCGCCCATCATCCGGCCCATGCCGGCGGTGGCGGCGCCGACGGCGGCAATCGAGAGGAGGATCCCGAGGGAGAAGAACACCGAGAGCAGGAACGCGCGCCCCGTCGTCATCCGCTCCTGGCCGTTGATGAAGCCGACGACCAGGGGAATGCCGGCGAGGTGGCAGGGGCTCAGGACGACGCTGAGGATTCCCCAGGCGGCGGACGCCGCGATGGCGGCGGTCGCGCTCCCTTCGACGGCATGCGAGAGGGCGGTGAAAAGAGATTCCATCATCGCGTCAACCGTCCCTCAGAACGCGTAGCCGAGTCTCTGCCAGGTCGCGAGGATATCGGCCTTGGAGAAGAAACCCTCGTGGCGATAGAGCTCTCGACCGTTCTCGTCGAAGAAGATCTGCGTGGGAATGGCCCGGATGCCGTACTTCGCGCCCGCCTCCGGGTCCTGCCAGACGTCGATGAAGACGGTCGCGAACCGGTCGCCGTAGTGGGCCCTGAGGTCCTCCAGGATCGGGGCCATCATCCGGCACGGAATGCAGCTGTGCGCGCCGAGATCCACAAGGCGCGGCAGGGAACGGCGGACGGTCGTCTCGGCGGCGGGGCGGGGGGGCGAAGCCGGCGGCATCGATGCCGCGGCCGTCGGCGCGGGTCGCGGCGCGGAGGAATCCGCGCCGGGGGACCGGCGGAGCGTTCGCGCTGCGACGCCCGCGGCCGCGCGCGCCGCAGCGGGCACCGTGTCCGGGGCGGCCGCCGTCGACGAGCCCGGCGCGGCCGACACCGGTTCCGCCGGCGATTCGACGGCGGACGGGACGACGAACGCCGCATGTTCCTTCTGGCCGCGCAGGTGGACGACGACGGCGATGAGAACCAGCACGGCGACGACCATGCCGATTCTCGTGCCGCGCCCGGGTTTCTGCGGCGCGACGGGCGCCGTGCCCGGCTCGTCGCTCACGGCGCGAGGAACCTCTTCATCTCGTCCGCGCCGGGCACGCGGCCGGAAACCCTGACGCTGCCGTCGACCACGAGAGCGGGCGTGGTCATGACCCCGAAGGACATGATCTCCCGGATCTCCGTCACCTTCTCGAGCCGGTAATCGAGCCCGAGTTCCCGGGCCGCGCTCTCGGCGGCCTCGGCCAGATTCCGGCACTTCGGGCAACCCGTGCCCAACACCTGGATCAGCATGACTCGCTCCTTTCGCTACAGCAGCTCATTGAAGAGAAACCCGACCACGAGGATCCCCGCGCCGACGACGCCGACGAACGCGGAGATGAGACGCGGCTTGAGGACCTTCCTCAGGATGACGATCTCGGGAAGCGAGAGCCCGATGACCGCCATCATGAAGGCGAGAACGGTGCCGAGGGCCGCCCCCTTCTCCAGGAGCGCCTGCACGACGGGAATGATGCCGGCCGCGTTGGAATACATCGGGATGCCGACGAGAACCGCCAGGGGCACCGACCACCAGGCATTCCGCCCCATGATCGAGGCCATGAACTGCTCGGGCACGTAGCCGTGGATGCCGGCGCCGACCGCGATGCCGGCCAGGACGTACGGCCAGACCTTGCCCACGATCTCGCGGACCGCGGACGCGCCCGCCTCGATGCGCCCGGTCCATCCCGGCGCCGGCTCGTCCCCGTCCCCCTCCTGGCTTCTCACGCTCCGGACCCAATCCTCGACGTGGTTCTCCATCCGCAGGCGGCCGATGACCCAGCCCGAGGCGATGGCGACGGCGAGACCGGTGACGAGGTAGAGCGCGGCGACCTTCCAGCCGAAAAGCCCGAAGAGCAGGACGAGCGCCACCTCGTTGATCATCGGGGAGGAGACGAGGAAGGAGAAGGTCACGCCGAGCGGCACGCCGGCGGTGACGAAACCGATGAAGAGGGGCACCGCCGAGCAGGTGCAGAACGGGGTCACGATGCCCAGGAGCGACGCGAGCACGTTGCCGGCGGCCTCGCCCCGGCCGGCCAGGATGCGCCTCGTCCGGGCCGGGGTGAAGAAGGAACGGATGACGCCGATCACGAAGACCACGAGGACGAGCAGCAGGAGGACCTTGGGGGCGTCGTAGGCGAAGAAGGCCACGGCGCTCCCGAGGCGCGATCCCTCGGGGAGGCCGAGCAGGCGGTAGGCGAAGAGATGCGCGGCCGTCTCCAGCCACGCGTAGGCGAGGGACCACGCGGCGAAGAGCGGTATGGCCGAGAGGAGGTAGCGGCGGAGCCGCGCGTCCGGTCCCGGGCGAGGGCCGTGGCTCATGGGCACCGTTCGATGAAGAGACGCTTCTTCAAGCCGAACGCGACGTTCACCAGCCCGATCATCACGGGCACCTCCACGAGGGGCCCGATGACGGCGGCGAAGGCCGCTCCATGCTCGATTCCAAAGATGCCGACGGCCACGGCGATGGCCAGCTCGAAGTTGTTCGAGGCCGCGGTGAAGGAGAGCGTCGTGGCCTGCCCGTAGGTCGCATGGAGCCGGGCGCTCATGAAGAAGCTGATGATGAACATCACCACGAAGTAGACGAGGAGCGGAATGGCGATGATCACGACGCCCATGGGCTGCCGGATGATTTTCTCCCCCTGGATGGCGAACATCGCGGCGATGGTGAAGAGGAGGGCGATCAGGGTCAGGGGGCTGATCTTCGGGATGAAGGCGCGCTCGTACCAGTCGCGGCCCCTGGCCTTCACGAGAACGAACCGCGTCAGCATGCCGGCGATGAAGGGAATGCCGAGATAGATGAAGACGCTCTGCGCGATCGCACCGATCGTGATGCCGGAGATGTCCACGTTTCCGAAGTTCATGCCGACCCGGGGCGGCAGGATCTTGATGAAGACCCAGGCGTAGACCGAGTAGAAGAAGACCTGGAAGATCGAGTTGAAGGCGACGAGGCCGGCCGCGTATTCACGATCGCCGTCGGCGAGGTCGTTCCAGACGATGACCATGGCGATGCAGCGGGCGAGGCCGATGAGGATGAGGCCGATGAAATACTCGGGGTAATCCCGCAGAAAGACCACCGCGAGAACGAACATGAGAGCCGGCCCGATGATCCAGTTCTGAACGAGCGACAGCGTCAGCACCCTGACGTTGCGGAAGACCTGCGGCAGCTCCTCGTATCTCACCTTGGCCAGGGGCGGATACATCATGACGATGAGGCCGATGGCAATGGGAATGCTCGTCGTTCCGGCCTGGAAGTAGTTGATCACGCCCTTGATGCCGGGGAAGAGGAATCCTCCTCCCACCCCGGCGGCCATCGCCAGGAAGATCCAGAGGGTCAGGTACCGGTCCAGGAACGACAGCTTTCTTGTCGTCTCACTCACGGCGGCCTCCTTCCGGGGCCCCGAGAGCCGCCGGCAAAGATTGGATATACGACTTGATTTCATCTCGAACGCGGCGGTAGTGCGACAGCGCCTCTTCTTCCGATGCGGCGTCCTTCGCCAGCTTCGGGGGGTCGTCGAAACCGGCGTGGACGATCCGCGCCCTGCCGCCGAGCCACAGGGGACAGGTCTCGTTCGCGTGGCCGCAGACGGTCACGACCACGTCGAAGGGGACGTCCTTCAGTTCCTCGACGTTCTTCGAGCGGTGCCCGGCGATGTCGACGCCGGCCTCCCGCATGACGGCCACCGCCCGCGGGTTCAACCCGTGGGTCTCGATCCCCGCGGAATAGGCCTCGATCACGTCACCCTTCAAGGCGCGGGCCCAACCCTCGGCCATCTGGGAGCGGCAGGAGTTGCCGGTGCAGAGGAAGAGTATCTTCCGCTTCGCCGTCATCGCCCCGCCTGCTTCCTGCAGAGGGCCTCGCGGTCCAGGGCGAGAACCCGCTTCAGGGCGGTCAAGTCGTCACCGACGCGGCGGTCCCGTCGCAGGGCCTTCTTGACGAGGGTCAACGCGGCGGCGACGAGGGAGTCCTTGTCGACCTCGGCCACGCGGTAGTGGATCCAGCGGCCGCGCTTTCGCGACTCGAGGAAGCCCGCCTGCTTCAGCAGAAGGAGATGCTTGGAGACCGTCGACGGGGCCAGGCGCATCGTCTCGATGATCTGGCAGACGCAGATCTCGCGCTCCATGACGAGCCTGAGGATCCGCAGGCGGCTCTCGTCGCCCAGCGCCTTCGTTGCGGCCAGCAATTCCCTCATGAAATCCTCCCTGCTTCGCGCCGTATTCATTTCGTTATGTGACGAATTATAGGATTGGAGAGGGCGGTGTCAAGGGGCCTTCCGGCCCCTTCGAAGGGCCGCGAGGCGCGAGACGCGCGCGGGGGGGGGGAATGCGGGGCCCCGCCGGGCAGGCCGGGACCCGGCCGCCGGAACGAGGCCTGGCTGGGGCGGATGGAATCGAACCATCATCGTCGGATTCAAAGTCCGAGGTCCTACCGTTGAACGACGCCCCAACGGCGCCATCATAGCCCAATCCCCCCGCGCTGTCAGTCGCCGACGCGGACGACCGCGCCGCCGGAAAGATACGCCCGGTCAGGCGACACCGTCCGCCGAGCGAGCCGACGCCTGACACATCTCCCGCTTCCTGCTAGAATCGCTCCATGGACGCTTCTTTTACCGGGCGCACGGCGCTCGTCGGCGGGGGATCGAAAGGGATCGGTCGCGCGGTCGCGGCACATCTCGCCTCCGCGGGCGCGGATGTCGTGATCGCCTCGCGGCGCCCGCCGGAACCGGGCACGCCCGACGTGGGCTCCTGCCGCCACGTCGAGGCCGACCTCGGGACGGCCGCGGGCTGCCTCCGCGCCGCGAGGGACGCGGAGAGGCTTCTCGCGCGTGTCGATCTCCTCTTCCTCAACGCCGGAGGCCCCCCGTCCGGCGAAACCCTCTCCTTCGACGACGACGCCTGGACCGCCGCCTTCGAAACCAGCTTCCTCTCCGCGGTGCGCCTCTGCCGCCTCCTCGTTCCGGCCATGGCCGCGCGCGGTTTCGGGCGCGTCGTGGCCCTCACCTCCGTCTCCGCCATCGAGCCGATCGATCGCCTCGTCCTCTCCAACGCGATCCGCCCCGCGGTGCACGGCTTTCTCAAGACGCTCTCGCGGGAGGTCGCCGCGAACGGCGTGACGGTGAACGTCGTCGCGCCGGGCTACACGGCGACGGAACGGTTGAGGGAGCTCCTGCCCGCGGACAGGCTCGCCTCGCTCGCCGCCTCGCTTCCCCTCGGCCGGCTCGTCGATCCCTCGGAGACCGCCGCGCTCGTCGCCTTCCTGATGTCGGATTCCGCCTCCGCCGTGACCGGGTGCGTCCTCCCGTGCGACGGCGGAGCGCTCCGCCGCGCCTAGACCGGCCCCGGACCGGGAGCGCGCGACATGAAACGAGTTCTTCCCGTCGGCATGACCTTCGTCGCCGGCCTCTTCACCGGCTTCCAGCTCTACGCCGTCCTCTACCTGCTGCCCTACCTGCTCACGCAACTCGACGAGGGAGCCATCCTCGACCTGGTCGTCTTCGTCTCCTTCATCGTCCTCGTCTTCTCCCAGGTCGAGATCGGGCGCCGCCTCGCGCAGGCTCCCGCGGCGGTCTCCCTGCGCGATACCCTCGTCGCCCAATCGATCTCGTTCCTCGTCTTCGTCATGTCTCCGCAGAGTTTCTGGCTGGTCTGTTCCTTCATCGCGTGGCTCACCGCCTTCTCCGCGACCCAGATCGCGCTCGGGCGATGGACGCTGCTGGCCGTCAAGCCGGAAGCGAGGCGCGTCGAAACGAGCCTTCTTCTCATGGGCATCGGCTCGGGAATGTTCGCGGGGCGAGCCGTCCCGTTCTTCGGGGGAACCCCCGACATGCTGATCGCCGCGGCGCTGGCTCTCTCGGTCCTCGCCTGCTTCCACGCCCATGTCTTCCGCCGGGCCCACCCCGGGTACTACAGCAACGCCCACAACTGGTCGTTGCGGGACCTGGCGCGGGACGCCCCGTCCTTCGGACTCCTCGGCATCTCCCTCTGCCTCGGGCTCATGATCGGGTTTCTCGTCTTCGAACGATCGAAAATCGTTCATGCCCTGGCCGGCGTCGCCGCCTACCTCGCCGTCTCCCGCCCTCTCTTCACGCGCCTCCCGCCCGCTCGCGCCGTGCGCCACGCCTTCTTCGTCGCGGCCGTCTCCCTTCTGCTCGACGCCGTGACCCACGACTCCCTCCTCCTCTCGTCCTTCACTTTTCCTTTCCTCTGCTGCGTCGTCTTCGCCGCCCTGCGAATCCGGGCCTACGCACCGCGCACGGTCATGTCCCCCGCCGAGCAGGTTTCATTGCAGGGGTTGGGGATCTACGCCGGTATTTCGCTCCATGGATTCTCCCGGTATCCCGGGCTCACCTTCGCGGAGACGTCCTCCAGCGTGATCCTCGTCCTTCTCGTCACGGCCTACCTCCTCTCGTTCCTGCCCGAGAGACACGGGGCGGATGAATCGACGGAGTGATCGAACTCCACGCGCGGCGATTCAGAAGAGGACGAGGAGCGCGAGAAGAAACCAGAGCGGCACGGCGGCGGACGCGGCCGCCTCGCGCACGACCGCGGTGCGCCGGGCCAATGCGGCGACGGCGGCGAGCGCGGCGGAGCGCAGGGCGAACTGGAGAGCGACGAGAAGAACGAAGAGCCAGGGAGAAAAGGCGCCGCGCTGGCCCGCCATGACCGCCATGTCGCGCGCCGAGGGGATGCTCCCCCCGACGAAGGCGAAGAAGGGGTTCACCCACCCGACGAAGAACGGCACCGCGTCCCCGAAGAGTTCGCGCGCCGATTGGAAATCGTGGATGCTCTTCAGCCCCGACGTGTCGATGACGAAGGAGATGCTCTCCCCGCCGCCGCCCCAGGCACCGAGGGCGAAGAGGAGAACGACGGCGATGAAGCCTCCGGCGCCGGAGGCGCGGCAGAGAGCGCCGAGTCTCGGCCCCGAGAGGATCGCGACCGGCAGGAACCAGATCTCGGCCGGGAAGAGGTCGAGGGCGATCGCGGCCGCGGCCGCCAGGCCCGCGATCCAGGGCACAGGAGGCGACTCCGCCATGACCGGCACGAGCCGGCGGCCGATCACCACGAGAGCGTCACCGGCAGGCCGGGCGCAAGACCGTATCGCTCGGCGGCGGAATCCCGGCGCATCGCGATCTCCACGGATCCGTCGGACGACGCGATGAGCGCCGCTTCCTCGCCCGGGATCCCCTCGTAGGTTTCCCGGAACCCGACGGTCTCGCCCGTCGGAGCGGTCCAGCGCGCCTCGCGAGGCACGAGGCCGCGGGGGATGTCCGTCCGGCAGTTGCCGTACCCGTCGACGTGAACGACCCGTCCGGAGGCCGATCGGTCGCCGACGACCGGCGGCGCGGAGTCGATGCGGACCGGGTCTCCGACCGTTCGCCCCTCGATCGTTCCCTCGCGGCCCGCCGCGACGAGTCGAGCGGCGGCGGGCGCGAAGAGATCGCGGCCATCGAAGACACGCGAGGATCCGGGCCTCCGGATCGACGGATCGATTTCGACCACAAGATCCGCCTCGTCGAGAACCGGCGTGAAGACCCCGTTGTCCGGGCCGAGAAACCACTGGCCCGCGCAGCGCACCGCCAGGGCCCGGCGGTTCGTGCCGACGCCGGGATCGACCACGACGACGTGGACCGCCCCGGCGGGATACGACCTCCTCAGGGCTCTCACACGTTCGCAGGCCGCCCCGACCGAGTAACGCTCGAGATCATGCCCCGCGTCCATGATGACCAACCGTTCATCGTCGCCGGGTGCGAGGGCCGCGAGTTCCGACAGGAACGCGCCCTTCATCTCCGCGGCGTACGAGTCCCTCGTCCCGAAATCGGAGGAGAAGGTCACGATGCGGGCACGGGCGGGCGCGCAGGGGGCCGCGAAGCCGGGCCCGCTCACCGGCGCCGCTCCTCTCCGAAGAAGAACCTCAGGGATCCCTCGAGGCGCGTATCCGAAAATTTCGTCCGCGCCGGCACGGCCGCGAAATCGAACATCAAGCCGCGGAACGCCACGCTCAGGCCCCCGCGCCATCGCCCGTCGTAGCGGTTGCCGTCGCGGTTGCCGGCCAGCCCGTCGTAACCGACGCGCAGGCCGAGGTAGTTGGCCCACCAGTACTCCGCGCCCGCTCTCACGGACAGGTCCATGCCCTCCGGCCTGACGGCCTCGACCGAGAGATTGTAATAGTGCACCGTGGAATGCAGGCGGCCGTAGGAGAAGCCGGCCGCCACGGTGACGGGAACGTCCGGTTCCGGTGCGCCGTCGAGCCGGCCGCCGATGTTGCGCACCACCAGCCCCGCGACGATGCCCTTGAAGGCGGAATTGTAGCGCAGGCCCACGTTACCGTAGAGCCCCTCGTAGTCCCGCTCTCCCGCGGTGCCGTCCGTGCGCGCGTATCGGGCGGCGGCGCCCAGCGACAAACCTCGTCCGATCGAGCGCCCCACGCCCAGGTCGACGATGCCCTGCACCTCGGAGAGCGATGCGGCCGCAGGGTGGTAGTGACCGTCATGGCCGAGGCGGACCGCGGCCTCCCCGGGCGAGGCCTTGAAGCCGGAAACACCCAGGGCGAAGGTGGATCGCCTCTGGAAGGGCGCGGCGAGTGCGAACGAGGCGACCAGGTCCCGGCTGTGGGTGTTGCCGACGCCGAGGATGCCCTGGTACTGGTCGACTCCCGTTAGGCCTGCCGGGTTCGCGTAGAGGGCGCTGACGTCGTCGAGGAGCGCCGAGGTGGCGCCACCGAGAGCGAGATGGCGCGCGCCGAGTTCCTCGACCAGGAAGGCGCCGGGCCTCCAAGGGTCGGCTTGAAGGGGCGTCGATGCGGCGAGAAGAAACGCGGCCCAGAACGCCGCTGAAAGGTGACAAGATCTCAAGAATCGCTGCTTTCCGGTTTCGTTCGCCCCGGCGCGACCAGGCCGCCGGCGGATCCGATCCCCGATATCGGGCGCGCCCGGCAGGATTCGAACCTGCGGCCTCTTGCTCCGGAGGCAAGCGCTCTATCCTCTGAGCTACAGGCGCGGACCCGAGCATCGGACCGCCCGTCAACGGGACGGCCGCGGCTCGTCTGATCTTTATACTACCATCGCGCCCCGGAAACAAGGGTCAGGTCGGCCCTTGATCCCCGAAGGTTGAATCGCCACCGAGTCACGGAGCCACGGAGAAAGTCCTGCTACCCCCTCTCGAGGCGGGGAAAATGAAGTTTTCCACTTTCACCCACCGAAGCCGAAAGCCGACTCCCGCAGTCAACGAGGATTTGACATGACCCAGAACCCGATCCGGCTTGACTTTGAACTCAATACGATTTCCATGATCTCTGGATCACAGATTGCGTTGATTCGATCCCTGATCGTCTCGGTGTTCTCCGTGCCTCGAGCCCGCCGGAGCGGACGCTTCGGCGGGCGGGTGGTGAATGAACACCGATTCCGGGGTTTCAGGGCGGCGCGATGCGACATCATTTGACTCTCTCCCCGGCCGCTCCTATCGTAAACCCATGACCATCCGCATCGCCGTCACCGGCCTGGGCTACTGGGGACCGAACCTTCTGCGCGCCTTCAACGAGGCGACCGGGTGCCGCGTGACGCAGATCGTCGACTCCGCGGCTGCGAAACTGGAGAAGGCGGCGAAAATCTGTCCCTCCGCCGAAACCCTTTCCTCCTTCGACGACCTCCTCGCGCGCGACTGCGACGCGGTCGTCGTCGCCACGCCCGCTGAAACCCACTTTGCCCTCGGGATGAAGGCCCTGGAGAGCGGGCGCGACGTCTTCGTCGAGAAGCCCGTCACGCTCTCGACCGAGGAGGCGGAGCGCCTCGCGGAGACCGCCGAGCGCAAGGGCCGGATCCTGATGATCGGCCACCTCCTGCTGTATCACCCCGCCTACGTCGAGGCCGTGAAGCGGCTGCGCGCCGGGGAATTCGGGGACCTGAGGTACCTCTACGCGCGCCGGGTCAACCTCGGGATCGTCCGATCCCACGAGAACGCGCTCTGGTCTCTCGCCCCGCACGACATCGCGGTCAGCGACTGGGTGGTCGGCGCCTCGCCCGTCGAGGCCCAGGCCGTCGGTCTCTCCTGCCTCCAGCCCGGCATCGAGGACGTCGTCTTCTACACCCTGCGATACCCGTCGAACGTCATCTTCCACGGCCACGTCTCCTGGCTCGATCCGCAGAAGGTGCGCGAACTCTCGGTCATCGGAACGGAGAAGATGGCCGTCGTCGACGACACGGCCTCGGAGAAGCTCAGGATCTACAACCGCGCCGTCGAAACCCAGCGCCAGCCCTTCACCTCCTACGGCCAGTTTCTCTCCATCCGGACCGGCGACGTCCTCCTGCCGCATCTCCCCTCCGCCGAACCTCTCCGGCAGGAAGTCTCCCACTTCCTCGAATGCGTCAGGGAGCGCAAGCGCCCCCTCTCCGACGGAGCCTCGGGCGTCTCCGTCGTCAGGTCCCTGAACGCGCTGACGCGGTCCCTGAGGGGCGGCGGCGGCTGGGTTCCCCTGTGACGGCGCGCGCGCTCCTCTGCGCCGCCCTCCTCGCGCTCGTGCCGGCCGCCTGCGCCGTGCCCGAGGCGGAGCCGGCGCGCACGGGCCCGGCGCGACCCGCGAACGCCCTGGAGAGCGAACTCGTCGAAACACTCGAAACGATGACCCGGGCGCTGGAGCGCGAGGACGTCTTCGCCTGCATGGAGCACGTCTCCGAACGGTTCGTTCCCTCCAAGCTCTCCCTCAAGGTCGAGCTCGACGACGGCCTGGCCTCCTTTCTCGGCTACGGGTTCCACACCCTCGTCACGAGATGCCACGTCGAGGGAACCGAGGGGACTCTCATCGTGGAATGGCGGCGCGGACGCAGCCATCGGGAGACCGGCGTCTACGACTCGGCGGACGGCGTGACCGAGCTGAAGTTCACGCGCGAGGACGGCGCGTGGCTCCTCGTCCAGCAGAACGGCGACGCGCTCCTCGGGAAGTAGCGGGAGTCGACTGTCCGGAATCGCAAATCGTGAATCGCGTGAATCGAAAAAACGCAAATCGACGGTCGCGAATCAGAAACAGGTGATCATTCAGTCCTTGATCCGGAAGGCCGAGAGAAAGAGACCGCCGGGGCGGCCGTCGCCGGAGGGCAGTTCGCGGCCGGAGCCGTCGGCGTCGAGCGGCAGCCCCGACGACGTCAGGATGCCGTCGCCGAGAATCGAGACCCGTATCGGCGTCGTGCGCGGGAGCACCAGCCCGCCCGGGAATCGCAGGACGGTCCACTCCCCCGCCCGCGTGATGGTGATCTCGACCTCCTCGTAGCGCAGGAGCCCCGGTTGGGAGCCGGGCAGGCCGATCTCGACCCTCACGGCCGCCTCCAGTCGCTTCTCGTCGATCGGCTCGGAGAAGCGGATCCGCAGTCCCTCCTCCACGATGCGGCGGCGCGAGATCGTGCCGCCGGGCGTCCATGAGATCTCCGTGATCCGGTCGATCGCGCCGGAGCGGGACGGGTCAACGGACGGCGGGGCCGCCTCTTCGCGGCGCGTTTCGACCGGCCGTGGGGGGGCCGAGGCGGAAGGAGCCGGCGCGGGCCGGGCCGCCGGTGACGATGAGACCTCGGCGCGCGGCGCCGACGGTGTCACCGACGGTGCGCGCCAGTCCAGGATCACCGAGAGAAGAAGCGTGTCGGAGCCGGGCCGGGGATCCTCGACGACGAGCCAGGCGCGGCCGCTCGAGTCCGCGACCGTTCCCAGCGCGACCGGGCTCCCGCCCGACATGCGCGCCGAGCCCCGGTCGTCGCCGGACTCGGCGACAAGACGCACGGCGAGCTCGCGATCGGCCGGCGTCCAGAAGACCTGGGCGGAGACGCGCGCGGCGGCCGGTGGCGGGAACTCGACCTTGAGACGGCGCAGGGATCGGTCGGGGGGCAGCACGACCTCGATCTCGCCCGGTTGTCTCATCAGCCTCCGGACCTCGATGTCGGCAACGGCGGGAGCGAGGATAAGAAAAACGGCGCACGCCGCCCACCCGAAGGCCGCGGCCGTGCGCCGTTTCATGAGCGAAAAACCGGATTACTTGCCGGTGAGCTTCTTCTTGAGGCCGCCGATCTTGTCGCCGATGGTGTCGACGAGCGCGTCCTTCTTCTCGGCCACGTAGTCGACGCCCGCCTCGCACTGCTTCTTCACGTTGCGGCCGAAATCCTGGGCCTTGTCCTTCACATCGCCGGCCGTCTCGACGGCCTGGTCCTTGACATCCTCGTACTTGCGGGCGATCTGGCGGCGCGTCTTCTCGCCCGACTGGGGGGCATACAGGAGCGCACCGATCACGCCGACGACAGCCCCCGAGAGAACCAGCGCCGTGTCCTTGACGACATCGCCGATCTTGGACGACTTCTTCTCTTCTGCCATGGAGTTAGGCCTCCTCAATTGCGCAAAGCCGGCCGAAGCCGCATCCCTTTGCACGTCCGACGAATCCTAGGGCAGAAACTGCGGCAAGTTAAGTCATTTTTTCATCCGGCCGATAGTGATTCCATGAGACTCTCGCCCCAGATGCGCGCTTCCGCCCGCCGCGTCGAGAACATCCAGAGCGCGCTGGCGCCGCTCTTCGTGCTCCTGACCGCCGGGTACGTGATCCTCAAGTTCCTCTGAACTCCGTCCCGGCTCAGGATTCCATGCCGGGCCGGATCATCTCTCCGGGCTTGACGGCGGCCTCGAAGGCTTCCGCCGTCATGAGTCCCAACGCGACCGCCGACTCCTTGAGCGTGATCCCCTCCGCGTGGGCCTTCTTCGCCACCTTTGCGGCGTTATCGTAGCCGATGTGAGGGTTCAGGGCCGTGACGAGCATGAGCGAGTTCTCCAGGTGGCGACGAATCGCCTCGCGGTTCGGCTCGATCCCCTCGACGCAGTGCTCGCGGAAGCTCCCGCACGCGTCGGCGAGGAGCCTCACGGACTGCAGGACGTTGTGGATGATCACGGGCTTGTAGACGTTCAGCTCGAAGTTGCCGCTCGCGCCGGCGAACCCGACGGCCGCGTCGTTGCCCATCACCTGGACGCAGACCATCGTCATCGCCTCGCTCTGCGTCGGGTTCACCTTGCCCGGCATGATGGAGCTGCCGGGCTCGTTGGCGGGCAGGACGAGCTCGTTGAGGCCGCAACGGGGCCCGGAACCGAGCCAGCGGACGTCGTTGGCGATCTTCATGAGCGCGCAGGCCAGCGTCTTGAGGGCGCCGGAGGCCGCGACCAGCGCGTCGTGGGCGGCGAGGGCTTCGAACTTGTTCGGCGCGGAGACGAAGGCGTGGCCGGAGAGCGAGGCGATCCTCTCCGCGGACGCGCGGGCGAAGTCCGGGTGCGTGTTGAGGCCCGTGCCCACGGCGGTTCCTCCGAGCGCCAGTTCCCTCAACCCCGGGAGCGCCGACCGCACCCGGCCGGCCCCATTCTCGAGCTGCGCCACGTAGCCCGAAAATTCCTGCCCCAGCGTCAGGGGCACCGCGTCCATCAGGTGCGTTCGCCCGATCTTGATGATGCCGTCAAAAGCGCGCGCCTTCTCCGCCAGGGCCTCCTTCAGCCGATCGACGGCGGGCAGGAGCGTCTCCTCGATCGCCACGACCGCCGCGATGTGCATCGCGGTCGGGAAGGTGTCGTTGGAGGACTGCGCTCGGTTCACGTCGTCGTTCGGATGGATCGGTTTCTTCGAACCCATCACGCCGCCCGAGATCTCGATCGCGCGGTTCGAGATGACCTCGTTCACGTTCATGTTCGTCTGGGTGCCGCTGCCGGTCTGCCAGACGGAGAGCGGGAAATGGTCGTCGAGGACCCCGGCGATCACCTCGTCGGCGGCGGCCACGATGAGATCGGCCTTCTCCGGGGGCAGGAGACCCAGCTCGCGGTTCGCGAGCGAGGCGGCCTTCTTGAGGATCCCGAAGGATCGGATGAGCTCGCGCGGCATCCGCTCCGTGCCGATCCGGAAGTGGATCAGCGAGCGCGCGGTCTGCGCCCCCCAGTAGCGGTCCGCGGGCACCTCGATCGTCCCCATGCTGTCCGACTCGATTCGTATCGTCATCGTTTCACCTCGCTCTCGACGGAGCCGAACCCGGCCCCTCCCCTCCCGATTCCTTCCCCCACACGGCCACGATCGACTTCCCGAAGAACCTCCCCGTGACGGGATCCATCCGTTGCGACACGGGCACCAGAAACCGGTCCCAGAACTCCACTTGTTTCTTCGAGATCCCGGACTGTCGCAGCAGCAAACGGTTCGCGAAGGAAGCGAAGAACCCGGCGGCATCGATGTATCGCGCCCGCACGACGCGACACCCCGGCGGGGTGATCGCCTCGATTCTCGACGGGTCATACCGGCGATGATGACCGAGCGCGCGGTCCCAGGGCGAATAGAGAGAGGGGCCGGCCGGGGAGATCGACGCGACGGTGCCGCCGGGACGAAGCCGCGCGGCCGCGCGCCGGAGTTCCCCGTCGTCGTCCGCGATATGCTCCAGCACGTCGATGTAGACGATGGAATCGAACGACTCTTCCGAAGGCAGATCCTCGATCGTGCCTTCCCGCGCGCGGCAGTCCCGGGTCGCCGGGCATTCGCGCAGGTTATGTTCGAGACAGCGAAAGAGCGTCGCGTCCGGTTCGATGCAGAGCCACGAGTCGAACGACGCCGCCCGGGCGAGCCAGAGGGCGTTGGCGCCCAGCCCCGCCCCGACCTCCAGGACGTCACCGCGGATGGAGGGCGCCAGGCACCGCGCGCAATACCGCTTCCAATTCACCGCGCTCATGAAGAGTTCCAGTTCCGTTCCCGGGTAGGAGGCGCGCGTCACGACGTTCTCGTCGCGTCCTCCTTGACGAAGACGAGCGCGTCGCGGCTCGGCAGGAAGGTCGAGGACTGGCGGCCCGCCAGGATGAAGAAGCAGAAGGCGAGCGCGAGGATCGTCGCGTTGAAGAGCAGCACGGCCATGAATCCCGCCGCCGTCGTCGCCCAGCCGGGGATCGCGAGATCGGTCGCGAATCGGATTCCGGCGACGGCCGCGATGCCCGCGAGAAAACAGGAGATGGCCGCGAGCGAAGCCATGAGCAGCCGCACGCCGATCACGTCCGAGAAGACCGAAAGCGCGGAGAGACCGTGGACGACGAGCGACACGAAGTTCATGCGGGACGCCCCGGCGAGCCTGCGCCCCCGCTCGGTCGGGATCGTCTCGCGCGGCAATTTCGACCGGAAGACCGCCGCCGCGTAGTGGTTCCAGAGCTCCGACATCGCGGTGAGCCGCTCGAGGCAGGAGAACGGCACGAGGCTGAAATTCCCCACGCGGACACGGTGGCCCGCGAGCACCCGGTGGCCCAGGCAATAGAGGCGGTAGAAGACGCGGAAGAGGAGCGATTCGGAACGCCGGGTCCTCTCCGCGAAGATCACGCGTCCGCCGGACTCCTCGTGGCGCCGCACCAGCCGCACAACGTCCTCGGGCCTGTCCTCGCCGTCACCATCCATCACGACGACCGCGCGGCAGGGGCGGCGCGAAGCGATCCAGGAGAGGCCGACCGCGATCGCACGCTGGTGCCCGAGATTGCGCCGGAGCGGGAGGAGTTGGAGGCGCGTCAGGGAGCGGCGCCGAGCCGCGAGGAGAGCGGGAGGAGGCGGTTCCGACGAGGCGTCGTCGACGAGGATTACGGCGGCCTCGAGGCCCGCCGCGCCGAGGCTTTCGTCGAGGGCCGGGAGCAGCCTCTCCAGCGCGTCCCAATCGTCGTGGACGGGCACGAGAACGACGTAGCCCGCGCCGGGTTCCGCGGGGCGGACGGACAGGGGTTGGCTCACGGATCGATGATCCTACACCGGCGGCCCTCAGGCAACACCTTTGCGCGGGCACCGGCCGGATGCTATGATTCTCCCATGAAACCTCGCTGCCTCGTCCTCCTCTTCGGCCTCGGGTGCGCGCTCGCGAAGCCCCTTCCCGCCCGCGCGGCCTCGCTCACGCTGACCGGCGCCGGGGAGACGGGCTCCGTGATCACGACGGGGCCGCGCGGCGGTTCGGAGCGCGCCGCCTTCGAGGCCTGCGTCCCGTGCGGCATCAACAAGGTCGAGGCCGTCACGCGCTACGGGCAGTGGATCCTGGGCGAGGAAGCCCTGACGACGCTCGCGCCCGCCGCCATCTCGGGCGAGGGCGAGACAGCGGCCCGCCCGCTCGCGGTTTTCGTCGAGTCCCGCCTCGCCGCCTACGGCATCCCCGCGTCCGACACGCTGGTCCGTCTCATCTCGCGGCGCGTCGTGCGCTACGTCCCTCTCGAGCGCTTCCTGGGACGCGGCATCGTGCGCTACGGTCCCGGCAGCCCCGGCTCTCCCCTGATCGTCCTGCGCCCGAGCTCCCTTCCGGAGTCGGAGTGGAAACGGGCGACGCTCCTCGTGAAGGATGAGAATGAGGACCGTGCGGCCACGGCGTCCGAGATCCGAAGGATGCTCGCGCCACGCCTCTAGACCGCGCGCGTCTCCAGGCATGATCACCCGGTTTTTCGCGTTCCTTGCCGTCGCCCTGGTCGCCGGCGCGGCCTGCGCGCCCGTCGAGGTGCGGGAGCCCCACGCCCGTCCGCGGCTCGACCTACCCCTCAGGAACGATCGTCTCGCCGGCTGGTCCTTCGTCCTCGACCCCGGGCACGGCGGTCCCGAGCGCGGGGCGGCGGCGAAGATCCCCGGCTCCTCCGCCGAGGCCGAGTTGAATCTCGCCGTCACGCTCCTGCTCGGCGGGATTCTCGAGGCCTGCGGCGCCGAGGTCGCCTACACGAGAACGGCCGATGTGCCCTCCGCCGACACCTTCCTTCCGCTCGCCGAGGAATTGCGTAACCGCGCGCGGGTCGGAGCGGACCGCGACGCGGACTTCTTCCTCTCCATCCACCACAACGCCTCCGTCGGACCGAAGCGGAACCGCGTCGAGACCTACTACAAGCTCTTCACACAGGGACCGTCCCGGGAATTGGCCGCCGCAATCCTCGATCGCTTCGCTCTCCTCTACCCCGGCCATGACACCAGCCTCAGGCTCGGGAACTTTGCCGTGCTGCGGAACGCCCCGGGCGAGGCCGTGCTGGTCGAATGCACCTACCTCTCGGACAAGGAACTCTCGCTCCGGCTCGAAACGCTCCGTCTCCTGCGGCTCGAGGCCGAGGCGATCGCGGCCGGGATCCTCGATTACGCGCGGCGGGGAAACCCCCGGATCTGGATCGACGAGTCGGGGGAAGGGATCGACGCCCGGGCGCGTGACCGGATCGGGCTCGCCCGTTTCGAGGCGGAGCAGGACGGCGCGGTCACCGCGTGGCCCGTCGACGGGAATCGCGCGGGCGGTTTCATCCCCGCCCCGCTCTCCTCCCCGATCACGCTCCGCGCCGTGAACGCCGCCGGCCGCGCGGCCGCCTTCGTCGTTTCCCCGCCGTCACCCGGCTCTCCCTCGGACACGCGCCCCCTCGTCGTCGTATTGGCCCCGGGACCAGCCCCCCGCTCGCTCCCCTCGCTCCCCGGCCATCGCCTCTCCTGGCTCGTCGCGCCGCAGGACGTGGAGGAGTCGATCCGGGCGATCGAGGCGGCGGGCGCCGCCTGCGCGGTGGTCGTCGCGCCGGGCCGCGAGGACCGCGTCACGCACTACTTCCGCAGCGCGAAAGGCCGTGGGCTCGCGGTCGCGATCGCGCGGGCGCTGGGCGGAATCGAGGCGCGCGAGGAGGCCCATGACCTGCTCGCCCAGACGTCGATGCCCTGCGTGATCATCCGTTCGGAAAGGGATCCGGACGCGATCGCAGCCGCGGTCGCGAAGGCCCTGACAGGACCTTAGAGCCCGTCACTCCGCCAGAGGACTGCGCGGATACGACCCCAGGACGCGGCAGAACTGGCACTCCTCCTGGAGTTCGCCGAGCGCGCGGCGGATCCTCGCCTCCCCGGCGTGGCCCTCCATGTCGAGGAAGAAGACGTAGCGCCACGTCTTCACCTTCGAGGGGCGCGACTCGATCTTGGCGAGGTTGATCCGGTGGCGCTTGAAGGGCTCGAGCATAGCGAAGAGCGCGCCCGGACGGTCCTTCATGGAGAAGGCGATGGAGGTCTTGTAGGGCACCTTCGCGGCCGGCCGCGGCGCCGGTCCCGACTCCTGCCGGAGCAGGAGGAAGCGCGTCGTGTTGCCGGCATAATCCTCGATGTTGCGACGGATGATCCTCAGGCCGTAGATCTCCGCCGCCAGTTCCGACGCGATCGCCGCCACGCCCTTCTTTCGCACCGCCTCCTGGGCCGCGGCGGCGGTGGAGGCGGCGGTGGCGAGGGGGATCCCCGGGTAGCTCGCCTCGAGGAAGTTCCGGCATTGCGCGAGAGGCTGGGGATGCGAGGCGATCCGCTTCACGACCGGTTTTCCGTCCCTCTCCGCGGTGCCCGGGTGAACCATGAGCTGGTGCCTGACGGGCAGGAGAATCTCGGCGGCAATCGTGAGCGGGGACTCGACGAGGCTGTCGAGCGTCGAGACCACAGCGCCCTCGGTCGAGTTCTCGATCGGCACCACGCCGACCCCGACCTCGCCCTTCTCCACCCGCAGGAAGACGTCGGCGATCGTCGGCTCGAAGATCACCTCGACGTTGCGCCCGAAATGGTGAAGGGCCGCGATGTGCGTGTAGGTGGCGCGGGGCCCGAAGACCGCCACGGAGAATCGCTGCTCCAGCGCCAGGGAAGCCCCGATGATCTCGCGGTAGACCGCGGTCAGGGAGTTCGCGGGAAAGAGGCGGCGGCGCGACAGGGCCTTCCGCAGGACCTCCGCCTCGCGCACGGGCTGGTACGTCGGCGCGGCGAGAGCTCGCTTGTGGACGAGCGTGCGGCGCGCGAGCGCGGCGCGGCGGTCGAGCATCGAGACGATGCCGCCGTCCACGAGGTCGATGGCCTTGCGCAGCTTCGCCAGTTCGGCGCGCGCCTTCTCCGCCTTCCCCTTCACCGCCATGCGCCCTCCACCTCCTCCCGCGTCAAGGGCCTCGCGGCCCCCTCCGGCAGGTCTCCCAGTTCTATCCGACCGATGCGCGTCCTGGCAAGGTCCAGGACCCGGTAGCGGAGTTCCTTGAAGGTCCGCCGGATCTGCCGCTTCCGTCCCTCCGTCAGGATCACCTTCACCACGGTCCCGTCCTTCCCCTCCGCCTCCACCGCGTCGAACTTCGAATACCCGTCATGGAGCCTCACGCCGCGGCGGACGGCCTCGATGTCGACGGCGCGGTCGAGGACGACGCGGTAGACGCGCGGCACGCCGTGACGCGGGTGAAGGATCCGGTCGGCCCAGTCGCCGTCATTGGTGAGAAGCAGAAGCCCGCGCGAGTCGCGGTCGAGACGCCCGACGGGAAAGAGCGACTGGTAGCGCGGCGGGAGGATCGACATCACGGTGCGCTCGCGCGCGTCGCGCACGGCGGTGACGAGCCCCGCGGGCTTGTTCAGGGCCACGTAGGTCTTGGGCGCCGGCTCCAACCGCGTCCCGTCCATCATGACCGTGTCGCCCGGGCGCACGCGGTCGTTGAAGAGCGCCTTGCGGCCGTTGAGAGTGACGGACCCCCGCTCGACGAGCACGTCGCACTCGCGGCGGGCGCGGTTGAGACAGCGCGCGAGATAGGCGTTGATCCTCATCGAGTCCGGCGCGGGGGCGGGCGGCGGCACCGTCTCCCTGCCGCGCCCGGCTTTCCGCTCCGCCTGGAGCCGCGAGGCCGCGCGCCGGGCGGCCGGTCCGCTCTTGCGCTCGCCCTCGCGCCATCCCCGGCCGTCGTGATCGCGGGACGGACCCTCGCGCCGTCCCCGACCGTCGTTCGAGCGTCGTCCGGCCGCGCCACCGGCCCGGCCCGATCCGGCCCCGGGTCGTTCCCTCTCGCCGAATCGCCTCATCGCGGAATCCGCGCGCGGACCCGTTCCCTTCCGGCCGCCCGCGCCCGCCGATGTTCGGCGGCCCGGGCCGTCTCCCCCCGCGCTTCGGCCGGTCTTCAAATGGAGGTGTCCACCTTGGGCGGTTTCAACTGCTTGAGCTTGGCGTCGAGGTCGGCCAGTTCCTTCTCCGCGGCCTCCGCCAGGGCGTCGAGCGCCTCGCGCTGGTTCTCCGTGATCGAGAACCAGTCCGGCCCGGACTCCTCCTTCGCCCCCTCGGCGCGCGCCCGCGCGATCTCGTCATACTCGGTCAGCGGCGGCAGATCCTTGATCCCGCGCAGTCCGAAGTGCATGAGGAAGTTCTCGGTCGTGCCGTACAGGAGCGGACGGCCGACCTCCTCCTTCTTCCCCATGATCCGGATCAACTCGCGGTCGAGGAGCGTCTTCATCACGCCGTCGATGTTCACGCCGCGGATCGCCTCGATCTCGGCGCGCGTGACCGGCTGCCGGTAGGCGATGATGGCGAGTGTCTCCAGGGCCGCCGGCGAAAGGCGGACGCGCTTGATCTCGGTGAGCATCGCCTCGATGAGCGGAGCGAACTCCGGCTTCGTTCCGAGCTGCCACCCGCCCGCGATCTCGACCGCGGTGATGCCGTGCTCGCCCGAACCGTAGCGCGCGGCGAGCATGCCGAGAGCCTCCTCCACGACGATCCGGGGCGCCTTCAGGAGGCTCACGAGGTCGTTGACCGCAAGCGGCTCGCCGGTCGCGAAGAGGAGGGCCTCGACCGAGGCCAGGATCGCCGCCGCCGTCGGCGGCTCGGCGGGGGTCGAAGGTGGGGCGGGCGGCTCCGCGCCCTCCGTCGCCACCTCGCCTCCGTCCGCGCCCTCCGCGGCGGCGTTCTCCGCGGTCGCGGCGCCCGCTTCAGCGGCCGTCTCTTCGCTCTGCCTCGTCTCGTCGTTCATCGGTTCCTCTCTTCGAACTACAGCCGGCCCGGTTCCGTCAGGATGGACGGCGGCCCCTCGCGGGGGGGGGCGCCCGATTCACCTCCGGCGCGACCGAGCGCGACGCGCGCGGCCTCGGCCGAGCTGGTGTTCGGAAACCGCCGGATCAATTCCTCGTAATAGGCTCGGCCCTCGTCGGGCCGGCCGGACGAATTATAACAAAGGTATCCGAGCGCGTAGAGCACTTCCGGCGTGCGCCCGTCGACGGGATAGCGATCGAGAAACCGTCTCCAGGCCTTGACCGCGTCGTCGGCGCGGCCGAGGTGGTCGTAGCACTGCCCGGCCTCGAAGAGCGCGTCGCGGGCGAGCGGATCCTGCGGCCAGCTGTCGGCGACGGCGAGGTAACGCTCGGCGGCCATCTCGAGGTCCGACCGGGAACCGGAGCCGAGCGGGTAGAAGATCTGCGCCTGCCGGAAGAGCCGCTCCGCCGGCGTGCCTCCCGGGAGGTTCCCGGCGGCCTGCCCCAGGAGAGCCCGCGCCTCCTCGGCGCGCGGCGAATCGGCGTGCCGCGCGGCGATCACCTGCAGAAGCGGCCGCGCCTCCGCCGCTCTCCCCTCCGCCAGGAGCCGCGCGGCCTTCTGCCATAGATCCTCCGCCGGATCGCGGCGGAAATGCAGGACGGCGCCGACGGCAGCGAGGGCGAGCGCGACGGAGACGGCGGTGAGGATCCACGCCCGGAGGACGGAAGGTGAAGAGGGACGACGCGCCGGGTCGTGGCGCGCGCAACGGCCCGCGGCGCCGGGCGGGGCGGAACAGGGATCCCCGGAGGGCGTCACGGCGCCGCAGACGGCGCGGCCGAGACGCTCCTCGAGCGCCTTCACGCGCCCGACGTGCTCATCGCTCCACGTGGATTCGTTCCGTGCCATCGTCAGTCACCGTGACCGGCGCGCGCGGCCGCGGAAACTCTCCGCGCCGCGCTCCGCCGGGGCCCGCGTCAGGACTTCGAGGACTGCTTCGCGACCAGTTCCTGCAGCCGCGCGGCCATCTCGGGATCGGAAATCATGTCCCCGAGCGTCATGGAACCGCTCTTCGACTCCTGGTCGCTCATGTATGTCTTCAGCGTCGCGGCCTCCTCCTCGCGGATGAGATCGCGGACGGAAAGGAAGATGCGGTTGCCCTTGCGCTCGAGCCGCGTGATCTTGGCCCTCACGGTCTGGCCGGCCTGCACCGCCTCCTCGGGGCGCTGGTTGCGGTTGGAGGAGATGTCGGAGGCGGGAATGAAGCCCTCGGTCTTCTCGTCCAGCTTCACCACCGCGCCTTCCGCGCCCACGCGAAGGATCTCGACCTCGACGATCTTGTTCTTCTGGTAGAGGCGCGTCACCTCGTTCCACGGGTCGCTGGAGGTCTGCTTCAATCCCAGGGACATCTTCTTCTGCTCGACGTCGACCTTCAGGACGATCACCTCGAGCTCGTCCCCGACCTTCACCATCGTCTGGGGATCGACCCCGTTCTCGTCCCACGTGAGATCGGTGCGGTGGATCATGCCCTCGATCCCGGTGGGGAGCTTCACGAAGACGCCGAAGTTCGTGACGCCCGTGACCGTGCCCTTGATCCGCGTGTTCGGCGGATACTCGTCGTAGGCCTGCGACCAGGGGTCGGGCGTCGCCTGCTTGATCGAGAGCGACACCTTGCGCTTCTCGGTGTCGATCGAGACGATCTTGACCAGGACCTTCTGGCCCTCGGTCAGGACGTGCGACGGGTGCTTCACGTGGTCGGTCCAGGAGAGCTCGGAGATGTGAACGAGGCCGTCAACGCCCGGGGCGACCTCGACGAAGGCTCCGAAGTTCGTGAAGGTCTTGACCGTGCCCTCCAGGGTCGAGCCGGGCTTGAATTTCCGGACGACATCGTCCCACGGGTCTCCCTGCGCCTGCTTCAGCCCGAGGCGGATCTTCGGGGGCGTCTGCGCCGGATCGAATTCCAGCACCTTCACCTTCACCTCGTCGCCCTTCGCGACGATGGTGTTGGCGTCCTTGACGAAACCGCCCCAGGAGAGGTCTCCGAGGGTCACCAGGCCGTCGATGCCGCCGATGTCGACGAAGACGCCGAAGTTGGTGATGTTCTTGACGACGCCGTCGACGATGACGCCCGGCGTGATCCCCTTCAGGGTCTCCTCCCGGAGCTTCGACTGCTCCGCCTCCAGGAGCGTCTTGCGCGAGAGGACGATGTTCTTGCGGCGGCGGTCGAGTTCCTTGATCTCGAACTCGAAATCCTTGTCCAGGACGTCCTCGATGGCCGCCCGGCGCTTCAGCGTCGCCTGGGAACGAGGCAGGAAGGCGGTGAACGGCAGGCCGATCTCGACCTTGAAGCCGCCCTTGATCTCTCCGACCACCTTGCCCGTCACGAGCGTCTTGTCCTTGAAGGCCTTGAGCACGCGGGTCCAACGTTCGTCCTGGGCGGCCTTGGCGCGGGAAAGCCGCGACGTGCCGTCGTCGGTCTCCTTCGCGAGGATCTTCACCTCGACCTTGTCACCGATCTTGACCGTCTCGCCGAGCGAGGTGAACTCGAACTTCTTGATCCGTCCCTCGCACTTCAGCCCCACATCGACGATCACGTCCTCGTCGGTCACGCCGATCACCTCTCCGGTGACGACATCCCCGACCTCGATCGCTGACAGCGCCTCTTCCTGTTCCAGGAATGCCGCCTGGAAATCCATATCCGAGCTCGAACGCTCAACCATAACCCGTCCATCCTCTCCTTGCCGGACCCCTGTGGCC
>CAZWVM010000030.1:0-24541 GCA_964637705.1 uncultured bacterium
GCCTCGGCCTCGCGGCCCGTCGGCGACGGCTCCGCGCGCATGGACTTCGGCCCGCACGTCTTTCACCTCAAGAACCCGGAGGTGAACCGTTTCTTCCTCGACCACGCCTCCGGCCCCTGCCCCACGAAGAAGCGCAACGAGCGCATCCTCGTCCGCGGAGGGCTCTTCCGTTACCCCTTGGAGATCATGGAGGTGCTGACGCACCTGACGCCGGGCCACGTCCTCTACATGGGTAGCGCCTTTCTCGTCGCGCGCCTCCGCCGCGCGGTCGCGCCGCCCGCGGACACGAACTTCGAGACGTGGGGCGTCGGGCGATTCGGCCGCCCGCTCTACGAGTTCTCGTGCGGCCAGTACACGGAGAAGGTCTGGGGCATGCGGCCGTCGCTGCTCTCCGCGAAACTCGCCCAGCAGAAGCTCAAGGACCTGCGGCTGAGGGACATCCTCGCGAAATTCGTGGGACGGCGGGGCCAGGAGCAGAAGCAGTACTGGGAGGACTACGTCTACCCGGAAAAGGGCATCGGCGAGGTCTTCGAGAACATGGCGCGGGAGATCGAGCGCGCCTCGGGGCGGCTCGCGCTGGGCGCCGGGATCGAGGGCATCGAGACGGACGGGAACCGGTGCGTCGCGGTGACGGTGAAGACGCCCGGCGGGCGCACCGAGCGCTTTCCGTGCGACGCCCTGGTGAACACCATTCCGCTGACGCATGTCGCCTCGGCCCTCGCCACGCCGGGCTCCCGGGGATTCCGGCTCGACGAGGCCGCGTCGCTCCGCTACCGCGGTCTCGTCCTCGTCAACGTCGTCTTCGAGGTCGACCGCGTGATGCCGTACGACTGGGTCTATCTCCTCGACCCGATCTTCCGGTGCAACCGGGTGACGGAGCAGAAGAACATGGGCGGGGAGATGATCCCGCAAGGGCGGACCGTTCTCTGCTTCGAGCTGGCGGCCACGCCGGGCGACGCGCTCTGGGACGCCCCCGACGAGGTCCTGGTGAAGGTCGTGAAGGAGGACATGGGCCGGATCGATTTCTTCCGCGACCGGGTGGCCTCGGCCTTCCACGTCTCCCGCCTCGACGACGCCTACCCGGTCTACACGCTCGATTTCGACCGCGCCGTGGTCGACACCCTGAAGAACCTCTCTTCGGCGGAAAACCTCTTCACGACCGGCCGGCAGGGCCTCTTCCTGAACAGCGACATCCATGACTCGATGGAACTGGGGCTCAAGGCGGCCGACGCCGTGATGGAGAAGCGCGGCACGGCGGAGTGGTACCGTTTCGCGTGGGACTACGTCATGGGCAAGATCGAGCGGAAGGCGTCGTGAACGCGATCGTGGTCGGCGGAGGCATGGTGGGGCTGCACGTGGCCCGGATGCTCAGCGCCGAGAAGCATGACGTGAAGGTGATCGACATGGATGCCTCGCGATTGTCGCTCATCGAAAGCTCCCTCGACGTCATGGCGATCGAGGGCAACGGCGCTTCGCCGGCGGTTTTGGAGAAGGCGGGGGTGGGCCGGGCCGATCTCCTCGTCGCCGCGGCCAATCTCGACGAGTCGAATCTCATCGCCTGCGCCCAGGCCAAGGCTCTCGGGGTCGCGCGCACCGTGGCGCGCCTGCACAACCCGGACTACCTCATGCCCGGCGCCGCCCGCGCCCCGATGCTCGGCATCGACTACGTGATCAACCCGGAGGAGGCGGCGGTGAGGGAGATCGCCCGACTGCTGGAGCACACGTGGGCCGTCGACATGGCGGACTTCGCGGGCGGGCTCATCGAGATGATGGCTTTCCGCCTGGCGGGAGGGGACGCGATGGCGGGCCGGAGCGTGATCGAACTCGGGCGCCACGCGGCGCGTCGTTCCTACATCATTGCCGCGATCCTCAGGGGCGAGGAACTCATCGTGCCGCACGGCAGCACCTGCCTTCGCGAGGACGATATCGTCTACGTGATCGGTCGCAAGGGCGCGATGTCGGCCATTTCCTTCCTCTTCGGTCATCCCGACGCCGGGCTGGAATCGATCGCGATCTGCGGCGGCACGCGCATCGGTCTCTCGCTCGCCCGGTCGATGGAGGAGCGGGGCATCCCGGTGAAACTGGTGGAACCGGACGAGGAGCGGGTCCAGGAGTGCGCCGCGCTCCTGGACAAGGCGCTCGTCATTCACGGCGAGGGCACCGATCCGACTCTCCTCAGGGAGGAGGAGATGGCCGCCGTCGATGGCTTCGTGGCGGTCACGGAGCGCGACGAGACGAATCTCCTCTCGGCGGCGCTGGTGCGGCGGATGGGGGGCGCCAAGACGATCGCTCTCCTCCAGAGGGAGGACTACCGCGTGCTCGCCGATGAACTCGAGATCAGCGCGACGGTCTCGACCGGTTCCGCCACCGCCGACGCGATCCTCAGGTTCCTTCGCCGCGGCTCCTTCCGGAACATCACGACGCTTCTCTCCGGCGCCGCCGAGATCTACGAACTTGTGGTCGGGGAGGGAGCCGAGATGGCCGGGGGAGCCCTGAAGGAACTGAGCGCGAAGATGCCGGAGGGCGTGCTCGTCTGCGCCCGGGTCGGCGTGGACGGCACCGTCGAGATCCCCCACGGCGACTCACGCCTGTCGCCCGGCGATACCGCCGTCGTCATCAGTCCCTCGCGGAGCGCCGATCAGCTCGAGAGGCTCTTCGGGCTCGCTCGGACGGCTTCGCGGCCCTGACGGACGTGATGAGCCCGCGACGCGCCGATGGGCGGGCTCCCTCGTTCGTCACGATCCGCTTCCTGGCCCTGATCTCGATCTTCGTCGGGCTTTCGATGATTCCATCCATCGTCTTCGCCGTCCTCGATCAGGACGTCGAGGGCGTCGGGATGCTGCTCACGGCCTTCTTCGCCGCCTTCGCGGGGTTCCTGATCGACCGCGGCCTGCCCCCGGGCGGCGAGCCGTCCGCGAGGGACGGGTATTTCATGGTCACGAGCGGGTGGCTTCTCGCGGGCGTCTGGGGCGCGATTCCCTACCTCCTGTCCGGATACGCCGCCTCGCCCGTGGACGCGTTCTTCGAGTCGATCAGCGGCTTCACGACGACGGGATCGACGATCTTCCGGGACGTGGAGGCCTTGCCGCGCTGTATCCTGTTCTGGCGCTCCACGACTCACTGGCTCGGCGGCATGGGCATCATCGTCATGGCCATAGCGATCCTTCCGGCCCTCGGCATCGGCGGTTACACGCTCTTCGCGGCGGAAGTGCCGGGGCTCGCGGTCGAGCGGCTGAGACCTCGCATCGCCGCCACGGCGCGTCTCCTCTGGGGCGTCTATGCGCTCCTGACCCTCGCACAGACGCTCCTGCTCTGGCGATTCGGTTCCGGCATGCTGCTCTTTGACGCCGTCAACCACGCCTTCGCGACGCTCGCGACGGGAGGATTCTCGACGCGCAACGCCTCGCTCGGAGCCTTCTCGCCCCTCGACCAGTGGATCACGGCCGTGTTTCTCCTCCTCGCCGGCGCCAACTTCACGCTTCACTACCGCGCTCTCTCCGGGAAGCCGGGAGAGTTCCTGCGGAACGAGGAATTCCGGCTCTACGCCGGCGTCGTCGCCGCCTTCACGCTCGTCATCACCGTGTTTCTCGTGTCGGAGGGGCGGGGCGTGGAGCCGGCATTGCGCGCCGCTTTTTTCCAGACCGTCTCCCTCATCTCGACGACGGGCTTCGTCTCGGAGGACTACGAACTCTGGCCGCCCGCCACTTTCAGTCTCATTCTCATCATGCTCCTCCTCGGAGGTTGTTCCGGTTCCACCTCCGGCGGCATCAAGCAGGAGCGCCTGCTCTGTCTCTGGAAGGCCGGTGTCAACGAGGTGCGGCGCTTGCTTCACCCGCGGGGCGTCTTTCTCCTCAAGATCGGCCGCCGAGTCCTGCCGCCGGAAACGAGCGCCGGAGTCATGGGATTCTTCGCGATCTACATCGTTTCCTTCCTCGCCGGAACGGTCTTTCTCTCGATGACCGGACTTGATCTTCTCTCCGCCGCCGGCGCCTCCGCGGCCTCCCTGGGCAACGTCGGTCCCGGACTCGGATCGGTCGGCGCCGCGGACAACTACGCCCACCTCTCGGCCTCGGCCAAGCTCGTCTGCTCCTTCCTGATGCTGTTGGGCCGTCTCGAACTCATGACCGTCCTCGTCGTCTTCGCGGCGCTTCTGAGGAGGCCGGCGGGTGCCTGGAATCTAGGTCGATTCAGTCCCGGAAAGACGCGATGAAGTCCCGCGTCGAGAGGTAGAGTTCGTCGTCGAGCACGGCTCGACCGCGGCCGGCCGCGGCGTCCGTGAAACCCAGCGGCTGGAAGAAGCGGAGCCAGAAGTCGCCGGCGGCACGGGCGCGCGGCTCCCCGCCCGAGGCCGGGCCGCGCGCGGCGAAGGCCTCGAGCCCGTCGAGCCGTCCCGCGATCGCGGCGCGGGTCTCCCCGGGGAGAGGACCGAGCCACGCGGCGACCTCCTCGGCCGCGACGCGCCCGTCCGGGTATCCGTGCCTCGCGTTGATCATCGAGAGGAGATTCAGCCAGGCGAAGGAGAGAACGAGGCGCTCGGCCTCCCCGGCGGAGCGTTCCGCGTGCGGGTGCGTCTCGCGCAGGAACTCGTTCGGCCCGGAATCGCCGGTCCAGGAGGAGGCGAAGCCAACCGGGAGCGCGGGCATCGGGCCGCGGCCGAGGACGAACGCGGCGGCCTCGGCCACCGTGTCCGGGTCGAGGGCCCGGCACCAGGGCGGGTCCGCGGGGCCGTGGATGACGAGGCTCCGCGCCGCGTGGGCCCCGGTCCAGCCCGAGGCGACGCGGCCGGCGAGGGTCAACGACGGCGTGCCGCAGGCGGCCGCGATGTGGACGGTCGAGGTGTCGGGGCCGACGAGAAGCGCGGCGCGGGCGACGAGCGCGCGGGTGAAGGCGAGCCCGCCGCGCGCGGTCGCGTCCACGGTCGGCACGGAGGTGCGCTCCGCGATCCAGCCGTTGCGCTCGGCGTCGGCGGGCCCGCCGATCCAGACGATCGCCAGGCCGAGCCGGGAGGCGAGCCGCTCGGCGAGCGGCGGCCACCGGTCGCGGCGCCAGCGCCGGCGCGGGTCGTTCGACCCGGTGTGAAGGACCGCGTAGGGCCTGTCGGCGAGGCCGGCCTCCGCGAGCAGAGAAGCGGCCCGCTCCTCGGCGCGCGGCTCGGGATCGAACCGGATTCCGAAGGGGCAGCGGCCGAGCCCGGCGCGTCGCGCGAGGTCGGCGATGTTGCCGAGGGGAGGTCCGAACTCGCCCGGCGGCGGCAGGAGCCGTTCGGGCCGGCGGTGCGAGAGCGAGGCGGCGAGCGACGTGCACCAGAGGAAGTGGAAGAGGTTGCCGCCGAGAACCGGCGCGCCGCCGGCATCGTAGGAGAGCCCCAGGACCGGCGCCTCGCCGTGCGCGGCGGCCGTCGCGTAGCAGGCCGCGCGCGCGGTCGCGTGGAGGTTCACGACGAGGTCGTGGCGCCCGGCGCGGAGGCGGTCGGCGAGCTGCGCGATCGCGGCGCGCGCCACCGCCCCGCCCTCGATCCATTCGGAGCGGCGGGCGACGAGCAGACGATGGGCCGGTCCTCGCCTGAGGACCTCCGCGGCTTCCTTCTCGACGAGCCAGGTGATCTCGGCGCGCGGGTACCGTTCGCGGAGAGCGGCCGCGGCCGGCGTGGCATAGAGAACGTCGCCGATCGAGGAGAGTTGGATGACGAGGATGCGGCGGGCGTCGGCCGGGGGCGTGACCCAGGCCTGGCGGATCGGGGGGTCGTCGTCGAAGGTGTGCCGGCCCTGGCGGGCGAGAGCCTTCTCGACGAGGTCCGGATCGATCGATGACGGCGCGGAAACCGAGAGCCCCGCGTCGGGCAGCGTCTCGGCGTCGTCCCCGCCGGCGATCGCGCGCTCGGCCGCGTAGCCGCGCAGGGCGGCGAGGAGCGGCGGGTTCGCGGCGAGCGAGGGGTCGAAGAGGATCTCGAGGCGCTCGCGTGCCGCCCGTTTCAACGCGGCGGCGACGGCTTCGAGGGTCTCGGCGCGGATCACTTTCTCGGGCGCGATATGGGTCTCGAGCGCGGGGCGGCGCGCCCCGGCGAGCCGGGATTCCTCTCCGTCGAAGACGACGATCCCCCCGGCGCGGTCGCGGAAGGCCTCGGCGAGGTAGCCGAGCCCGAGACCGACGAGCAGGGGTCGCTCGGACCGGCAGGCCGCCGCCGCGCGTTGCGCCTCGGTGACCGGGTCGTAGAGGCTCGTGAGGCCGCGCCCCTCGTAGCGAAGGGCGGGGGCGCCCGAGCGGGCCGGCACGATCTCGGCGGCGAGAAGCCCGAGCGATTCGGCGAGCGTCACGGGCGCGATGCGCCGAGGCCGGCGGCGTCGAGGAGGACGCGGCAGCGCGCGGCGAGCGTGTGTTCCCGGCGGACCCGTTCCCGTCCGGCGGCGATGACCGCGCGGGCGCGGGAGGGATCCGCGATCAGTTCGGCCGCGATCCGCGCGGCCTCCGCTCCGGATCCGACCGCGAAGATCTCGCGGCCCGGCTCGAGGTGGCTTCCGAGGAGCGGCACCGACTCCGCGATGACGCAGGCGCCGGCGGCGATCGAGTCCCAGACGCGCGGCGCGATCGCGTTGATCCGGTGGCTGAGCGGCACGAGCGCGACCTGGCCGCCGAGCAGAGCGGCGGTCTCCTCGGGCGGCGTCCATCGGTTCTCGATCTCGATCCGGCCGGAGAAGTCGGCGTTCTGCGCGGCACGAAGCCAGCCGGGACCGATCACCTTGACGGGAGGAAGCGAAGCGGGGAGCGCCCGGCAGAAGTCGGCTAGGAAGGCGGCGCGGGCCGGCGACGCGGCGCCGTGCAGGACGACGTGGGACGGATCGCGGTCGGCGGGGTCGAGGAAGGCGGTGGCGCCCCACGGGAGATAGCGGCAGCCGGGTGATTCGAAGGGCGGGCCCTGGAAGGAGAAGAAGAGGTCATAGTGCGGCGCCGAATCCTTCCAGTAGTCGTAGGCCGGATCGAGGGCGTTCTCGAGGAGCCAGTAGGCGGTGCGGATGCCGGCGTTCCGTACGGCGTCGACGAGTTCCGTCGGAAGGGGGGAGAGATCGAGGAGGAGTTCGGGCGGCTCGGCGCGGAGCGTTTTCCAGAAGGTCGTGAGGATTTCCTTCCCGCGTTCGGAGGCCGCGAGACTGGCGGGAAGATCCTGGGCGAGGACCGAGAGCGACATGTCGCGGGCGGCGCACCCGGCCGACGAGAAGGCGCGGACGAGGTGAGCCGCGAACCCGGAGCGGCCGCCGGCAGCCGGGGCGGTGATCCAGACTCGCGTCGGTCGTGAGGGACTCGGCATCGCGAGGCATTATGGCCGCGCGGGGTGGGAAAGGGAAGGACGGGACGAGGGAAGGGGCGCGCGATTTCAGCGATTTCCAAAGTTGTGCAAAGGGGCGCGAAGTTGCGTACATTTCAGCCCGGATCTCTTGACTTTACAGTCGAAAAGAGACTAGAGTTAGTGCAAGAGGAGTCCGAAACCATGGATGGTTTGCGCATCGCGTCCGGCGCCTTGTCGGTCGCACAGACGTCGCTCGACGTCACGGCGAATAATCTCGCGAACGTCAATACCTCCGGGTTCCGGTCCGACTCAGTGCGTTTCATGACCGGTCCCGGGGGGAGGGGCGTGGAGGTTGGAAGCATTTCCGAATCTACGTCACCCGGGCCGGTTGCGCTGACCGGACGCTCGATGGATCTCGCCTTGACGGGGGACGCCTTCTTCGCAGTCCGCCAGTCGAACGGGCGCCTTTCCTTCACGCGCGACGGGGCCTTTTCGGTCGACGGGCAGGGAAGGATCGTGACATCGAACGGGGATCTTCTCGATCCCGCGATCACCGTTCCGGCGGACGCGACCGGCGTGAGCGTGGGTCGCGATGGAACCGTGACGGCTTCGCGCGCCGACGGCACGACGACGAACCTCGGGACGATCGAGCCGGTGAGGTTTCCGAACCCGGCGGGACTCGAGAACATCGGCGGCAATCTCCTCGCCCCGACGGCGGCCTCGGGCGCGGGCTACCGTGCCGGGGGCGCCGACGTGCTGCAGGGCGCCTTGACGATGTCGAACACGGACGTGGCGACGGAGATGGTGAACCTCATCCGCGACGAGCGCTTCACGCAATTCAACGCGACGGTCGTCCGCACCGAGGACGAGAACCTGGGGACGATCCTGGACTTGAAGCGGTAGAAACGGTGTCAGGCTCCCACATTCCCACATATGAAAATTACTTACGCGTTCCTCTGAAAATTGGGGTGATGCCGTAAATCCTCGACTCAGAACCAGATAGTGGGAATGTGGGAGCCTGACACCCGGCCTAACGTCTACCCCCGCAGCAGCTGCAGGACCACCGCCGTCTGGGCGTGGGACTGGGCGAGGGCGGACTGCCCTCCCATCTCGATCATCTGCTGCCGGGCGTAGTCCATCGTCGCCTGGGAGAAGTCGGTGTCGCGGATCTTCGAGCGGGCGTCGGCCGTGTTCCGGAGCGACGTCGAGACCTCCTGCATCGCCGACTCGAGCCGGTTCTGCTGCGCGCCGATGTCGGCGAGATAGCCGGAGACCCGATCCAACGCGGTGTCGATCGCGGTGATGCCGGACGTGGCGCCGGCCCGCGTCGTCACGTCGATGCCGTCCACGCCGAGCGTGGTCGTCCTCGCGTCGGCCGGAACCGCGAGCGTGATCGTCTCGTCCTCGTTCGCCCCGACGTGGATCACCCGCGGATCCTCCATGTGATAGCCGACGGCGGTCGCGATGATGGTGTTGCGGATGGAATTGAGGAGCGGCGAATAGTCGGCGGAGGCGACGTCGTAGAGCTGGCCCCCGGTCTGGTTGGCGAGGTCGTCGTACTGGGCGGCATTCAACGGATCGATGACGCCGAAGTAGGTCGTGTTGTTTGCGAGCAGGTTCGCCGCCTGGGCGGCCTCGTTCGTGACGGTGCCTCCCTCGTTGGCCGTGGTGTCCGTCAACTGGATCATGAACCGTAGCGTGGGTGGGGACGTGTCCCACGTGGGGGCGTCCGCGCCGCCCGGGAGCGTCGCCTGGATCGCGTCCCAGTTGCGAACGGGCGACCCCGTCACGGGCAGGAGCGCGGCCAGGGCGGCCGATAATCCCGCCGCATTGGTGAAGTTCAGGTCCCTGTTCGTGCCGTTGACGGGCTCGCGGACGTCGTTGACGTCCATGAGCGCATAGCGGGCCTGGATGCCGGCGTTGTCGAGGCCCGACGTCAGGGAATTCAGGCCGGCGAGCACGTTCCCGATCTCTCCGGCCATCGATCCGCTCGTGTCCACCACGAAGACGACGTCGGCCGGGAGGGGCGTGTTGGGCACGGGCCCCGTCAGCTTCCGCCCGGCGAAGGTGACGGTCGAGGATTGCCGCTCGATCTCATCGGTCAGTTGGGTCATTTCATACTGGATGTTCACGCGGTCCGCGGTGGTCAGGGTGTCGCTCGCGGCCTGGACGCAGAGGGTCCTCATGCGCTGGAGGTAATCCTGGACGGAACGGATTCCGCCCTCGGCGACCTGGAGCATGGAGATGCCGTCCTGGATGTTGCGCCGGGCCTGCTCGAGCCCGTTGACTCGCTCCTTCATCCGGTCGCTGACCGCCAGCCCGGCCGCGTCGTCCCCGGCGTGGTTGATCCGCTGGGCGCTCGCGAGTTTCTCGCCCGTGCGCACGCGCTCGCTCCCCGCCGCCTCGAGGTGGCGAAGGATGCGCTGGGACTGCACGCTGGTGATCGAGTAACCCATCTTCTTCCGAGCCGGGACGGACGCGCGACTTTCGACCGGAATCCCGCCCGGGGGAGACGTCGGAGGGAGACTCCGCGTCCCCGGCCCGGGACGGGATTGCCGGCGGATCAGGATCGAGTGGACCGCTTCACGGCGACTCGACGACCGGATGTATGAGGTCAAGCATGAAGACGCAAGCGACCGGGGTCGAGAGGGTGAGGAGCGGATTCGATCCGGGATCGGTTGTCAGGCGGAGTCGGTCACGGCTTCCTCCTTGAATGAATGGCGGGCGTCCCTGCCCGCCGGGAAGGCGAACCTTCCCGGATCCCTTATCGGCAGGGACGGGGAGAAACTTGAGCGGGTGCGAGCCGCGAGCGGTGTGATAGACTCCCGCCATGAACTTCAACGACCTGATCGAGTGCGCGCGAAAGCGCGCTCTGACCGAAGAGGAAGCCCGGGCGGCCATGCTCCACATGGCCGACGGGGCGGCGACGCCCGAGGAGATCCGCTCGCTCCTCATGACCCCGGCCCTGTCCGTCGAGGAGGTGGAGACCTCCACACTCACCGGCCTGGTGAAGGCCGTCCGGGAACGCATGGTGCCGGTCGAGGGCATCCGCGCCTCCTGCCGGCTCGACACCTGCGGCACGGGCGGCGGTGCGACCACCTTCAACATCTCCACGACCACCGCCTTCGTCATGGCCGCGGCGCCGTCGCGGCCGGGCTGGCCCGGCGCGGCCGACCTCGCCGTCTGCAAGCACGGCAACCGCGCCGTCGCCTCCAAGACCGGTTCGGCCGACGTGCTCGAGGAACTCGGCATCCGGGTCGATCTCCCGCCGGCGTCCACGGTGCGCATCCTCAACGAGACCGGCTTCGGCTTCTTCTTCGCGCAGAAGTACCATCCGGCCTTCGCGCACGTCCAGCCGGTGCGGCGCCAGCTCGCCGCCGAGGGGCGCCGCACGGCCTTCAACCTCGTCGGGCCCCTCGTCAACCCGGCCCGCGTCACGCACCAGGTGATGGGAGTCTTCATCGAGAGCCGGTTGCGGGTGATGACGGAGGTCCTGAAGGAAATCGGGCTGGAGTCGGCGCTCGTCGTGACCGGGCGCACGGAGTCGGGCGAGGTCGTGGACGAGGTCTCGCTCTCGGGACCGACGCGCGTCTTCCGCCTGAGGAAGGGCGCGATCGAGGATTTCACGGTCGAGCCGCGCGACTTCGGGCTGGAACCCGTCCCGGTCGACGCCCTGCGCGGCGCGGATCGCGCGGCCGCGGCCGAGGCCGTGCGCCACGTGCTCTCGGGGGAGGACACCGGTTCGCCGCGCAGCCGCGCGGCCCAGATCAAGGCCGCGGCGGCCTTCCATTGCGTCGCCGGCGCGGGCTGGGCGGAAGGGGCGGACCTCGCGCGCGAGGCGCTCGCCTCCGGCGCGGCGCTCGTGCTCCTCGAGAAGGTCGCGCGGCGCACACAGGCCGATGGCGCGTAGCGCGATCTGCTGCCCGCGCTGCGGCGCGATCGAGTCGCCGCAGAGCGAGACCTGCTACCGTTGCGGGGCCGCGCTTTCCTCGCCGGCGCGCGCCGTGCCCGAGGCGACCGCGTTCCTCCGGCGCGAGGACCTCGCCGTCCGCGCGCTCCAGCTCTCCTACGTCGTCCACTACCTCGCCGTCATCGTCCTGACCGTCATCTTGGGCGGCACGCTCCTGGAGGCGATCTCCCCGGGCAAGGCCTTCCGCGAGAGCCTCTACGCGCTCGGGGCGCTCTTCGGGCGGAGCGTCCTCGTGGACGGGGAATGGTATCGTCTCGCGACGGCGACGTTCGCCCACTACGGGATACTCCACCTCGTCTTCAACACGATGGCGCTCGGGGCGGTCGGGCCGGAGACGGAAAAGAACCTGGGGCGCGCGCGCTTCCTTCTCGCCTATTTCGGCGGCGGCCTTCTCGCCAACGTCGCGACGCTCGCGGTCAACGGCGAGGCCCTCTTCCAGGTCGGTGCCTCGGGCGCGATCTGCGCGCTGATGGGGTCCCTCTTCACCGTGGCGCGCCTGCGCGGCGGGTTCTACGGCGAGATCGTGAGGAGGATCGTGGGGCGATGGATCGTGATGACGCTGATCTTCGGTTTCCTCGTCCCGGGCATCGACAACGTGGCCCACGTCGGGGGCATGGTCGCGGGCGCGGTCATCACCCGCCTCGCGGGACTGAAGCGATGAGGGCATGGCCAGGCGGCGCGCGCGGTCGTAGACTGTTCGCATGACGGATCGACCCTTCAAGGTTCTCATCGCCAAGCCCGGGCTGGACGGGCACGACCGCGGCGCGCACGTCATCGTGAGGGCGCTTCGCGACGAGGGGATGGAGGTCGTCTACACGGGGATCCGGCAGACGCCGGAGCGGATCGCGGCCGCGGCCGTCGACGAGGACGTCGACGTCGTGGGCCTCTCCTGCCTCTCCGGCGCCCACGGCACGCTCTTTCCCCGCGTGATGGAGGAACTGAAGCGACTCGGCCGGCCCGATATCCCCGTCGTGGGCGGCGGAATCATCCCGGACGCGGAAGCGCCGGCCTTGAAGGCGGCCGGCCTCCGCGAGATCTTCGGCCCGGGCGCCCCGCTCTCCGCGATCGCCGCGAGCGTCAAGGCGCTCGCCGCGGAGAAGCGCGGCGCCGCACGGGACTGAGGTTTCCGTGACGGAGCGCGGCCCGGCCGGTCGGGCGGCTCTCGCCCGCACCCTCAGCGACATCGAGGCGCTGACGGCCCGGGGCCTCGAGGCGCTCGCCGCCTGCGGCCCGGTCGAACCCCTCGTCGTCGGGTGGACCGGTTCTCCCGGCGCGGGCAAGTCCTCCCTCATCGCCGCCGTCGTCCTGGCCCGCCGCCGCGCGCGGCCGGACCGCCGCATCGCGGTGCTCGCGGTCGATCCCACGAGCGCCGTCACGGGGGGCGCCGTGCTCGGCGACCGGATCCGGATGGACGAGCTCTCGCTCGACGAGGGCGTCTTCATCCGCTCGCTGGCCTCCCGGGGCCTTTCCGGCGGGCTCTCGCCCGCGGTCTCGCGCCTCGCCCGGTTTCTCGCGCACGAGGGCTTCGCGGAGATTCACGTCGAGACGGTGGGCGCGGGTCAGAACGACGTCGCGATCGCGGAGATCGCCGAAACCGTCGTCGTCGTGACCACGCCGCACGCGGGTGACGGCATCCAGGCCCTGAAGGCGGGGATGCTGGAGGTCGCCGACATCTACTGCGTGAACAAGTGCGACCTCGAGGGGGCCGACCGCGCCGCGGCCGCGCTGGACCTGGCCGTCACGCCGCGCCGCGCCTCCTGGACCCCTCCGGTCCTCACCGTCTCCGCCCGCGCGCTCATCCGGATCGAGGCGCTCTCCGCGGCGGTCGACGATCAGCACCGCGCCTTCGAGTCGTCGGGCGAGAGGGAGCGCTTTGTCCGCGCCCGCCGTCGCCGCGAGTTCGAGACGCTGGCGAAGGAGAGGCACGTCACGAACCTCGTGGCGTTGAAATCCTTCCAGCGCACGAGGGAGGCCGTCGAGAGGGGAGAGTGCGACCCGTCCGCCGCGGCCCTGGAGGTGCTGGAAGAAATCGGCTGACAGGTGCCCGGAGCTCAGCTGTCGCCGGGCGTGCCGCCCTCCTGATCGTCCCCGGCGTCGCGGAGAAAGTCGACCCGGACCGTCGTTCCTCGGCCCTTTTCGGACTCGATTCGGATCGAGCCATGGTGGGCGTCGATGATCTGCTTGACCGAGAAGAGTCCCAGTCCCGTGCCTCGGACTTTACGCTCGGTCCTGGCGAGCCGGCTGAAGGGCTTGAAGAGCTGACGCAATTCCTCCTCTGAGATGCCCGATCCCCGGTCCGCGATCGAGATCGTGGCACGATGAGCGTCGACGTCGAGGGTCACTTCGACGGGCGAGGTCGTGTCGCTGTACTTGACGGCGTTGGATATCAGGTTGTCGAGGACACGCTGGATCCTTCTCTCGTCGATCAGCACGACGCAGGGTTCCGGGACCGTCCAACGGATCTCGCGTCTTGGATGGACGAGGCCCTGCTCGCGCACGGTGACCGCGACCAGGTTCGAGAGATCGACGGGCGAGAGATGGAGATCGAGCTGGCCGGCCAGGATGCGGGAGCTTTCCAGGAGATCCTCGGTCATGGCGGTGAGGCGGCGGGTTTGAGCGATGATCCGCTCGAGCCAGGCGCGCGATTTCTCCGGCGGAAGGCCCTTCATGAGCAGGTGGGCTGCGCCGCCGATGACGGTGAGAGGTGCGTTGAGATCGTGGACGACGGCGCCCGCGAACTCCCGGCGATCCCTCTCGTGCTGCTGGATGTCCTCCGCCATGCCGTTGAAGGTGCGCGCCAGCTCGCCCATCTCGTCGTCGCGGTCGACGGGCGCGCGGGCGTCCAGTTCGTGGCGGCCGAATCGCTCGGCCACGTCGATCAGCGAGAAGACGGGCCGTGCGATCCGCCGCCAGAGCACGAAGCCGCTCAGCGCCACGAGTGCGGGCGCCACCAGAAGACAGGTCCAGGCGATGAGGTCCGACTCCCGATTCAGCCTGCGGGCCTCTTCGGCATACGCGTCCATGCGCGACTGCAGCTCGGCTTCATGAGCCTCGACGGATTCGATCACGTGATCCACGAGTCCGCGCATGGCGATCGGGGACCGCCGGGGGTCTCTCGCGACGCGACCGAATTCCCGGAATCGCTCCGCGACATCCAGAAACGTCCCTCCCCCGGCGCCCGCGGGGCCCGAGATCATGAGCCGGTCGAGCGCGTCATCCGCTTTCTCAAAATGGAGCTCCATCCTTGCGCGCGCGGCCGTGTCCTCCCCGATCTGGTCCAGGAGCATGTCGCGCCGGTAGAGAAGCAACTCGACCGAGAAGCGGTGCATCAGCGCGATCTCCGCGGCGGTCTCGTTGATGCGGTTCGCCATCCGCTCCATCCGTGTCGTCGTCATGATGAAGACGACGCACAGACCGATGATGACGGCGATGACGCCGGCCGTGAGCGTCGCGATGAAACGGGCCAGGCCGGCCGGGCGGCGCCGACTTCCGGTCACGATGAACCCGGCTCCAGGACGCGCTTCAATGCACCCATGAGTTCATCGCCGAAGAGCCTGTGCTTCCGGAACACCACGGCGCCATGATCGCGGAACCAACGCTCCTCGTCGGCGTCGAGGTTCACGGCGGTTTCGACGATCACCGGTGTCCGGGCATGCGCGGGCAGGGCACGCATGGCCTTCAGCACGGCGAAACCGTCCAGGCCGGGCATCATTACGTCGAGGAATATGACGTCCGGCCGGCTCGTCGACAAGACATGAAGGGCTTCGACGCCGTCCGCGGCGCACCGGACCTCGTAGCCGGCCGCCGACAGGTGGGCGGAGAGGAGCAGGCGAACGTCCTCCTCGTCGTCAACGACGAGAACGCGGATCGCTTCGCGACCGCCATCCTCCCCGGTCGGGCGCTGGACGCCCGGCGACGAGGAATCGCCGCCCGATGCCTCCGCCACGGCTCGAACGCCCGGCCAAAACGGCGCGGGATCGAAACCCGTCATCGCGCCGAATCCGTTCATGCCATGTCCCGTTTCGTGTCCGACACGCGGGGAACGGCGAGATCGACGATGTCCAGGAGCCGGGCGGGATCGATGGGTTTCTGGAGAATCTCCGCCGCGCCGGCGGCGAGAAATCGATCCAGCAACTCGCCGCTCCGCTCCGCCGTGACGCCCACGACATGAACCCGGTCCGGTCGCGATGACGCGCGCACGTAACGACAGACCTCGATGCCGTCGAGATCCGGCATATGGAGGTCGAGCAAGAGGAGTGCGGGATGGTGTTCGTTGAAGAGGCGGCCGGCCTCGAAGCCCGTTCCTGCCACGAGGATCCTCAGGTCGGGCCGCGCTTCGGCGACCATGGCCGTGAGAAACTCCGCGATCTCGGGGTCGTCGTCCATGATGAGAAGGGTGCGGGAAGGCCCCGGTTCGATGATCGGTATCCGCCGTTTCGCCGCGAAGGATCGCAGCTCGCTCTCCAGAATTCGGCGATGTCCTCCCACCGTCTTTGTGCCCTGGATTTGGTTGTCGTCGATCCACCGTTGAATGGTTGAACGATTGACCCCGAGAATTTCAGAGGCCTCAATCGGGCCCACCCATCGATCCTTAGAAGTCATAATCTCCTCTCGCATGCAACAAAAACATCATATGCATCATTTACATCATTTGTCAATAGTGCTATAATCGTTTGCGATGACGTAAAAAAGAGAAACGCGCATTTTCAAATCCGGTTTGGATCGATGCGGCTTATCCGGGAGGCAGATGATGATGGATAAACCGGTGCAAGGCCGATCCCATGGTGCCTTCAACCGGATTCCCCTGGCCACCTACCGGCTTCAACTGCGATCCGATTTCACTCTGAGCGACGCGGCTGGGATCGTCGATTACCTTGACGACCTCGGCGTCACCGATCTCTACATCTCTCCGATCTTCACCGCGCAAACCGGTTCAGCGCACGGCTACGACGTCGTGGACCACGGCTGCGTCAGCCCGGCCCTCGGAGGGGAGGAAGCCCTGGAGAATCTGGCCGCGCGTCTCAAGGAACGCGGCATGGGTTTGATCCTGGACATGGTGCCGAACCACATGGGGATCGGCGACGAGTCGAACCGGATGTGGTGGGACGTATTGGAGAATGGACCGTCCTCGCCGTTCGCCGGTTTTTTCGACATCGATTGGAATCCGCCGAAGATGGACCTGGAGAACCAGGTGCATCTGCCGGTCCTGGGCGACCAGTACGGGCTCGTCCTGGAGAAAGGCGAGTTGAAGCTCGACTACCGCGAGGGCTCCTTCGTCGTCCGCTACTACGACCGGGTCTTCCCGATCGCCCCGCGCTCGGCCAACCACATCCTGACCCTCCTGCTCGAGAAGGTGCGAGCCGGATTGCCGCCCGAAAACGAGGCCGTGATGGAACTGGAAAGCATCATCACGCACCACCGGAACCTTCCCTTGAGAACGGAGACGGATCCGGAGCGGATCCGGGAGCGGCAAAGGGAGAAGGAGGTCGCGCGGCGCCGCCTCCAGACGCTGGTGGCGGAACGCCCGGAGATCACCGCGATGCTGGATGAGACGATCCTCGCGATGAACGGCCGTCCCGGGGACCCGCGCTCCTTCGACGCGTTGGACGCCCTGCTCAACGACCAGGCCTACCGGCTCTGCTACTGGCGCGTCGCGGCCGACGAGATCAACTACCGGCGTTTCTTCGACGTGAACGAGCTGGCGGCCGTGCGCGTCGAGGCTCCCGAGGTCTTCACGGCCGTGCATGACCTCGCGCTCCGCCTCGCGGGGCGCGGGATCGTCACGGGGCTGCGCATCGACCACATCGACGGTCTTCACGATCCCCAGCGGTATCTCGACGACCTGCAGGAGGGCTATCGTTCCGCGTCCGGGCGGGACGAGGACCTGTATGTGGTCGTGGAGAAGATTCTCGGCGCGCGCGAGGCGCTTCACTCCGCCTGGCGCACCGGGGGGACGGTCGGATACGATTTTCTCAACCGCGTGAACGGGCTCTTCGTCCGGCGCGAGAACGCCGCCGCGTTCGTCGACTTGTATCGTCGTCTGGCGGGCGTGTCGTCCTCGTTTACCGAGGTCGCGCATGCCTCGAAGAAATTCATCCTTCTCATCGCGTTGACCAGCGAGACCCACGTCCTCGCGCGCAAGCTCGACCGGATCTCCGAGCAGCACCGCTGGTCCCGCGACTTCACGGCTTCCAGCCTCAAGTTCGCGTTGCGGGAGGTCATCGCGGCCTTCCCGGTCTACCGGAGCTACATGCGCGACGGCGCCGTGGACCCCGAGGACCGGCGGCTGGTGGAGACGGCGATCCGCGAAGCCAAGCGGCGCAACCCCGCCACCAGCCCGTCCCTCTTCGACTTCATCGCTTCGGTGCTCCTGGCCGAGGATCCGCCCGGCCTCACCGACGCGGACCGCGCCCTGCGCCGCGATCTCGTCATGCGTTTCCAGCAGCTGACTGCGCCGGTCATGGCGAAAGGCATCGAGGACACGGCCTTCTACCGTTGGTACCCGCTCGCGTCGTTGAACGAGGTCGGAGGCGATCCCGCGCGCTTCGGAATTTCGACGCAGGAATTCCACGAGCGGAATCTCGAGCGGCTGAACGACTGGCCGCATGCCCTCCTCTCGACCTCGACGCACGACACGAAGCGCGGGGAGGACACGCGCTCGCGACTGGATGTTCTCTCGGAGATCCCCGAGGCCTGGGCGCGGGCCGTGTCGCGCTGGCGCGAGATGAACCGGGGGCATCGGACGGAGATCGACGGCGAGGAGACGCCGAACGCGAACGAGGAGTACCTGATCTACCAGACGCTTGTCGGGACGTGGCCCTTCGAGGGGCTCTCCGACGCGACGAGACCGGACTACGAGTCGCGCATCGCGCGCTACATGGAGAAGGCGTTCCGGGAGGCGAAGCAGCGGACCTCCTGGATCAACCCGAACGAACCGCACGACGAGGCCGTTCGCGGTTTCATCCGCGCGCTTCTCGCCCCCGCCCCGCGGGGTTCCGGCGCCGGTTTCCTGCGGGATTTCGCGACCTTCGTCCGGCCGATCCAGCGCGCCGGCGCATGGAACTCGCTGGCGCAGATCGTCCTGAAGACGGCCTCGCCCGGCGTGCCCGACTTCTACCAGGGATGCGAGTTCTGGGACCTCTCCCTGGTCGACCCGGACAACCGGCGCCCGGTCGATTTCACAGCACGTCGCGAGGCGATGCGCCGCGTCGACGCGGTCCTCGCCTCGGGCGACTTCGCGCCGCTTGCCGAGCAACCGGAAAACGGCCACCTGAAGCTCCTGGTCACGCGCCAGGCGCTGGCCCTGCGCCGGCGGAACCGTGAACTCTTCGAGAGCGGGGAATACGAGGGACTTTCCGCGCGGGGCGAACATGCCGACCGCGTCGTGGCCTTCGCGCGGTGTCGCGGGGCGAAGTCCGTCATAGCGGTCGTCGGCCGATTCTGGCTGACGTCGCCGGGTGGGGCGGCCTACGATGAAGTCACGGGAGACGTGTGGGAGAATACCTCGCTCGTTCTGCCCGCCGCCCTCGCGGGGCGATACCGGAACGCGCTGACTGGTGAACACCTTTCCATCGGCGTTCCGGAAGGTGTCCGCTGGAGTCCCCGTGCCGTCTTGAAGCGGCTGGCGCGGCGCTGGTCGCCGGCCGGCGCCGGCACGGCGGTCGCATGTCCGCTCGACGAGGTCTTCGACCGGTTCCCGGTGGCCCTATGGGAACGGGTGGGTGCATGAAAGCGAAACGCCGCCGGCCCGGTGACGTCGATCCCCAGTGGTACAAGGACGCCGTGATCTACGAACTGCACGTGCGAGCCTTCCGTGACTCCAAGGGCGACGGCTTCGGCGATTTCCGCGGCCTCACCGAGAAACTCGACTACCTCCAGGATCTCGGCGTCACCGCGCTCTGGCTCCTGCCTTTCTTCCCGTCGCCCCTGCGCGACGACGGCTACGACACCTCCGACTACCTCGACGTTCACCCTGACTACGGCACGCTCGCGGACTTCCGGGAGTTCCTGCGCGAGGCGCACGGTCGCAACCTCCGCGTCATCACCGAGATGGTGGTGAACCACACATCGGACCAGCACCCCTGGTTCCAGCGCGCCCGGCGCGCGCCCGCCGGCTCGCGTCACCGGGACTACTACGTCTGGAGCGAGAACGCGGAGCGGTTCGCGGACGCGCGGATCATCTTCAAGGACTTCGAGCGCTCGAACTGGGCCTGGGATCCGGTGGCCCGCTCTCACTACTGGCACCGGTTCTACGCCCACCAGCCGGACCTCAATTACGACAATCCGGCGGTCCACCGCGAGATGCAGCGCGCGATCGACTTCTGGCTGGACATGGGCGTGGACGGCTTGAGGCTCGACGCCGTTCCCTACCTCTTCGAACGCGACGGGACCAACTGCGAGAACCTGCCGGAGACGCACGAGTTCCTGCAGAAGCTCCGTCGCCACGTCGACGGTCGCTATCTCGACCGGATGCTCCTCGCGGAAGCGAACCAGTGGCCGGAGGACGCCGCGGCGTATTTCGGACACGGCGACGAGTGCCACATGGCGTTCCATTTCCCGCTGATGCCCCGGCTCTTCATGGCACTGCACCAGGAGGACCGGTACCCCATCCTGGACATCCTGGAACAGACGCCGGCCATCCCGGACTCCGCCCAGTGGGCGATCTTCCTCAGAAATCACGACGAGTTGACGCTCGAGATGGTGACGGACGAGGAGCGGGACTACATGTGGCGGGTGTATGCCCGGGAGGCGCGGGCGCGGGTCAACCTCGGGATCCGGCGGCGCCTGGCGCCCTTGTTGGGCAACAGCCGCCGCCGGATCGAACTGATGAACGCCCTGCTCTTCTCGCTCCCGGGCACACCGGTCATCTATTACGGCGACGAGATCGGCATGGGCGACAACATCCATCTCGGCGACCGCAACGGCGTGCGCACGCCCATGCAATGGTCCGCGGATCGCAACGCCGGATTCTCGCCCGCGAACCCCCAGCGTCTCTACCTGCCGGTCGTCATCGACCCGGAATACCATTACGAGGCCGTGAACGTCGAGGCGCAGCAGGGCAACACCTCGTCGCTCCTCTGGTGGATGAAGCGCATCATCGGGATCCGCAAGCGCCATGCCGCCTTTTCCCGCGGCACGATCGAGTTCCTCCGGCCCTCCAACCGCCGCATCCTCGCCTTCATCCGCCGTCACGGCGCCGAGCGGCTTCTCGTCGTCGCCAACCTCTCCCGCTACTCCCAGTTCGCCGAGCTCGAGATTCCGGAGGGCCGGGGGCTGGCGCCCACGGAACTCTTCGGCGGCGTCGAGTTTCCCCGCATCACGGACAAGCCCTATCTCCTGACGCTCGGTCCCCACGCCTTCTTCTGGTTCCGACTGAGCGAGGAGGCGCGGGTCGCGGTGGCGAGCGCCGCCGATGAGACGCCGTTGGAGGCCACGGGCGACTGGACCTCGATCCTCGAGGAACCCCTGCGCCCGGCCCTGGAACAGCGTCTCGCGGCCTACCTACCGGAGCGGCGATGGTTCCGCGGCAAGTCGCGCCGCGTCGTGAAATGCCGGATCGTCGACGTGATCCCCTGGGAGAACGAAGGAGTGGACGCCCGCATCGTCATGGTCCAGACCGAGTTCCGGGAGGGAAGCCCGGAGACGTACGTCGTGCCCCTCTCCTTCGTCGAGGCCCGCGAGGCGGAGCGGATGGAATCGAAGAGACCGGGGCTCGTCATCGCGCGCGTGCGGCTCGAGGGGCGCGAGGGACTGGTCTTCGATGCGGCGACCGAACCGCATTTCGCGGCCTCGCTGATCGACGGGCTCATCGACCGCCGAAAGTCGAGAGGCCTGCGCGGGCTCGTCCGCGCCTCGACCGAGCCGGGCTACCCGGCCTTGAGGGGAGAGGGACCGCTCGCCGTGCGCGCGGTCACCGTCGAGCAGTCGAACACCTCGGTGGTCTTCGGGGACCGGCTGATCCTCAAGTTGATCCGGCAGGTCGAGGAGGGAGCGAGCCCGGAGGTCGAGATGAGCCGGCTCCTCTCGCAACGGCTTCCCGCGCATCGCATCCCTCCGCTGGGAGGAAGTCTCGAGTATATCGTCGGTCGCGAATCGCCCCGGACGCTGGCCGTCGTGCACGGTTATGTTCCGAACGAGGGCGATGCCTGGGCCTTCGCGGTGGATAGCCTCGGCCGCTACATCGACAACGTTCTCGGAGGAGCTCCCGGCACGGAGAACGACGACGCGCTCGCCTCGCCGCTCATCGAGGCGGCCCGTCTGCTCGGCGTGCGCACGGCGGAACTCCACGCCGCCCTGGCCGCCGAACCCGAGAATCCCGCTTTCGCGCCCGAGCCGTTCACGCCTCATTACCAGCGCGGACTTTTCCAGTCGCTCCGCAATCTCCTCAACCACACCTTCCGACTCCTGGAATCGCGCCGGGGGGATCTGGACGCGGAGACACGAGGGGTCGCCGATCGCATCCTGCCCCGCGAAAAGGAGATCCTGAGGTTCTTCCGCACGATCGCCGATCGTCGCCTCTCCGCCCTGAGGATCCGTCACCACGGGGACTTCCACCTCGGGCAGGTTCTCTACACGGGCAGGGATTTCGTGATCATGGACTTCGAGGGCGAGCCCGCCCGGCCCGTCGGCGAACGGAGACTCAAGCGATCACCCCTGCGCGACGTCGCCGGCATGATCCGGTCCTTCGACTACGCGGGGCATGCCGCGCTCCGGGAAGAGATCGCCCCCGGGCTCCTGCCGGCTGATCGCGTGGAGATGCTGAGAGGACGGCTGAGGACGCTGAGGGAATCCGTCGTGACGGCCTATTGCAACGCCTATCTCGAGAGATCGGGCGCGGCGGTCTTCATGCCACGCACGGAGGAGGAATTCCAGTTCCTGCTGAGGGTCTTCCTGCTCGAAAAGTCGGTTTACGAGCTGGGTTACGAGCTCAACAACCGCCCGTCATGGGTTGGAATCCCCCTGGCGGGGATCGAGACGCTCGTCGCGGGTTGAAGCCCCGGGAGAAGTCCGCCGCGGGGGCGCATCACGACGAGATCATCTCGAGAAATCCCGTGGCCGTCGCGGAGACGACGCGCAGGTCGCGGCCGCTCTTCTTCCGCGCCGCCGCCAGGGTCACGTTGTCGAGGAAACGGTCCTCCGCGTTCAGCATCACGTCCGGCAGGTAGACCACCGGCTTCTCGCTCGCCTTGATGACCGGCGCGATGTCGCGCCAGGCCAGGAGACCCGTGACCGTGACATCGGGGCCGAAGGTCCGGTTCTCGGCGACCCGATATTCGACGTCCATGCCCTCGACGCGGTTCAGGCGGTTTACGATCCGGCGCAGGAAGGGCTCGGGCGAGCGGCCCGAGATGACCAGAGCGGAACGGGGTGAGACGCGCTTCGGAAGCGACGCCCCGGCCCATTCGTCGAGCAAGCGCCGCACCATCCCCACCCCGTTCTCCTCGACCGCCATCCCGCCGTAGTAGGAACGCGGCGGAGGGTCGAGCGAGGCGAGGCAGAACCACTCGTCGGCCGCCTGCACGAACCCGCGGGGGTGGCGCCTTCCGAGCCGCAGGATCCCGACGAGCGCCTCGGCCGCCGTCTCCGGCGTCCAGGACCCGATCGCGGGGTTCTTCCACGCGGTCACTCCGACGGGCACGACGGCGACGGTTTTGACGGTCCTGCTCAGCGCGCGAAGGTCGGCGACGGTCCGCTCCAGCGCCGCCCCGTCGTTGACGCCCGGCACGAGCACGACCTGCGTGTGAACCTCGATGCCGCCCGCGGCGAAACGCTCCAGAATCGGCAGGATCGCGACCTTCGGTCGTCCCAGGAGTCGGCTCCTGAGCGCGGGATCCGTGGCGTGGACGCTCACGTACAGGGGAGAGAGGCGCATCGCGAGGATCCGGGCGATGTCGCGCTCGGCGAGGTTGGTGAGCGTGACGTAGTAGCCGTGCAGGAAGGAGTGACGGTAGTCGTCGTCGTAGACGTTCAGGCCCGGCCGGAAGCGGGCGTGCGGAGGCGACTGGTCGACGTAGCAGAAGGGGCACTTGTTGGCGCAGAGCCTCAGGGGCGGGTCTTCCAGGACGAGCCCGTGAGCCTCGCCCTCGCGGCGCGAGACGAGCGTGGTGCGGGCCCTTCCGCGCCGTTGGAAGGTTACGGCGAAGGATTCGTCGGCGGCCGCGAAGAGGACGTCGAGGCAGTCCTCGGCGGGGACGCCGTCCACCGCGAGGATGCGGTCGCCGGCGCGCAGACCCGCGCGGCCGGCCGGCGAGCGGCGGGGCACATCCACGACGCGGACGCCGGGCCTGGGGATGCGCCGGGCGCGCAGGAGCCCCGCGAGGCGCGCGGCGTGGGTTTCGTGCGGCGCGAGGGAGAGGCGCTTCGAAGCGCGCGGCGTCACGGGGCGAGGCTCAGACGGACTCGCAGCGCGCGGCGCGCGCGAGGACGCGATCGAGCGCCGAGGCGACGTCCTCGAAGTTCCTTTCGTCCGCCGTTCCGTACGGGAAGGGTCCGTGCTTGCCTCCCGCTGAGGCCGCGCCCTGGTGGCCGCCGCCGCCGAGAGCGGAAACGATGGTGCCGGCGTGGAGCTCCGACTCCTCGATCGGGATCCGAAGCGAGATGAAGGCGCGCCGTTGGACCAGGACGGCCACGCGGGCCTTCAGGACGTCGAGGCAGTGCATGCCGGCGGGGGAGACCTTCAAGAGGGCCTCTTCCGGCATGAGCGCGTAGACGACGGGCACGGTGCGGCCGCTCGGCAGGCGCCAGTGCCGCCACGCGAGCTTCAAGCTCTCGATCCCGCGTCGCGTGCGTTCCACCTGCCGGTCGTGCGCGCGCGCGAGCGTCCCGTTCCAGAGTTCGCCCACGGCCAGCGTCTCGGCGAGGTCCAGGGGCGGGAAGTCGGCGCCGACGACGACGGAGAGGCGGTTCGCCTCGGGGATGACGCGGATCCCGAAGTCCGCGTCGTGCGCGTACCGGGCGATCGTCCTCATCACCTCGTCCGGTTCGACCCCGAAGCGGCGCTCGACGACCTCGAGCACCATCTCGGCCGCGCACCGCTTCTCCTCGTGGGGCATGACCTGGTCGGTCGCGTGGTCCATGAAGGAAAGGAGCGCGCTCTCGAGGAGCCCCCGGTCGACGTACTCGAGGAAGCGGTGGGTCGTCGCCGACGAGATGGCGTGGTGGTCGATGAGGTTCAGGCGCACGTTCTGCTCGCAGAGTTTCTTGAGCGTCGACTCGAGGCGTTCGACCTGGTCGGGCCGGTCAGGCTTGGCGAGGGCCTCGGGCGGGATGTCCGCCAGCAGTATCGTGAT
>CAZWVM010000031.1:0-24018 GCA_964637705.1 uncultured bacterium
CCTGGCCGTACATCGTCGCGTTGATGGCGTCGATCTCGTCGTCCGCCGCGCAGACGCGGCGCGCGATCGTGGCGTCGAGGTTGACGAGGGAGTCGAGGCTCCGGCGGAGCATCGCCTGGGTCTTCATCGACATTCCAGGGAAGTCGAAGGGGACGTCGACCGCCGGTCGCCGTGCCAGGAAGGACGCGCGCTCCGCGATGTTCACGGCCAGGTCGCCGATCCGCTCGAGGTCGTTGTTGATCTTGATGACCGCGACGAGGAATCGGAGGTCGATCGCGACCGGCTGGTGGAGAGCGAGGAGTTTCAGGCATTCTTCCTCCAGTTTCACCTCGCGCCGGTCGATCGCCGGATCCCCCGCGATCACGGTCTCGGCGCGCTCGGCGTCCCGGAGGCTCACCGCCTCCACCGCTTCGTGCACCGCCGCCACGACCCCGTCGCCGAGATCCAGGAGGTTCCGCTTCAGGTCCTCGATCTCCCGGTGAAAGTGCTGCGTCATCGCATCCTCCTCAGCCGAACCGGCCCGTGATGTAATCCTCGGTCTGCTTCTCCGAGGGCTTCGTGAAGATCGTCTTCGTCGGCCCGGTCTCCACGATCCGCCCCTCGTAGAAGAAGGCGGTGACGTCGGAGATGCGGGCCGCCTGCTGCATGTTGTGCGTGACGATGACGATCGTGTAGCGCGCCTTCAGCTCCGTGATGAGCTCCTCGATCCGCGCCGTCGCGACGGGATCGATGGCGGAGGTCGGCTCGTCCATGAGGAGCACCTCCGGCTCCACCGCGATCGCGCGCGCGATGCAGAGACGCTGCTGCTGGCCTCCCGAGAGAGCCGTGCCGGGGCTCCCGAGCTTCTCCTTCACCTCGTCCCAGAGCGTCGCCTGCCGCAGGGCCTTCTCCACGCGGTCCGCGAGGTCGGCGCGCGAAAGACGGCAGTGCAGTCTCAGGCCGTAGGCGACGTTCTCGAAGATCGTCAGGGGAAAGGGCGTCGGCTTCTGGAAGATCATCCCCACCCGGCGGCGCAGTTCGATGAGGTCGGTGGCGGGGTCGAGGACGTTGGCGCCGTCGAGGAGAACCTCGCCGGCGGCCCTCTGGTCGCGGTAGAGCTGGTAGATCCGGTTGAAGACCCGCAGGTGAGTGGACTTGCCGCACCCGGAAGGCCCGATGATCGCCGTCACGCTTCGCTCAGGGATTTCGATCGAGTTCCCGTGGAGCGCCTGGTGCGCCCCGTAGAAGAAATCGAGGTTCCTGACCGAGATCTTCGGGCGCGCGGTCTCCTCTCCGGGCTTTGCCGCCCCCTCCTCCACCAGGGCCGGCGCGGGCGGGGTCTCCTCCCTCGGGCAACAAACCGTCGTCGTCATGACTTCGCCTCCTTCAGGATCAAGCGCGCGGTCACCGAGGCCACGAGAACTCCTCCGGTGATGAGAAGTGCCGCGCCCCAGGCGGTCGCCTGCCACTCCTCGTAAGGCGACATCGCGTAGTTGAAGATCGTCACCGTCAGGTTCGCGGTCGGCCCGCCCATCCCCTCCGGCCAGTAGGGACTGTTGAGGGCGGTGAAGAGAAGGGGGGCGGCCTCGCCCGAGACGCGCGCCGCGGCCAGGAGAACTCCGGTCAGGAGGCCGTTGCGCGCGGAACGGAAGACGACCGTGAGCGTCGTCTTCCAGCGGGGCGAGCCGAGCGCGAGGGCCGATTCCCGGAGCTGGTCCGGCACCAGCCTCAGCATCTCCTCGCTCGTCCTCGTCACGATCGGAAGCATCATGACTGCAAGGGCGACGGAGCCGGCGAAACCGGAGAAGTGGCCGGCCGGCACAACGATGAGCGCGTAGACGAAGACACCGACGATGATGGAGGGAAGGCCGACAAGCACGTTCGATAGGAAGCGGACGAGGGCGGCGAACCGCCCGGAGCGCCCGAACTCGGAGAGGTAGACGCCCGCCATGAGTCCCGCCGGCACGCCCATGAGGGCCGCGAGACCGGTGATCATCAGGGTGCCGAGGATCGCGTTGCCCACGCCTCCTCCCGACTCCCCCGGCGGCATCGGCAGTTCGGTGAAGAAACCGGGCGAGAGCACCCCGGCGCCCCGGGCGACGACCTCGCCGAGAATCCAGAAAAGGATCGCGATGCCGCCCAGCGCGGCCGTGGACGAAAGAACCTTGACGACCAGGTCCACCGCGCGGCGCGCGGTGTGCGAACGAGGCTTCAGCATCCCGCTTTCACGCTCCCTTCATCCGGCTCTTGAGCCGCGATGTCCAGAGGTAGGCGATCGCCTGGAATAGGATGGAGACGCCGAAGAGCACGAGGCCGAGAGCCACCAGGGAGCTGACGTACACCGGCGTCGTCGCCTCGCTGAACTCGTTGGCGAGCGTCGCGGAGATCGTCGTGCCGGCCGCGAAGAGCGAGGTCGAGAGCGTATGGTCGTTCCCGATGACGAATGTCACGGCCATCGTCTCCCCGATCGCCCGGCCCAGGCCGAGGAAGACCGCCCCGACGATTCCGGAAAGTCCGTAGGGCAGGCTCACTCGCCAGGCCACCTCCCACGTCGTCGCGCCCATCCCGTAGGCCGACTCCTTGACGACGGCCGGGATCATCGCGAGGACATCGCGGGCCACCGAGGAGATGTAAGGAAGGATCATGACGCCGAGAATCACACCCGCGGTCATCATACCGATGCCCATCGGGGGGCCGTCGAAGATCGGGAGATGGCCGAAATGCTCTGAGATCAGCGGCTGCACGTGATCGGCCATCAAGGGGGATACGATGAAGAGTCCCCAGATGCCGTAGATGATGGAGGGGATGGCGGCGAGGAGTTCGAGAGCCGTCCCGGCGACGGAGGAGACGGCCGGAGGGGCGAGTTCGACCAGGAAGAGAGCGATGACGAGGGCCGTGGGAACCGCGAGGATCATCGCGATCAGGGTCGAGACGCAGGTGCCGTAGACGCTCGAGAGAGCGCCGAAGTCCTCGTTCACCGGATCCCAGACGTCGGTCGTGAGAAACGACATACCGAACTTCTCCCAGGCCGGTCGCGCGCCCTCTCCCAGTTCCCACAGGATCGCCACCATGAGAATCACGATGCCCGCCGCACAGGCAAAAGCGGCCGCGCGGAAGACCGTGTCGGCCAGGACTGCCCGGGCTCCCTTCACGGCGTTTCGCTCCTACCGCGCGTCTCTCGACGCGTCTCGCGACTCCACACGTCGCTCAAGCCTCGCCGCGCCGCAGAAGAGGTTGAATCTTTCCAAAGAGCGCATCTGCCGCTCGCGAACGAAGCGCACCAGGCGCGCAGCAAAGGAATCCCGTTCGCATTCGTCCTTCCGCTTCGCCAGACCATCTTCGGCCAATGCGTTCCTATCGAACCTCATCGGGTGTCTCCTTTCTCGTTACGACAGTCACATGAATTGAACGATGAGGGTGTTAGGATTGAATGAGCGCGCCGTCAGAATGGTGTTGATTCGGGATTGTTCGAAGTCAGGACCGGGCGGCGTCCGATGGGTCGGAAGGACCCGCAGGACGTATCGCTTTCATCACCTTGTCCACGAGATGGCGTGGGCTGAAGGGTTTGACCACGTAGCCGTCCGCTCCGCACTCGTAGGCCTTCGCGATATCGCCCTCTCCGCTGCGTGCGGAGACGATGATCACCGGGATCGTCGCCGTATCGGGATCGACCTTGAGGCGTCGGCAGACCTCGTAGCCGTCGATCCCGGGCAGCATCAGGTCCAAGAGAACCGCGTCGGGCCTGCGTTCCCGCGCCGAGGCCAGGGCCGCCTCGCCCGTCGTGGCGCCGTGCACGCTGAAGGCGTTGAGCAGGAGGTTGTACTTGATGAGCTCCAGGATGCTCGATTCGTCCTCCACGACGAGCACCGAGCGGCGCGGAGGGATCTTCATGCGCCTCCGCGACCTCGGCGCGGCGGATCCGGAAGGAGGCGGAATCGCCCCGGGTTCGACATACGCCTCCGATGATCCCGTGGACGCGAGGTTCCTGATCACGATGTTCTTCAGCATCCCCTTCTCTCCCCTTCCCCGGCGATCCCGGCACGGCTCCCCATACTCATCCTGCCACGGAATGGTTCGGCTCGCGCGAGAGACGCGTGAGTTCATCGAGAGAACGCCGGAGTCCTCAGGCGAGGAGTTCGAGGAATCTCTCTCGCGCGGAATCCACCCACGGCCTGAAGCGGACCGTCACGGGTTCATGGTAGGTGAGGTATCTCAGGAATTCGTCGATGTCGTAGCCGCGGCTGAAGATGCCGGCGCCGGAGGTGAAGGCGTCCCGCGCATTCGTGAACTGCTCGTAGTGGCCCTCGACCGGGATCATGCAGACGGGTTTTCCCATGTACATCGCCTCGGCGACCGACTCGAAGCCCGCCGTGCAGACCAGGCCTCGCGCCGAGGCCATGAGCTCGATGAATTTCCTGTCGTCGAGCCGGTGAAAGGAGAGCGTCGCGTCGTGCTCCAGGACCTCGGGCGCATCCTTCCGATCCCAGAAGCAGTGGATCGGTATTTCCGGTCGCTTCTCGTGCCATCGCACGATTTCCTCGGCGTACCCGCTGTTGACCAGGTAGCAGAGCAGGTGCCCCCGGTCGGTGATCGGCGCCTCCAGGACCTCGCGCCTCAAGAGGGGCGGAACGACGGCGAGTCGGTCGTCGCCGTCGGGAGGCAGCGGGTAGTAGGAGAGAGCCAGTTTCCGACGGGCGCCGGCCCCAGCAAGGCGCGTATAGGCGACCGTCGCATGGCGCTCGAGGTTCCTCTCGCGGGGAAAGCGGAAGTCGGGATGCAGGAAGATGAACTGGTGCCCGATGCAGACGAGATCCGGGCGGGGGCGGAGAAAACGGGGAGCCCAGGTGGAAAGAGGTTCGTAGAAGCTGACGATCGTGTCCGCCTCCAATTCCTTCGCACGCCGCCCGAGAAGCGCCAGCGAGCGCCGATAGGCGGGGGCCTCGACGATGCCGCGCTTCATCGTGGCTCCGATCAGGACGCCTCGCCCCTTCGCGTCAAAGGCGAATCCCGGGCTCCGGAATCCCTCCACGGGGGTTCCCGGAAAGGATCTCAGGACGAACTCGGGGATCTCGCGGTCCCTCCCGTAGCCGATCATGACGCCCACGACCTCGTGGCCGCCGCTCGAAACGAGATCGCGCAGAGCGATCGCCTGGGTCATGTGCCCGCGGCCCTCGCCCTGCACGGCGAAGAGGAGGCGGCGTCTCATGGCCGGGCTCACGCGGCCGGGAAGATCGACACGGTCCGCTCCGCCCGCTCCCGCTCCCGCTCGATCCGCTTCTCCTCCTCGCGCCTCGAGAGCCAATCGGTATACTCGATCACGGACCAGGTTCCATCGCTCTCCTCGGCCAGGGCCGAAAGTGTTTCAACCCAGTCCCCGGAATTCAGGTAGAGGACCCCGTCGATCATCTTTTTCGCCGGCTGGTGGATATGACCGCAGATGATGCCGTCCATCTTCCGCGCGTGGGCAAGCTCCGCGAGCTTCGTCTCGTAATCGGAGATGAAGGAGACCGCCCTCTTGACGCGGAGCTTGATCGCGCGCGAGAAGGAGTAATAGGGCAGGCCGCGCCGGATGCGGACGTTGTTGACGAGGCGGTTCAGCCAGAGCAGGAGGTTGTAGCCGACGTCGCCCAGCCGCGCGAGCCAGGTGAACTGGCTCGTCACGGCGTCGAAGACGTCTCCGTGGCAGACGAAGAAGCGCTTTCCGTCCGGCCCGAAGTGCACGTGATCCCGCACGATCTCGAGGCTCCCGATCCGGAAGGGCAGGACCTCGGAGAGAAGTGCATCGTGGTTCCCGACCGTGTAGACGACCGCGGTCTGGCCGCGCTCCGCCATCTTCAGGATCATCTTCACGAATCGGGTGTGGCTCTTCCTCCAGGTCGCCGACTTGCGCAGCTGCCAGGCATCGATGATGTCGCCGTTCATGATAAGCTTGTCGCAGGTGACGTTCTTCAGGAACTTCGTCAATTCGCGGACTTTCGCGTTCTCGATCCCGATGTGGGCGTCCGAGATGACGATCGTTCGGTAGTGTCTCTTCATGCCCCCATTCTCGGGGGCCTCTGTATGGTCACGGTTCGGCCCATGTCAGGTCTTCAAGAGATCATCTTGAGCCCCCGGTCAACTCGCCGGGGACGACACTTCAATCGAACATCACCAATCGAAGATCGCTCACCGCAAATGAAAGGCCCTCTCCCCTTTCGACAAGGGAAGAGGGCCGCGTTCGGGTCCGGAGTCCGTCTCAGGGCCAGATCGGCTGACCTCCGGCGCGCAGGTCCCGCGTCCAGGACTGCTTCACGAGCGTGACGACACTCGCGGGCATCGGGATGTAGTGAAGCTTCACCGCCTCCTGGTCGCCGTTGGCGTAGCACCAGTCGAAGAACGAGAGGATCGCCTTGCCGGTCGCGGCGTCGGCCTGCGCCTTGTGCATCAGGATGAACGTGGCGCCCGTGATCGGCCAGGAGTTCTCGCCCGGCTGGTCCGTGATCACCATGTAGAAGCCGGGCGCGTTCCCCCAGTCGGCGTTCGCGGCGGCGGCCTGGAAGGTCTCGATCGCAGGTTGAACGAAGCGCCCCGCCCTGTTCCTCATCTGGGCATGCGCGATCCGATTCTGCAGGGCATAGGCATACTCGACGTACCCGATCGCCCCTTGGATGCGCCGGACGTAGGCCGCCACGCCCTCGTTCCCCTTGCCACCCACGCCGCAGGGCCACTCGACCGCGGAGGCGAAGCCGACGCGGCCGCGCCAGGCCGGGGAGACCTTCGAGAGGTAGTTCGTGAAGATCCAGGAGGTTCCCGAACCGTCCGCGCGGTGAACAACGGTGATGGCGCGGTCCGGGAGGTTGAGGCCCGGGTTCTCCGCCGCGATCGCCGCGTCGTTCCACTTCGTGATCTGCCCGAGGAAGATCGAGGAGAGCAGTTCCGGGGTGAGCTTGAGCTGGCCCGCCGTGACCCCGGGGATGTTGACGATCGGAACGACGCCGCCGATCACCATGGGAAACTGCATGAGCCCGGCCGCGTTCAACTCGTTCGGCATGAGCGGGACGTCGGAGCCGGCGAACTGGACGGTCCGAGCCTTGATCTGGGCGATGCCTCCGCCCGAGCCGATGCCCTGGTAGTTGATCTTCACGCGGGTCGCCTGCTCGTACATATGCGCCCACTTCGTGTAGATGGGATAAGGGAAGGTCGCCCCCGCCCCGTTGATGGTGCCGCCCTGCTGGGCTCCCGCGGATACCCCGCTGACCGCGACCAACGCGAGGCCGGCCAGGATTTTTTTCATCTTCATGACTCTCTCTCCTTCTTTCTAGAACTTGATTTCCGACTGAATGTAGACGCGAGACTGGTCGAAGGCGTTGGCGGTGATGTTGCCCGAGGCCAGCTCCGCGCGGTTTTTGAAGTCCAGCGATTCGTAGTTCGCAAGGACCGTGACGTTGTCGTTCACGCGGTAGGCCGCGCCCGCGATGATTCGAGAGTGGTCGTTGTCGCGGTAGAAGGTGCCCGGTTGCAGCCAGTCGTAGCGTGCCATGAGCGACCACTCGGTCCCGGGGATGTCCACGACGCCCATGACGTTGTAGCCGCGGCTCTGGATCTCGTTCAGGGCGTAGCCGCCCGTGGGCATCGACTGCCGGTTCATGTTCTGAACGCCGTTACCGATCAGGGTGATCGCGTTGGCGTAGTTGTTCGCCTCGTCCCACGCGTAGAGATACGTGGCCCCGATCCTCCAGATGTCCTTCTTGAGGAAGAGCCCGGCGTGCAGACGCGACTGCCGCGCTCCCACGCCCGTGTTCGGCCAGGCCGTCGTGCCGCCGTAGGCGTAGGAATAGGCGCCGGTCAGGGTCAGGCCCTTGGTGATCATCGGCAGATCGAGCGCCAGGTGCGTCAATGCCATCTTGCCGCTGTTGACCTCCGCCGTCGTGCGACCCTCGCCGTTGACGAAGAGTGACGTCCAGGTCAACGGAACAGCCGTGAACTTCGTGCGCCATTGCAGTCCCCAGTCGGCGCTGTTGGCGAAAAACTGCTCGCGCTCCGTGTAGGACGATCCCTGGACGCGATAGCCCCAGAAGGAATCGTCGTAGGACGTGACCGGGTTGGAGGGAACGCCCGCCTGGAGCTGGGATGCGAGGGACGGGAAGTCGAACTCCCCGTAGACGTGGCGGACGTAGATCCGGTAGTCGTTACCGGATCCGCGGTTGTCGAGGACCAGCCGCGCCCGGGTGTTGGGCGTGAAGCTCCGGCGGAAATCCACGACTGTTCTCGTCGCCGCGAAAGCGTCGTAGGGCCGCGTCGCCGTCGTCTTGGCCGCGTAGGCCGTGCCCGCCGGCTGGTTGCGATCCTCGATCTCGGCCGAGTACTGCAGGAAGAACTGGAAGCCGATGTCCAGCCCGAAGGGCTTGTACTCCTCGCGGTTCTCGCCGGGGGATCCGTAGATCTGGCCCGTCTCGAGGTCGCGATAGAACTTGATCGCATCGGCCCTCGTCCCGCCGAGCGTCGTCATCATTGCCGCGGCCAAGACCGCGCCCATGCACCGTTTCATCTTCATGACCAACTTTCCTCCCCCTGGAGAATGTGATGGGCGGAACTATGGAGGTCTCGCGTTAGAAACGGATAAGAGGAAAGTTTGGTTTCGACGAGTTCGGAGGAGGCGGTGCCCTCGCCGGGATTACTACGGCAGGGTCCACGCCCCCATGCGCTCGAGCGCGGCGACGGCCTGGGGGGCCCAGCCGCGATTCGCGGCCGGGGAGGCCGGGCTCGGGTGCAGGATCGTTCCGATGGCGACGCCCGTGCCTTCGAGCGCACGTTCGGCCTGCTGGGCCGCGTAGGCCCCGATTCCAACGACTCGCTCCGGCTCGAGCGCCCTCACGACCTCCGCGAGGTGCCGGTCGCAGGCGGCGATGAGTTGGTCACGCTCCCGCGCCGGAAGCTTGTCGGGCGTGCGGTTCTTCCCGCTCTCCTCCAGGAAGGCGAGCGGGCAGTAATTCCCGACGAAATGATCGCGAAAGAAGGCCTCGGGAGTGCCGAACCGTTCCGCGAAGAGTCCCCAGAGCCGCCGCCCGCTCACCTCGGAGCGCGCGCATGCGAATCCCTGCACGGGCCGCTTCGGGTGCTCTTGCGCGGGACGGCCGACCGGTCCTTCAAGACCGAGCCAGTCGCGGGCCGCGGCCACCTCGCCGAAGGGCACTCCGATCTGGGCCATGCCCCACGGCCCCGGGTTCATCCCGAGGAAGATCGTCCGTTTCCGCCCTCGTCCGTAGCGCTCGAGGTAGGCGCGATGAACCTCCCAGGCATACTCGAGCGGATTGTAGACATGGGTGACCGGCGGCGCGAAGGTCATCCGAGACGTCTCGCTCCTGAGAACGAGCGCCGCCTCGACGATTCTCCGTGCCCGCTCCATCATCGCCTCCGCGTCAGGGCAGGAATTTCTCGGGGTGCTTGAGCTTCTTCGGCAGGTACTCGTCGATCACGTAGTTGAGCCCCCACTTCGCGAGCGCCTGCTGCTCGGCGCGGACGCCCATCCCCACGAGCTTCTCGATGGCGATTCTCCACGGCTTGTGCTTCAGGAAGAAGGGATCGTTCTTCAGGGCGTCCTTGGCCCGCTTGATGTCGACGTCCTTCAGGGGATGCGTGGGAAGCTTGTACTCGACGATGTCCTCGGGCGTGACGCCCAGGTAATGGGCGCGCGGAACGGAGAAGAAGCGCGAGATGTGTGCCGCATTGCCGGATCCGACCTTCAAGCTCCGGTAGATGTTCGCGATCCCGTAGGGATCGCAGTCGACGAAGGCGTAGACCGGGATCTTCTTCTCGTCGGAGAGTCGCCGGATGAAGCGGCGGCAGGCGCGCGACGGGACGCCGCCCATGTTGATGAGGATGCAGTCGGTCTTCTTCCAGAACTTGTGCTGGGCCAGGCGTTGGAACATACCGCCCGTCTCGATGACGAGGATGAACTTCGCCTTCGTCTCGAACTGGAGATGCTCGACGGAGGAGGGAATGGAATAGGCGCCGGAGCCGAAGGAGGTGCAGTCGATGCGGATCGTCTTCTTCGTCTCCCAGTCGCGGTCGATGACGATCAAGCGCCCCGCGATCTCGCCGCCCTTCTCTTCCGGGTAGAACCGAAGTTGCTCGCGCGAGACGCCCGAGACCGAGAAGAGGGCCTCGATGTCGTCCATGACCGCGTCCGACTCCTCCTGCGCGTCGAACCGCGCCTCTTCCCAGTTCTTCGACTGGTAGTAAGCATCCCTCTTCGTCGCGAAGTCGTCGGTCTCGACGAGTTCCTTCGACAGGGCCATCATGCGCATCGTCTGGGCGAAGGTTCTGACGGTACCGACCGTCAGCGTCCGCGTCTTCTTCTGCCGGCCGATCTCGAAGTAGCCCTGCTTCTCGTCGTACTTGACGTTCGAGAGGGCGCGGACCGGGAAGGAGACCTCGGGCTTGCGCTTCCTCATGATGTCGCCGTGAACGTCCTTCGCGCTCTCGCGGATCTTCTCGACGACGGTCTTCTCGCGCTGATCGAGCGGCGCTCTTCCCCTACGCGCCATGATGCACCTTCCCTGAGGCCGCATCTCCGCCACGGAGAGGCACTGAGAGAACCGTCGAACCCGTAAGAACAGCGCTAACAGAATGGATGTTCATTTCAGGATTTCTTTCCCGTGTCTCGGTGCCTACGTGGTTCATCATCCTCACTCGATCTTCCTCGACTTCTCCAGGACGTCCGTCAGGTAGCGGACCGTCTTCTCGCGTTCCTTGTCCGTGAGCTTCAGGATGTCCTGGAGGGCGAGCGCCAGCTGGGGGATGTAGGTCTTGATGTAGCTCTTCTTCTTCTCGGCGTCCTCGATCCGGCCCTTCTTGCGGATGTGCGCCCCGAGACGGCGGCCGCACTCCATCAAGCCCAGCTTGATCTCCTTGACGATCTCCGGATACGAGGCGATCGCCTCCTTCGACTCCGACGTGAAGGGCACCCAGACGGAGGCGATGTGGACGGCGATGACGAGGGGCCCGATGGGCAGAGCGCCCCGCGGGTGCGTGAGGCCGTAAAGCCGCCAGGTCGTCCCGACGCAGCTCTTCGAGACCGCGCAGGCCGACTGCTGGTGCTGAAGCGGCACGCGGTTCGCGAAGCGCAGGAGCTCCGCCGGTTCCTCGACGCCCCGCGTGGGCCCGCCCCACGCGATCGCCGCCTCGACGAGGAACGGGTTGCCGCGGTAGACGGAGGGCGCGCGGGAGACGGAGCTGTACCACTCCGCGTCGGGGATCGAGCGCTTCAGCCCGGCGAGGATCTGCTCTTCGCCGATCGGAGAGAGGCAATTCGTCGGCGGTCGCTGGATCTTCGTCGCTTGGATCGCGCGGTAAAGGGCATCGGCCTGAGGCCGGTTCACGCTCCGCGGCTTCATCAGTTCCTTCAGGCCTGCGGCCTTGACGATCTCCGAGGCCACCCCCGGGCCGACGCGCGAGAACTCCGACTGGAGGAACCCCTTCACGTGCCGCGACTTCGTGGTCTTGAGCATCTCCATGAGCATCCCCAGCTCCACGCCGTAGGGATGAGGTCGGATCTGCAGCGGCTCGGACGGCAGGATTTCCACGGCGCGTTTCCACGTCTTCATTTCGGGCTCGTCCGGGGCCTTGTAGACGATCGTGACGTGCGGGTTGGTGACGAGCGTCTGCTCGAGGTATTCCTCGACGGATCGCTTGCCCTTGTGGAAGGTTCCCTCGAGGTCGATCTCGACTCTCGTCCCGTGGTCACGGTCCCACGCGACCGTCCGATCCGTCACGACCTCGGGCGCGTTCTTCTTCGTGTCGATCCGGATCTCGAAGTAGTGCGCCGGGTGCTTCTTGCCCGTCTTCGAGGTGATGCGGCAGGGCGAGCCCGTCGTCAATTGGCCATACATCGCGGAGGCCGAGATGCCGATGCCCTGCTGTCCGCGCGACTGCTTCAAGCGGTGGAACTTCGAACCGTAGAGGAGCTTTCCGAAGATGCGGGGAATCTGCGACTTCACGATCCCCGGCCCGTTGTCCTCCACGATGACGGTGAAGCGATCGTTCCCCAGGGACTTGAGTTCCACCCTGATCTCCGGCAAAAGCCGCGCCTCCTCGCACGCGTCGAGCGCGTTGTCGACGGCCTCCTTGACTGTGGTAAGAAGCGCCTTGCGGGGATTGTCGAAACCGAGGAGATGCCGGTTCTTGGTGAAGAATTCCGCGACGGAGATCTCGCGCTGCTGCGTCGCCATCTCCTGCGCGGTTCGACGTTTCGGTGCGACGTCCTTCCTCGGAGGGGCCTTAACGAGTTCCGGCCCAGCCGGTTTCGCCGACTGAGCCGGAGGAGGAGCGGCGGCAGCCTCTTTGCTGACCGTCTTCCTGGCCGTCTTGTCTTTCTTCTTCTGGCCAGCTGCCGCCCGACCCTTTTCGGGTCTCTTCTCTTTCTTCTTCATGCGATGCTCCGTAACGGCTACGTACCCTGTTCTTCGCCTCTAATGTAGTGAGTGGAAACGCCGTAGGCAAGCCCCATCGGGAAAAAAGTGAGGACGGTTCAGGACGAGCTCGATGTCGGACGAAGTTCGACCACCTTGAGCGTGCCGTCTTCGACCGGCACATTCTCCGCCGGCAAGGCGTCGACGCGGCGGATGTCGGAGATCGGGATGTAGGTCTTCTCGACGCCCGCGAATTCCTGCTCCACGCGGTCGACGCCGGGCCGGATGATCTTCGACGTCGAGCGGGGCGTCACGAAGCTCGAAACCTCGATGAAGCCGAGCATGTCGGAGGGGCCGACGGAGCGGGCGTGGATCTCGCAGAGCGGTTCGCCCTTCTTGGCGTAGTAGACCCTGTAGATCGTGTCGGACTTGCGCGCGGGCACGGGACGACGATACGGCGTCAGGGGCGCGGGGGCAAGAGCCGGAAGAAGTCTTCCTTCGCGGCGTTCACGCCGGTCGTTGCCGTCGTGCGGTCGCGCCAGATGTCGCGGCCCGTGGAACGGTAGATGCCCATGTCGCCGCATTCGCGCCAGGTATGGAAGGCCCAGGGTATGCCCCGCGCGCGAAACGCCGCGACCGCGTCGCCCAGGAAACGTCGGATCCTCGACGCCGTCTCGCGGTTCGTGATCCCCCATTCGACGCACCAGACCGGCACGTTCTCGCGCCGGGACCAGGCGGCCTGCTCCTCGATAACGCGGGAGGGGATCTGAGGGTGATAGAGATCGAAGCCGTAGGCGAGGTTGGTATCCGCGAAGCGGCGGCGCGTGCCCTCGACGATGACGATGTGATGCGTGTCGTTGGAGCGGACCGCGGAGAGGGCCTGCACGAGGGTCGCCGTGTACTTCTCGGCGTCGAAAAGCCATAGTCCGGATGGAGGTGGCTCGAGAAGATCATAGGCGGCGACGATCGTCTCGCCCCTCATCCGGCGCGCGATCTCCTTCCATAGCCTGGCCAGGGCGTCACGCCGCCTAGCCGTGTGCCAGGGTTCTTCCCCCGCCGGGCAGCGCAACGCGAAAACGAGGTTCATGTCCAGCCGCCGCGCGGCCTCCACGACCCGGCCGAGCGCCGCGAATCCCGTCTCGCTCCATCCTCCCGCGCCCGCGGGATCCTCCAGGTCCTGCCTGATGAATCCGCAGTGAAGGCTGTTGGCGCCCCAGGACTTCGCCTTCGCAAAATCGGTCTCGTTCGCCGCGTTCAGCCGGAATCCGAAACCCTCGGGAACGACCACGCGGTCGCCGCGCATGAGGCGACGGCCCTCGGCACGGAGATAGACGAGTGACACGGGCGGCGGAGGCGACGTGTCGGGTATCGCGTTGAGGGCGACCGGCACGGACTGCGTGTTCTCGATCGTGCCCTGGGCGAATGACGGCGTGGCCAGAAGGAAGACGGCAAGCGCCACGCCCGCCGTTTTTCGCATGAAGTCCCCCATGGGGGCTATCATACCGCGCCGGGACACGGCCGGGCTAGGGGGTTGCCGTGGAACTTACAGCCGCTCCCAGCACGTCGGCTCGAGATTCGTCGCCATCGTCCAGATCGAGACCTCGAGGTCCACGACCCGGAAGACGCTCATGAATCCCATGCCCTTCGCCTCGATCCACGGCTTCAGGAACGGCCGCGCTTCGACGATCTCCGCCTTCAGCGCTCCGTCGTCAATCGGTTCGACTCGGCCGGAGAAACGCACTTGGAGAAACTTCTCGAAGTCGTTGAAGCAGAGTTCGACCCGAGGATCCTCCATGATCTGCCGCCAGACAGCCTTCTCCGTGCCGGTGTGCATCACGAACGACGTTCCGTCGAAGCGGTAGGGCATCATGCCTCGGACGCGGGGTCTCCCCTTTTCCAGCGTCGCCAGGTGACAGGCAGGATGCCCCTTCACGAACTCGACCAGTTCTTCCTTCGTCATCTTCACAATGGCGGTTCCTCCACGAGAATCATGCTGCCGCCCGGGACGAGGCTCACCGTGAGCCCGTCGCCGACCGACGAGAGCACCGGCGCGCTCGGAGTCGGCTCCACGATCTGCCGTTCCGACCCGATGCCGCTCACGACACCCCAGGCATACCTTGCGTTGGCGGGTTTCAGGACATCGACGTAGCGGCGTCCGCCCGGCAGGGGCAGGCGCGCGATCGCGAGGTTCCTGCTGTTGTTCATGACGACCACGACACGCCCCTGGGGGTCCCATCGCTCGAAGGCCACGACCCCCGAGGCGTCGTCGGCCAGGAGGAACCGGGCCCGGCCCGTCCTCAGGCACGGGTAGGTGTTGCGGATCGCGATCAGCCGCTTGAAGTGGTCGCGCAGGTCCGTCCGCACCCGGTAGGCCGGGTTGTCGTAGGGCATGAGCGACCCCCACCACATCGGCATCCGGTTCGTCGGATCGTCCGCTCCGTACATCCCGATCTCGTCGCCGTAATAGACCATCGGCGCGCCGACCCAGGTCATCTGGAAAACCCCGATCGACTTCAAGATCTCGTAGTCCGCGTCCGAGGGCGGCCCGGTGTCGTACGAGGGATTCTCGTCCTGGACCCGCCCCCGCTTCCACCCGGCACGGTTGTGGATCGCCGAGGCGATGCGGTCCACGTCGTGGCTCGAAAGCAGGTTCTGCAGGACGAGGTTCACCTGCGTCGGATACCAACCGAGCATCTCCTCGCAGGAGCGCGCGAAGGCCGCGGGCGAAAGAGCCGGCGTCGTTCCGCCCGGCAGGAAGAAGCCGTGGACCCGCTTCTGGAACTCGTAGTTCATCACCGCGTCGTAGTGATCGCCCTTCAACCGCCGCGCGGCGTTCTCCCAGATCTCGCCCGTGATATACGCTTCCGGGTTCACGCCCTTCACAACGCGCCGCCACTCGCGCCAGAAGCGCTCGTTCACGTTCTCCGGCACGTCCAACCGCCAGCCGTCCGCTCCGTCGGAGGGATTGCCGTCGCCGTTCGGATCCTGCCAGCGCCGCGTGATGTCGAAGATGTGGTTCCGGATCCCGGGCAGGAGCCCGTTCTCGTCCTCGGCATACTCGGGCAGGCCCGCGAACCCGGCCCATCCCTCGTAGGTGAAAGCCGGCGCACCGGGGTGGGCCGGTTCCACGTCCCATTCCTTCACGACATACCAGTCACGGTAGGGCGAGTTTCGCCCGTTCTTCACCAGGTCCTGGAAGGCCCAGAACTCCGTGCCCGAATGGTTGAAGACCCCGTCGAGGATCACCTTGAAGCCGAAATCGTGCGCGGCGCGCAGGAAGGAGATGAAGAGCGAGTCCGTCGCCGTGATCGCCCACGTGCGCGAATCCGACGTCTCGGTCTTCCAGCGCTCCTCGACGTCTCCCCTCACGCCGAAATTGTCGTCGATATGGCGATAGTCCGAGGTGTTGTACTTGTGGTGGCCGGGCGCCTCGAAGACCGGGTTCAGGTACAGGCCCGTCACGCCCAGGTCGCGGAGGTACTCGAGGGACATCAGGAGCCCCCGGATGTCGCCGCCATACATCCGGTGCCAAATCCCGTCGCCACCGTAGAAGGCGCGGCTTTCTCCCGGTGTCCATGGCTTGAACCAGTCCCAGGTCCAGGGGGTCGAGCTGTCCGGGTCGTTCCGGGGATCTCCGTTGCGCCAGCGATCGAGCATGATCTGGTACCAGACGACGTTCTTCGCCCAGTCCGGCGTCGGGAAGGCGACACGCACGGAACGCTGGAACGGGCGCCCCGGCGCGGCCTCGACGATCTTCGAGACCGGTCCGTCGTTCAATTCAAAGACGTAGGCCAGCGAATCCGCTCCCCCCGTCGGAACGTCGACGGCGTAGACGTCGAAGCCCGAGCGCGAGTAGAGCCGGGCCATGGGGAGCCGCTCCGAATCGGGCCCGCGTTTCACGACGCAGAAGGCGGAGGTGAGATCGCCCTCCCGGACGCGGATCCTCACGTCGGCCGCCGAGCGCGAGTAGGCGTTGAAGAATTCCTCCTCGTTCGGATCGTGCTTCACCGCCGCCTCGAGAATGCCCGGGCCGGGGGAGCCGTAATCCTCGCCCCGCTCGCCCGCCCCGACTCCGGAATTCACTCCGCCAAAACCGTCCTCCTGCTCGAGATCCCGAGGCGCCAGCGGATTGGCGAGCCAGATCTTCCCGTTCACCACGATCTTGTAGCGGTAGACGCCCGGCGCGAGGTCGAGGTAGGCCTCGTAGGCGCCCCGCTCGATCGGCTTCATCGGGTTCGCCTCCGCGCTCCAGCCGTTGAATTCGCCGGCCACGGAGATCGTCTCGATCGTCACGCCCGAGAGCTTCTCCGGGGCATGGCTCGGATCGAAGATGATCCTCGTCACCGCCGAGCGGCGCACCAGGACCTCGTCGATCCGCGGGTCGTAGACGATCTCCATCACGCCGGCGCGCGCGGGCGAGACGCGAATCAACTCGCCCCCGTCGCGTACCGGGACGCGCAAGGCGGTCGAGAGGTCCGTCCAGGCGGAGGCCGCGCCGCCCTTCAGGACCGCGAGATCGAAGTTCCTCGCGATATGGAAGTGGAAATCCTCGTGGACGATCCTGGGGAGGATCAGGCGATGCCGCCCCTCCTCGTCCATCGTCATTTCGTGAACGATCTTCGCCGCGTCGACGACCTGGAACGAAGTGCGGACGCGGAAGGCGAGTTCGCGGTCCATTCCCGGTTCGCCGTCGTCGACCGAGAGCGTGATCCGGTAGAGACCGGGCTTCTCGGGCTTGATGATCAGCAGGGAATCCGGGCTCGCGACGGGAAAACCGGGCAGCCGCGCCTCGTCCCGGGCATCCTGCGTCCATCGGAAAAAGCGGATCGCCTGCCCGGCGCGCGGCGTCGAGGCCGAGGCGTCGAGACGGATCTCGCGCCCGAGCAGGTATTCCTCCTGCGCCTTCACCGCGGCGATCGCCTTGACGGCGGGCGCCGGTTCGACCCGCCACGTGTCCTCCCCGGGCAGGAGCGAGACGCGGTAGAAGGCCGTCTTCGGGATCTCGAGCGAGATGTCCGCGCCCGGCTGCTCCAGGCGCCCCGCGGGAGAAAGGCCCCGATGGACGTTCCAACCGTTGTTCATCACGAACTTGAACTTCCACGCGCCCTCCGGGAAGACCCTCGTCACGCTCCACGTGCCGTCCGCGCCCGCCGCCATGTGCGTCGAGCGGTCTCCCGCGTTCCAGTTGTTGAAGGTTCCGGCCATCCCGACCGTCCGGAACTCCGGCGCCGCGGACGACTCCGGTTCCGCTCGACCCACGGTCCGCGCCAGGGCCTTCGGTACGACGATCGCGGCCGAACGCGGTGGCAGGGAAAGCGCGAGCCGTCCGTTCGTCACCGTGAACGCGCGGCCCGTCAGGAGGTCCACGACGGGGCCGTCGTCGAATTCGGGGGAGACGGCGAGGTCCAGGTCCGCCGCGCGGCTCGTCCGGTTGAAGGCCGCGACCGCGCGGTCCTCGAAGAAGGCGCGCACGAAGGCATAGCGGTCGGGTTCGACCAGGAGCGTCCGGCGATGCCCGTAGCGGAACGCGGCGTGCTCGCGGCGGATCTTCGCGACGAGGGAGAATCGCTCCAGGGTCTTCCGCTCGTCCGCGCTCAGGTCCGCGCCGAAGCGCATGGGGCGGCGGTTGTCCGGGTCGGCCGCGCCGGACATGCCGAACTCGTCGCCGTAGTAGATCATCGGCACGCCGTCGATCGCCATGAGGAAGGCGAAGGCCATCTTCAGCTTCTCGTAGTTCGCCGGGTTGTCCACCCGCGGCGGCCGCTCCCAGCCGACCTCCTCCTCGTCGGGTTGCTGCGGATCCGGCAGGTCGCCGTCGGCGTAGGCCATGAAGCGGGACTTGTCGTGGTTTCCCACGAGCGGCGACATGAGCGATTCCTTGCCGTAGATCCGCTCCGAGGCCGCGAGCGACGCCTCGAGGTCGGTGAAACCGGCCGTGCCGCGCGCGAAGACGCCCATGAGAGTGTCGTAGAGCGGGAAGTCGAACTGCCCGTCGAGCATCGCCGGGCCGACGAAGGACATGATGCCGTTGCGATCGAGGAAGGTCTCGCCGACGAGGTAGAGCCTCTCACCCCTCTCGCGCTCGATCGTGCGGCGCAGGTGGCTCCTCAGGCGCCCCCAGAAGCGCGGCGGGATATGCTTCACCGCGTCGAGGCGCAGGCCGTCGAGGCCGAATTCGCGAAGCCACCACTCCGTGTTCTCCAGCATCGCCCGCTCCGCGGCCGGGTTGCCGAAATCGACATCCGGCAGGAAGACGTCGAACCACGTCGTGTAGGAATGCTCGTCCCAGAGCCGGAGGTTCCGGCGTCCGTCCGGGAGTTCCAGCTTCGTGAACCAGTCCGGGTGCTCGCGGCGGAAGGGATGCTCCTCGTGGACGTGGTTCAGGACGACGTCGGCCATGACCTTCATCCCGCGCGCGTGCGCGGCGGCGACGAGGCGCTTCAGCTCCGCCGCGTCCCCGAACCGCGGCTCGATCTCCGTGGGCGAAACGGGCCAGTAGCCGTGGTAGCCGGTGTAGAGACGGTAGGGCGGCAGGTACTCGCGGCAGGCGGTGTCCGGGTTGCGGTTGAGCGGCGAAACCCAGATGACGTTGACGCCGACCGAGTCGAAGTAGCCGTTCTCGATCATCTCGCGGATGCCGCGGAAGTCGCCGCCGTGGTAGTTGGCCGCCGGAAGCACCTCCGGGTTCGGATCCGGGCGGTCGATGGCGCGATCGCCGTTGTGGAAGCGGTCGGTGAAGGCGAAATACATCACGGCGTCGTTCCAGGAGAAGGTCCCGGCCTGTCCGGACGGCACGAGAACGGCGTTGGAGACGAGCCCCTGGTCGTCCGCCGCGACGACGCGCACGCGCGCGTCCGCCGGAAGGGCGGCCGTCGAGAGGAGGATCTCGTTCCCGCGGAGGATCGAGGGATGGGAGACGCTCGATCCGTCCGCGCGCTGGACCACGGTCGAGATCTCCCGGATCGGCCGCGAGCCCGGAATGACGCGGATCGTGACGTCCGAACCCGCGCGGGTCCCGGCGTAGAGGACGGGCGCCGTCCCGCGCGCCGCGCCCCCGACCTCGATCTGGGAATTGTAGCCGCCGAAACCGTCCTCGACCTGGCCCGGGCAGAGGGGATCGGGAATCCACCGGCCGTCCACCACGAACTTGTAGATGTAGGTGCCCGCGTCGAGCCACGCCTCGGCCTCGTAGGTGCCGTCGCCGTCGGGGTCCGCGAGAACCGTCCGGTCCTGGCTCCAGTCGTTGAAGGAGCCGGCCACGACCGCGCGGCCCGGCTTCGTCTCGGGCCGGAAGACGAACCGGTGCTTCTGCTTCCGGCCGGCGGCCACGGTGAGGAGTCCGCGGGAGACGACGGCGCCCGCGGCGTCGTGGACCTCGAGCGGCATCTCGACGAGACCGACCCGGTTCTCGTCGATGCGGTATTTCAGGAGGTTCATCGCGGTGTCGACCGTGGCCGTATACCCGGCGCCGGGCGGCACGACGAGGCGGCAACCCGGCTCGGGATCGAAGAGACGCGCGAGGTCGATGCGCGCCTCCTCGCCCGCGTTCGCCTGCAGGACCGGGAAGGCGCCGAGCATCGGGACGGGGGACTCCGCGGCCCGCGCCGGGATTACCGATGACTGCGTTCCGGTTTCCGGCACGGCGGCACAGGCCGCCGCGATCAACACGGCGCAAATCACCATCGAACGGCAGAATCGAGTCATGGCGCAAAGCCTCCCCGAGGATTCCCCCGGGAGAAGGATATCAGAGACGGGAGATGCGATCAGTCGGTTTGTATCCGCCCGGGACGGAGTTCATTTTTTAGCCTTTACCCCTGTCGGCTTGCCTGCAGGCGGACGGCCAGGCCGCCGGGCGCGGGAGAAGAAGGGCGCGACCCGCGTGCGAATCACGAATCCCTTCTCCCCCGCGCTTCGGCGAGCTCCGGAAACCTGGTCAGCTCGTCCAGTTCAAGGTCGCCATGTAGATCGTCGTGACGACGAAGATGATCGTGCCCGCGTAGAAGAACTTCCAGCGCATCCGGGTCTTGAAGACCAGGCCCAGGCCGGCGAAGAAGAGGGCGATCGTGTAGTAGACGCCGACGAGGTCGAAGAGGTCGCCGTTGGTGTTGGCGATGCGTCCCTCCGCGAACCTCTTGTCCGCTTCCGCGAACATCTGTTCCCCCCGGACAAGCATCGAATCGGAGTATTCCTCGTCCAGTTCGGCGGTCAGGGATTCGAGGAGCGCCGGGTCCGGGATGTCCTTTTGGAGCGCCGGAACCGCAGGTTCCACCGCAGGTTCCACCGCAGGTTCGGCCGCAGGTTCGGCCTCCTCGGAAGACTCTTCCTCGCCCCCGGTCGCCGCCGGAGCCGCCGGAGCCGCGGGCGCAGCCGGCGCCGGCGCGGAAGCCGATCCTCCGCTTTCCTCGTCCTCCACGTAGTATTCCATCGGGAGTTCCATCGCCTGGTAGGCGATCGATGTCAACTGGGTGCTGTAAAGATAACTCGCGATTTCAAAATGCCGGTCGCGGGAAGCGGCGTCGGAGGCATCGCGCGCCTCGAGAATGTGCATTTTCGCGTTCGCCACGGCGGCGTAGTCCGCGTTCAGGAGCACCATGTCCTCGTTGTATTGCGTGGCCGCCTTCGTCGCCATCGTGTTGGCCTCACCGAAGGCGTCGAGTTGCTTGCCGCCCCACTGGCCGGCCTGTTGTCCCGCGATCGCCGCTCCGATCGCGGCCAATCCCAACAAGATGGCCGTGCACAGTTCAAAAGTGTCGAAAGGTCTATTCTCCTCGTTCTCGTCCGCCATTTCGGCCTCCTTCTTCCCCCGCGTCCATGCTATCAGGGGTCCAACACACCGTCATCAGTGGCACGGGCCCGAAAAAAACCTCCCGGGTCGCCCCGGGAGGTCGGATTCGTGCCGTGTGTTACTGAACCTTCTCGACCGTGGCATCCTCGGCGTTCAGGATCAGCTTGGTGATCTGGGTCAGGTTGATCCCCTTGTAGACGTGGGGATTCTCGGGATCATCGACCTCGACGGCCTTGATATCCCAGAGCTCGACATCGGGCTTGAAGCCCGTGAACTTGATGGGCGAGCTCGATCCGTTCGCGAAGACCTGTCCCGCGGGGATCATGTTCTCCTGCCAGCTGTCGACGTTGGACGGCGACATGTAGAGTTCCTTGATGTCGTAGCCCGTGGCGTTGACGAGCTCGAAGTCGAGCTGGGAACCCGCCGGGGCGGCTGCATCGGCGGCCGGAGCCGCAGGGGCGGCCGGAGCCGCCGGGGCCGCAGGAGCGGCCGGAGCCGGAGGCTGCGCGCCGCCGCACGCCGCGAGAACCGCGACGAGAAGACCCATGACCAACAGAGCCGAAACCTTCTTCATACCTGTGATTCCTCCTGTCCACTCACTTCAGCGTGACATGGACGGGGCATTGGATCAGCCCCCCCGTGAGTTGTCAATCTCGAAACCCCGAATAAACCCTGAATAAACCGATTTATTGCTGAAAGAATCGAATCATCGGGAGCAAAGATCAACCCTTCGAAGCCTTTATTTTCCGCATGGAAAACTGCACAAATCTGACCGTTCCCCGACCCCGGCGGCATCCGGCCGGCAGACCTTCACGCGTGCAGGTACGCGGCCCAGGGGATGACGACGTTGGCCAGGATGAAACAGGGCATGACGACCCAGAACGTCGTGCGGTCCAGGAGATTGGAGAGCGCCGGCGCCTCCCTGATGTCGTAGAGGTATAGGGAGATCACGGACTCCGCGACGGTGAGAAAGATCGTGAGGAGACCCACCGCGTTGACGACGTCGATCAGGCCGAATCCGGCCGCGTCGGGAAGAAGCGAGTTGGACAGGTAGATGTTCGCGACGGCCCCGAAGAAGGCGCCGGCCGATAGCCCGAAGCGGGGATCGACGTCCGCGGGCTTGATGAAGTAGACCGACAGCGCCAGGGCGATCGCCGCGTAGAGGGCCAGGACGATCTTCGTGTAGAAACCGAACCCGGGCCGGTTGATGCTGATCCCGAGCACGTACTGGGTCATGATCTTCCGCGCATCGGCGGCCACCCTCGGATCTCCGAAGGCGGACTTGTAGGTATGGTTCTTGACGACCTCGCCCGAACGAACGATGTCGTATCCCGGGATCTTGACCCGCGAGCTGATCCGGCTCGCGCCCTCGTCCACCACGTAACGAAGCACGCTCCCGTCCCGGGACGCGTCCTCGATGCCGATGTTGAGCATGTGGTCCTCGAGCGGGAACCGGCTGACGTCGAAGAACTTCGTGAAGGAGGCCAGAACGCGATAGCGCTGGTAATTCGTCCCGTCGGCACCGTGAAAATCCTCCTTCAATTCCTTCTCCGCGATGGCGCCGTCCACGACCTGGAAGGAGGAACCGGGATCGAGCTTCGGGTCTCCCTTCCAGCGGAACCAAATGTAGAAATCCGCCTCCCAGCGGGAATCCTTGATCGACACGTTCTCGATGCGGTCGATGTACGTCCCGACGGAGACGACCGCGAAGGACCCGGTCTCCGGCAGAACGTCCGGCGGCGTCTTGCCGGGTTCGGCCCTCAAGGGGTCGAGCCGGGCGGCGTGACGGGCGGCGGCCGTGTCCCGGGTCGATGCGAGCATCGCATTCGCGTACCACGTGATCGATCCGTAAAGCAGGACGAGAAGGAGAGCCCAGGCGGCGACCCAGATGCGCTGGCGCGCGGAGACGGTCTCGGTGTCTTCCATGGCGATTCGAACCTCCCGGTTGAGCGGATCCCCCGTCGACCCCGAAATAGTATTGTTTAACTACTCTTTGATCAACGGCATTCCATCGTTGACGGGAGAGTCGGCGGGAGCGCCGCCCGTGGGTCTAGAGCCGCTCCATCCTCTTGTAGACCACGACGCCGTCCTCGACGCCCAGGTCCTCGGGGTGGTATTTCGCGATCGGCAGCTCGGGGTGGATCTCCTTGACCGAGCCGACCTTCTTTGGAACGACGCCCAGCGCAACCGCCACGCCGTAGAGGATCGCCTCGGGGCGCGGCGGACATCCGGGGATGTAGTAATTCACCGGGATCACCTTCTCCACCGCCCCGATCACGTTGTATGTGTCGTGCCAGATCCCTCCGCCCGAGGCGCAGGAACCGATGGCGAAGACGAGCTTCGGGGCGGGCATCGCCTCGTAGGCGCGCTTCAGGGCCTTCGCCGTCGCGCGCGAGGCCGGGCCCTGGCAGAGCATCACGTCCGCGTGGCGGGGGGAACCGACGAGCCGGATCCCGAACCGCTCCGCGTCGTAATACGGCGTCAGCACGTTCAGAACCTCGATGTCGCACCCGTTGCACCCGCCCGAGTTGGCGTGATAGACCCAGAGCGAGCGGGTGAAGAATTTCTTCAGAAAATCAGCGAGCACGGCGGTCGCTCCTCTTCGCCCCGGACCTCACAGCTCGATCTCCACGTCCCGCACCACGGGCTCTCCCTCGAGGTACGACTTCGAGGAGTAGACCCAGCGGTCGGCGGCGAGATCGTCCTCGCGGTAGCCCTTCATCTTCAGCTGCTCCAGGGGCGAAGGCTCCTTGAAGCAGCGGCCGCAGCGCTGGCACGTGCCCATGAAGATCTCCAGCGTCTGCTCGATATCCCGGATGTCGTTCGTGGCGTTCTCGAACTCGTGGCTCATCGTGATCGCCTTCT
>CAZWVM010000032.1:0-2594 GCA_964637705.1 uncultured bacterium
TCGCGGGTGATCGCGATGCACAGGGGCGCCACGGCGGCGTTCCTGGGTTACCAGGGTTTCCCGGCCTCGATCTGCGTCTCGATCGACGCGGAAGTGGTTCACGGGATCCCGTCGCCGAAGCGGGTGATCGCCGAGGGTTCGGTCGTTTCGATCGACATCGGCGTGAAATACCGTGGATTTGTGGGCGACGCCGCGGTAACCTACGGGGTTGGCAAAATCGACGAGGAGGCCCGGAAGCTCCTCGTCGCCACGCGCACGTCGCTCGTGAAGGCGATCGAGGCGGCGCGCGTGGGCGGCCGGCTTTCGGACATCAGCCACGCGGTGGAGAGCCACGTGGTGCCGCTGGGGTTCGGCGTGGTGACGGATTACGTCGGCCACGGGATCGGGCGGCAGATGCACGAGGAGCCGCAGGTTCCGAATTACGGTCCGCCCGGCCTGGGCCCGCGGCTCGTGGAGGGGATGACCCTCGCGATCGAGCCGATGGTGAACGAGGGCACGGGACGGACGAAGGTGCTGGAGGACGGTTGGACGGTCGTGACGGCCGACGGCCGGCGCTCGGCGCACTTCGAGCATTCGATCGCGATCACGGCCGACGGGCCCCTGGTCTTGTCCGAGGGCCTGCCGGACGGGTTGAACTGAGGAACGGAGGAGAAAAGAGGAGACGTGGGGAAGGAAGACACGATCCAGGTGGAAGGCACGGTGATCGAACCGTTGCCGAACACCATGTTCCGCGTGGAGCTGGAGAACGGGCACCGGATCCTGGCCCACATCTCCGGCAAGATGCGCATGAACTACATCCGGATCCTGCCGGGCGATCGCGTGACCGTGGAGCTGTCGCAGTACGACCTGACCCGCGGACGGATCGTGTACCGGTTCAAGTGAGGGCGGTGGAACGATGAAGGTGAGAGCGTCGGTCAAGAAGATCTGCAACAAGTGCAAGATCATCCGGCGGCGCGGCGTGGTGCGGGTCATCTGCACGAACCCGCGGCACAAGCAGCGCCAGGGCTGAGGAGGAACGGGAAGAATGGCACGTATTGCGGGCGTCGACCTGCCGCGGGAAAAGCGGCTCATGTTCGCGTTGCCGTACATTTTCGGCATCGGGCGGACGTTGGCGAAGCAGGTCTGCGAGCAGGCCAAGGTCGACGGGATGAAGAAGGTCAAGGACCTGACGGACGCCGAAGTCGCGGCGCTCCGCAAGATGATCGACCGGAACCTCCGCATCGAGGGCGACCTGCGGGCCGAGATCCAGCGGAACATCAAGCGACTGGTGGACATCGGCACGTACCGGGGGTTGAGGCACCGCAAGAGCCTGCCGGTGCGCGGGCAGAGAACCCACACGAACGCGCGGACCCGCAAGGGCCCCCGCAAGCCGATCGGGTTGAAGAGAGGCTGACATGTCGACGAAGAGCAAGAAGAAGGTGGCGCCCGCCGAGGGCGTGGCGCACATCAATGCGTCGTTCAACAACACGATCGTGACGATCACGGACACGACGGGCGCGGTCCTTTCCTGGGCCTCGGCCGGCGCGAGCGGCTTCAAGGGTTCGCGCAAGGGCACGCCCTACGCGGCGCAGGTCGCGGCCGAGAAGGCCGGGGCGGCGGCGGCGGAGATGGGTCTGAAGCGCGTCCAGGTGCTGGTGAAGGGCCCGGGGGGCGGACGCGAAACCGCGATCCGCGCTCTCTCGACCGTCGGCATCGAGGTCACGGCCATTCGCGACATCACTCCGGTTCCGCACAACGGCTGCCGGCCGCCGAAGCGTCGGCGGGTCTAAGGAGGACATTTCATGGCACGATACACGGACGCGGTCTGCCGGCAGTGCCGCCGCGAGGGTGAGAAGCTGCACCTCAAGGGGGAGAAGTGTTTCTCCGCGAAGTGCATCCTCGAGAAGCGCAAGAACATGCCGGGCTCCCAGGGCGGTTCCACCGATACGCGCCGCAGCGGCCCCCGCAAGAAGACCTCGGAGTACGGGGTTCAGCTCCGCGAGAAGCAGAAGGCCCGCCGCATCTACGGCGTCCTGGAACGGCAGTTCCGGAAGACGTTCGAAGAGGCCGCGCGCGCGAAGGGCGTGACGGGCGACAACCTGATCCGCTTGCTCGAGCGCCGGCTCGACAACGTCGTCTACCGCATGGGTTTCGCGGGTTCCCGGCGCGCCGCGCGCCAGCTCGTCCTGCACGGGCACGTGCGCGTCAACAACCGCAAGGTGAACATCCCCAGCTTCCGCGTCAAGCAGGGCGACGCGATCGTCCTGAAGAAGAAGGAAATCAACGCCGTGAAGATGGCGGCCGAGGCCGCGAAGAAGCGGGCGAGGCCGGAGTGGCTCGACGTGGACCTGGAGAACAAGACGGGACGCGTGATCGCGCTGCCGACCCGCGCCGCCCTCGAGATTCCGCTCAAGGAAAAGCTCATCATCGAGCTGTATTCGAAGTAGAACCGCAAAGGAGAGATTCATGGACGTTCGCCTGATTACCAGAGGATTGGAGAAGCCCCGGAGGCTCGAGATCGACGAGGCCACGCGCACGCCGACGTTCGGCCGCTTCGTGGCGAAGCCGCTGGAGAAGGGGTTCGGGCAGACGATCGGCAACGCCCTGCGCCGCAT
>CAZWVM010000032.1:2694-24007 GCA_964637705.1 uncultured bacterium
TGGTCATCCGCACGGACCAGGAGATGCTCAAGTACCGCAATTTCGGGAAGAAGAGCCTCCAGGAAATCAAGGAGAAGCTGCAGGAGTACGGGTTGGCGCTGGGCATGAAGGACAAGGCCCACCTCGTCTCCTCCTCCGGCTCCCAGGAGAACAGGTAAGATGCGCCACAATGTCGCCGGCAACAAGCTGGGGCGCCTGCAGTCGGAGCGCCGCGCGCTCCTCAGGAACCTCGCGATCTCCCTCATTCAGCACGGCAAGGTGCGCACCACGGACGCGAAGGCGAAGGCCCTGAGGCCGTTCGTGGAGCGTCTCGTGACCCGCGCGCGGAAGGACACGCTGTCCAACCGTCGCCTCATCGCCTCGCGCATCCCGAATCCGCCGGCCGTGAAGAAGCTCTTCGCGGAATACGGACCGCGCTACGCGGAGCGCAAGGGCGGCTACACCCGGATCGTGAAGGTCTCGGGATTCCGCCGCGGCGACGCGACGACGGTGGCCGAGGTGCAGTGGGTCTGACGAATTCGAATTGAGATGAGAAACAAAGGGCCGGCGCAAGCCGGCCCTTTTCTTTTCGGGTCGTGGAATGCGGATTCCGGATTGAACATCGAAGCAGGAGCCCGGCGCCGGGCGGGTCATTTTCCCTGGTGGACATTCCGCGATCCTCATTCCAGAATCCGCTCTTAGAATGATTCTCAGCGTTCCCGACGGCTACCCGCTTTTCATCAAGGCCAAGCTCGATCGGCCCACCTGGGCGGAGATCGACACGTCGGCCCTGAAGTCGAACATCCGCTCCCTCCGGCGGCATGTCGCGCCGTCGGCGAGGTTTCTCGCCGTGGTCAAGGCCGAGGCCTACGGCCATGGCGCGCTGGGCGTGGCGGGCGCGGCCCTGGAGGAGGGCGCGTGGGGTTTCGGCGTCGCGACGCCCTACGAGGGGCAGCTCCTGCGGGCCGCCCGGGTCGAGACGCCGATCATCATACTGTCCCCGACCTTTCCCCAGCAGGCCGAGGACGTTCTGAAGAACCGGCTCACGCCCGCGGTGACCTCCCTGGAAACAGCGGCGGCGCTCTCGGCGTCGGCCCCGGGACCGCAGGAGATCCACGTCAAGGTGAACACGGGGATGAACCGCAGCGGGATCTCCTGCGAGGAGGCCCCGGACTTCATCCGGGCCGTTTCCGCCCTGCCGAACATCATCGTGGCGGGCGTTTTCTCTCACTTCGCCGGGGCTGACGACCCGGACCGGCATCCCGCGTATGACCAGTTCGACCGCTTCGAGGCGCTTCTCCGCCGCCTGGGGGATGCCGGGTTGAGACCCCCGATCGCCCACATCGCCAATTCCGCCGCCCTCATCGACATGCCGGAAACCTCCCTGGACATGGTGCGGGCCGGCCTGGCCATGTACGGGATGTATCCCTCCTCCTTCGTTTCCCGCAGCGTGAAGCTCGCCCCGGTGCTCGGGTGGAAGACGCGCATCGTCGAGACGCGACGGCTCGCCCCGGGCGACGCGGTTTCCTATTCCGGCACCTGGATCGCGCCGCGGCCGACGACGGTGGCGCTTCTTCCGGTCGGCTACGCCGACGGCTACCGGCGCGCCCTCTCGAACCGCGGCGCCGTCCTGATCGGCGGCCGTCGCTGTCCCGTGGCGGGACGCGTCTGCATGGACCTCACGGTGGTCGACGTCGGCGATGCCGAAGTGAAGCCCGGCGACGAGGCCGTGCTCATCGGGAGGCAGGGGACGGAGGAGATCACGGCCGACGAGATGGCAGGCTGGATCGGGACGAACAACTACGAGGTGACGACCCAGGTCTCCTACCGCGTGCCGCGCCGCCTGAAGTGCGATGAATGAACGGGACTGGATCGAGAGCCTGAAGGCGCGGGTGCCTCCCCCGGCCGAGGGGCTGGGCATCGGCGACGACTGCGCCGTGCTCCCCGGCGGACTGGTCGTCACCGCCGACAGCTTCGTCGAGGGGATCCATTTCCGAACCGACTGGGCTTCGTGGCGCGCGATCGGCCGAAAGGCCGCGGAGGCGGCGCTTTCCGACGTCGCCGCCATGGGAGGCGAGCCGCTCTGGATGCTGGCTTCCCTGTCGACGGCGCGCGGCGCCGAATGCGCGCCCGACCTCCTGGAGGGGATCCTGGAGCCGGGCGTGACCCTGGTGGGAGGAGACACGACGGGCGCGCCGGAGGGAGCGACGATGATCGCCCTCACCGTCCTCGGACGCGCGCCCCGGCCCGTTCTGCGCTCCGGCGCCCGGCCGGGCGACCGCGTCTACGTTTCGGGACCCCTGGGAGGAGCGCGCGCGGGGCTCCGTTCGCTCGAGCGGGGGCTCGGACTGTCGGCGTGCGAGGAGAGGTTTCTGGCTCCGCGCGCGCGGCGCGACCTGGCCGCTTCGTGGGGCCGGTTGGCGAGCGCGATGATCGACATCTCCGACGGTCTCTCGTCCGAGCTTCACCACATCGCCGATGCGTCGGACGTGAGGATTCTCCTCCGCCCCGCCGCGATCCCGCTCTTCACGGGCGCCATCGTCCCGGGCGAGGACCCCGTCACGACGGCGTTGGCGAGCGGCGAGGAGTTCGAACTGCTGGCGACCTCGCCTGTGCCTCTGCCGGACGGCATCGAGATCGGCGTCGTCGAGGAGGGAAGGGGAGTCCACGACGGGAAGGCGGAGATTCCCCGCGGGGGGTACGTGCATTGGCGATGAGGCGGATCAAGGCCGGAGGACCGGCGCAGGTGGAAAGGATGAGGACGGGCGAGCCCGGGGAGCGTCGCGGCACGGTCGTGTGGGCGTCCCGTCGATGATCCTTCTCTCCGAATCCCCCGACGAGACCCGCGGGATCGGCGTTCGCATCGGTCGCATCCTCTCCGGCGGAGAGCGCGTCGTGCTCACGGGAGATCTCGGCGCCGGCAAGACGACACTCGTCCGGGGCATCGCGGAGGGGGCGGGGTGCGGCGACGAAGTCGCCTCGCCGACCTTCGTGCTGGAGCGCGTGTACGAGGGGCGTGTCCGGATTCGCCACATCGACCTGTACCGGCTGAAAGCCGAAGAGGTTTTCGCGCTGGGTATCGACGATACGGACGAGATCGAAGACGTGATCCTCGTCGAGTGGGGTGAACGGATGCCGGAATCATTCCGGAAAAACGCGATCGAGATCCGGCTCGAGTTTTCGCCGGGCGGCGGCGAGGAAGCCCGGCGGATCCTGGTCTCGGGGTGGGGAATGCGCGAGGCGGACTTGGCCGGGGCGGCGGACGCGTGATCGTTCTGGGCGTCGATTGCGTCTCGAGCCGGTCCGGTGCCGCCCTGCTCGCCGGGGACCGGATCGTTGCCGTCTCGAACGCGGGCGGGGGGCCGTCCCGCCCCTCGGAGGACCTCCTGAGGCAGATCCTCTCGGTGCTGGAAGCGGCCGCGCTCGCTCCGGTCGACGTCGAGCTCGTGGCCGTGACCCGCGGCCCAGGCTCGATGACGGGCCTGCGCGCCGGATACGCGACGCTTCACGGCCTCTTTCACGGTCGAGTCCTTCCCGTCGCGCCGGTCAGCACCTTTGAGGCGCTCTCGGCGGCCTGCGGGGGGCGGCCGGCGATCGTTCGGATCCGGAAGACGGAGTGGCTCATGGACGGAGGGGAACGGCCCCGGGCTTTCGACGCAAGCGGATTGAACGAGAGGCTCGCGGGTGTTACCGAGGCGGGCGTGATCGGCGAACTGCCGCCGGGCTGCCCGGCGCGGGCGGTGGCGCCCGCGGACGGCCTGGCCGCGAGCGCCGCGCGGATCGGGCAGGGCATGCATGCGGCCGGCCACAGCCGGCCGCTGCCGGAGATCCTCCCCGACTACGGCGCGGAGACCTACGCGCGGTGATCACGCCTCTTTCCCTCGACGATCTGCCGCGACTCATGGAGATCGAGTGGCAGTCGTATCTCACGCCGTGGAGCGAAGCGATGTTCCGGCAGGAATTCAGCAATGCCCTCGGCGTCTCGTACGGCTGGCGCGAGGAGACGCTTCTCGGTTTCCTCTTCGCCTGGCGGATCTTCGAGGACCTGCACGTGAACAACGTGGCGGTGGCGCCGGAGGCGCGGGAGCGAGGCGTGGCGAGCCGCCTGGTGGAGGCGCTCCTCGACGACGGCCGGCGTTGCGGCGCGAAGAGGGTGCTGTTGGAGGTGCGCCCGTCGAACACCAACGCGCTGGGCCTCTACGCGAAGTTCGGCTTCACCCTGGTGGCGTCGCGGCCGGGCTACTACGAGGACACGGGCGAGGACGCGCTGGTGATGGTGAAGGAACTGGAGGGATCGACTCAGGGCGGGAGACCGTGACGAACGGCGCCGTTCTGCTCCTGCTCACCTGCTGCCTCTCCGCGCTTATGGCATTCCTGGGACTACCGCCCCTGCCATTCGCGGTTCTCGTGGGAACCGGGCTCATTCTCTTTTTCGTCCTGCCGTTCGCGCCGCTCTCCTTCTTCCTGGCCGGGGGCCGTCGCGCCGCGCTTCCTCTGCTCCTGCCCGTCGGCATCGTCTTCGGAACGATCCTCCTCTCGCTCGCGCAGGCCTCCGGTTTCTTCGGATCGGCCGCCTTTCTCCTCGGGGGCGCCGGGTTCCTGGTCCTGGGTCTGGAGAGGCGGAGGATTCTTTCGTTCCTCGGCGAGACATCCCCCGCGTTCCGTCTCCTGGCCGTGTTTCTCCTTCTCGGGGCGGTGTGGATCCTGCCGGCGACGAGCGGGGACGCGACGATCCGGCCGGACGGCTCGATCCGCTTCGCGACGCAGGACGGCATCTACCACGTCTCCGTGATCAAGCAATGCCTGCTTTCCGCGTGGCCTCAGCAACCGAACCTGGGCGCGGAGAAGATGCACTACCACTTCTTCATGCATGCCTACACCGCCCACGTCTCGCGCCTGAGCGGACTCGATGTCGAAACGGTGTATGGCCATTGGGGGCGCGTCGTCGGCCTGCTTTCCTTCGTGACGGCATTCTTCTTCCTCGCGGAACGCCTGCTGCCCGGTCGCGCCTGGGTGTCAGCCGCGATGCTCACCGTGCTCATGGCGCACGGCCTCCACACGGCCTGGTACTGGATCCTGGCTCTCGGGGACGGAGTCGGTCCCGCCACGACGTTCTTCTCGCCGACCCACGGGATCCGGCAGATGGCTCAGTTCTTCCTGTTCGGAGCGTTCTTCGAGCAGGCCGTGGTCTGCGGCGTGATCTTCGGGTTCGACCGCGTCCGCACCTGGCCGCGACGGGCCGTCCTGGGCCTTCTGCTCGGGGCCAGCGCGGGATTTCACATTCCCCTGGCCGCGCACGCGACCGTGGCCCTGGGCGTCGCCGCCTGCTACGAGGCGTGGAGCGAGCGCCGGTGGAGCGGGTTCGCGACGTCCGCGGCGTCGAGCGGGGTCCTGGGCGTTCTGCTGGCGACGGGTATCCTGGGCGGCGGATACGGGGACGCGACGGGCTACGTTCCCGATGCGAGCTCGCTCCGAATCGCGATTCCGCTTCTGCTCGAGGGCTTGAAGTGGTTCGGAATCGAAACGATCGGGCTGGCCCTGCCCCTCGCCCTTCTGGCACGCCGGCGACACCCATCGCCGGGCCTGGCGGCCGCCTGCGCCGGGGCCCTGATCGGGCCCCTCCTTCTGCTCTGCTACAACGCTCCTCCCAAGATCATGATCAGCGCGCTCTATTTCCTCCAGTTTCCCTCCGCCTTTCTCCCGATCCTTTCCCTGGTTCTCGTCTCGTCGCTCGGCACGTCGCGAGGGTCCCGGGTGGCGGCACTGATGGTGACGCTGCTCTTCATCGCGCAAATTCTTGCCGGCTTCGTCAACGGGGCCGGGATCACGCGGTGCCGCGGCGTGAACAAGGTGATTCCCCCCGAATTGGTCGCGCCGCTCAAGGTGCTCGCGGGCGTTGAGGCCGATCCGCGCCGGCTCGTGGCGACCAACAGCATCCTGGAACCGAACCCCTTGAGGAGCGGTACCCTGGTTTCGGCCGTCACCGGGCACCCCGTGCTCCTGGAAGGGGAGGATTTCTGTGCCGTTCTCGAGAGGAACGATGCCCGGGAGGCGTTGCGGCTCACGCAGAACGTTTTCACCGATACTTTCGATGCCGGTTTGGGGGAGCGATTGAAAGAGATGGGGGTCTTCGCCCTCGTCGAGTTCGAGACGGGTCCGCGCGCGGCCACTCCTCTCCGCGAGAGCTGGCCACCGCTGGCGTCAACCCGTTCGGTGAGGATCCTCGCGGCGTATCCGGATCGATAGCTTCGCGACCTGGGCGAGGTTCGAGAGGATCGTGCGCAGGTTGTTGACCTTTGAGGAGCCCGCCGACCGGTTTCTCATCTCGATCGGGAGCGTTCGGATCCGGCACCTGGTTCGGGCGGCGCGCAGGATGAATTCCATCAGGATCGCCCAGCCTCTTCCCTCGGAAACGAGAGGGAACCGGGAGAGCAGCTCGCGCCGGAACATCAGGATCCCCTGGAAACGGGGCATGGCGCCGAAGCAGGCGTCGTAGAGCCGGCGTTCCAGCCACGAGAGGATACGCGCCGGACCGCGACGCGTCTCGTCGGGCAGGTATCCGAGCACGAGATCGGCGTCCTTGATCGCGTCGAGATAGAGTGGTATCCACGAGGCGGCGAACTGGCCATCGGCCGGATAGAAGGTGACGAGTTTCCCCCGTGCCTCGGTGAAACCGGTACGGTAGACGCCCCCCAGACCTCGATTGGTTTCGTGCCGGATCACGCGCGTCTCACCGCGGCTCGCGGCGAAGGACTCGGCGATGGAACGCGTGCGGTCCGTGCTGCCATCGTCGACAACGAGGATCTCGAACGGGCCCCCGACCTGATCGAGTTGCGATCGGAGCTCGTCCAGGAACGGGGCGATGCTTTGCTCCTCGTTGTAGGCCATGACGACGACCGTCAATTCAATGTTTCGCTCCGACATGACGTTCCGAGCATAACGCCGCTTGGTTTCGAATGCACTTTCTTCGCGCGGGAGCGGGTGCTAGAGTCGAAGCGACATGGAGTCGTTCCGGAGGCCGATGTGAAGAAACGCCCGCTTCATTCCGCCCCGCCTTCCCGGACGGTGCCGCTCTCGCGCCCCGATTTCGGGCCCGAGGCGCTCAAGAGGGTTCGCGAGGTACTCGACGACGGTTGGGTGACGCAGGGGCCCCGCGTCGAGGCGTTCGAAAGGGCCTTCGCCGCGAAGACGGGCGCACGGCACGCGGTCGCCGTCACGTCGGCGACGACCGGTTTGCACCTCGTGATGGCCTGCCTCGGCATCGGGCGCGGCGACGAGGTGATCGTGCCGGGGTTCACCTTCGTGGCCACGGCCAACGCCGTGATCCACGCCGGCGCCCGGCCGGTGCTCGCCGACGTTTCGCCCCGCGATTACAACATGACGCCGGCCGACGCGAAACGCCGCATCACGCGCCGGACCCGGGCGATTCTCCTGGTACACCAGTTCGGGCATCCCGCGGACCTGGCCGGCTTCCGGCGCCTCTGTCGCGAAGAGGACATCCTGCTCATCGAGGACGCGGCCTGCGCGATCGGATCCCTCTGGAAGAACAGGCCGATCGGCGACGGATCCGCGCCCGCCGTCTTCTCCCTGCATCCCCGCAAGGTGATCACCACCGGTGAGGGCGGCATGATCGTCACGAACGACGACGAGCTGGCGGCCCGTCTACGTTCGGCTCGTTTCCACGGTGCCATGGCGTCGACCCAGTGGAAGAAGCCCTTCGAGACGGGCGTCGGAGAAGTCTTCGCCATGGCGGGATGGAACTACAAGATGACGGACATCCAGGCGGCGATCGGATTGGAGCAGCTGGAACACCTGGAGGAATTCGTCGAGCGGCGCCGTCATCTCGCCGGGAGGTACGATCTCGCTTTCCGGAGGATCAAGGGAGTGACCGTCGCGCGCGACCGTCGCGGGGCGATGGGGAACGGGCAGTCGTATTACATCCTCCTGCCCGATCACCCGACGCGGGAGCGGGTGCACAAGTGGCTCACCAAGAACCACGTGATGACAAGGCGTGGCATGCAATCGCTCAATGCCCTTCCCTACCTCTGCGCCCGGTTCGGATCGGTCATCCTCGAGCGGGCCGAGCAAATCAGCGCGCGGGGGATCTTCCTGCCCCTCTATCCTGGGCTCAAGGAAAGGGACCAGAACCGGGTCGTTGAACTCGTGAGGGAATCCATCTCTCCCCGATTCAGCATCGCCTGATCGTTCATACCCGGTTTCTCTCCGGGCGCCGACTCAGAGGCCGTCCATCCTCCGCGCGCGGAGCCCGGTGAAACAACGGGCGGCAGGCCCCCGTTTCACTTCCTCCCCGGAGGCGACGTGCAATCGGAGTATGCCGTTGCCGCAGGCGACATCGACGTTTTCATCGCCCATGGCGACAATCGTGCCTGGTGCTCGATCCGCGGGACCCTCGAGCGGGCTGGCGCGCCAGACGCGGATTCGCATGCCCTCGATCTCGGTGAAGGCTCCGGGATAGGGTTCGGCCTGGGCACGCACGAAATCGAAAAGCCTGTTCGCGGGTTCGCGCCAGTCGATCCGGCCGTCCTCGGGGCGGCGGATGCCGAACGAGGAGGCCCCGGTTTCCTCCTGGGGCGCGGGCGAGAGCGATCCGTCCGTCATGCCCGGAAGAATCCGCCGGAGCAGGAGAAGAGCCTCTTCCTCGAGACGATCCAGCACGTCTCCGACGTAATCCCCGGGTCCGATCGGCACGCGCGCTTGTCCCCACAGGGGCCCCTGGTCCATGCGCTCGGTCATCGCGAAGAGGCTGACGCCGGTTTCTCTTTCGCCATGGATCATCGCCCACACGAGGGGGGCGCTGCCGCGGTACCGGGGCAGCAGGGAGAAATGGATGCCGTGGAATCCCCGGGGGACGAGGTTCAAAAGGCTGGGGCGGATCAGCCAGTACCAACCGGCGACGAGGCAGAAATCAGGATGGAATGACCGGACACTGTGCGTGGCTTCGTCGTTGTCGCCGGCCACAACCAGGTTCAATCCCGTCGCATCCGCGTGGCGGCGCCATCCGTCGTAGCACGTTCTCACGTCGGCGCGATCGTCGATCGTCACGGCGCCGACGACGCGGGGGCCCAGCATCTCCTGGAGCAACGTGAGAATCCTGAGTCCCAGCCTCTTGCTGCCGAGGAGGAGGATCCGATCGGCCCGGGGCCTCGAAACGTTCACGAGGTCACCCCCAGGACCCTCCCGATCGCACCGGCCAGTTCCCCCGGCGAGAATCGGAAGACGAGGAATCCGCCGATGACGAAGAGATAGGTGAGAGTCCATCCCACCGGTTTCGGCATTCGGCCCTTCCACTCGCTGCAGACGACGACGCCGACCGCGTGGTAGGCACCGAAAAGCAGGTAGCGCGCCTCGAAACCGTGCCAGAGACCCATGAGCAGGAAAGTCGTTCCCGCGGAGAGCATGCCGGCGAGGCGCTCCGGGCAGGAGGTGCGGCCCAGGGCCTGTCCCACGGGGAGAAAGACATGATCGCGCAGCCACGACGTGAGCGACGCGTGCCAGCGCCGCCAGAAATCGAGGAGATCCGTCGCCAGGAGCGGCCACCGGAAGTTTTCGGTCAACCGGTAACCGAGAAGGCGGCCCGAACCGATCGCGATGTCGGAGTAGGCCGAGAAGTCGAGATAGAGGGACCAGGCCGCCAGGTTGGCGAGAACGAAGAGGTCCCAGGGACCGGTGGCTCCGGCGAGCCCCCCGGCGAGCGTGATCTGACGCTCGATCCACGAGACGGCGACGACCTTCTTGAAGACGCCCTCCGCCATCCGCCTCACCGCCGCGACCGACTCGGCGCCCGACCACGGCAGGGACCGGTCGCGGGCGAATCCGCTTCTCTCGATGGGGCCGGCCGCGAAGGAGGCGGGCAGGGCGAGAAGGACCAGGGTTTCGGCAAACGACTCGGCCTGCCGGCGCGGACGCCCGGCGACGAGAAGGAGATGGTGGGTTTTCAGGGCGAGGTAGGAAAAACCGACCAGTTCGACGCCGCCCAGCCTCTGGGCGCACCAGGCGAGATACAGGATGATGACGGCGAGGACGACGATGGGCTTCCGGCGCGCGGCGTCGTTCATCCTCGCGACCGAGACGGCGCGGACCAGGGCGCACGCGAGGAGTGCCGCGACGGCCGCGCGGGCACCGAAGAGGGAGGCCGTCAAGGCGAGGAAGACGGCGGCGCGGATGCCGGTCGCGCGGCCGATCTCAGAAGCGGGCATACACGAATGCCGCGACGGATGGTCCCGTGGCGGCCCAATAGAGGAGGCTGGCGACGAGAAGCCAGAAGGCGACCATGAGATCCTTGAGCACGGGATTCATCTTCACGCGTCGCCGCCTTCCGCGAAACACTCTTCGTACTTCTTCCGGTTCTCCTCGCGGCTGATCTTGCCGCTCGTCGTCTTGACGAGCCAGCGCTCCTCGACGATCCGCACTTCGTTCGCGACGCAATCGAGGTGGCGGGCGACATCCCTCCGGATCTCGGCTTCGATGGCCGCGGCATCCCGCGGATTCGCGGCGTCACGCTCGGCCACGATCACGACGTCCTCGGTGCCGGTTTCGGCGCTGGGAACCCCGAAGGCGACGGCGCGCCCGCCCTTGACCCCGGGCACCGCCGATACGACGGCCTCGATATCGCTCGCGTGGAAATTCCGTCCCCCCTGGATGAGGATCTCCTTGGAGCGGCCGCACACGACGAGTTCACGGCCGACGAGGTATCCGAGGTCGCCCGTGCGATACCAGCCGTCTCTCAGGAGTTCCCGGTCGAGATCGGGCCGCCGGTGGAATCCTTTCAGGAGGCACCCGCTGCGGATCCAAATCTCGCCGACGAGACGCTCGTCGAGCGGGATTCCCCGCGCGTCCCGGATCGAGATCTCCATCCCGGGGAGGGCCGCGCCGACGCCGAGGAATTCGAGTGAGGCCGGTTCCGTCGACGCGCAGGAGACGGCGCGACGGCGCTCCTGGAACTCGGCCCGGAGGATCCGGTCGCGGAAGGGAGGGGTTCCCGGCCGGGTCTGCGTCACGGCAAAGGTGTTTTCGGCCATGGCGTAGGAGATCGCCAGGCGGTCGCCCAGGGACGGATAACGGGCGGCGAAGGCATCGTGGGTTGAGGGCCGGCAGACTTCGGAACAGTTGATGATGAGCCTCAGCGAGGAGAGGTCGAGCCGCTCTGTCGCCCGGACCGGCACGAAGCGGGCGAGGATTTCGAGGGCGAAGTTGGGCAGCCAGCAGAGGGTGGCCCGGCGCTCGGCGGCGACGCGCCACAGCAGCGCCGGATCCGCGACCCAGTCGAAGGGCGAGAGCGTCACGACGGGCACCCGTGCCAGGGCGGGCAGAAGGAAGCAGGCGACGAGACCCATGTCGTGGTAGAGGGGAAGCCAGCTCGCGATGACGTCGTTTCCGTCGAGCTGGAGCGCGCCCGAGAGGATGCTGATCTGCGTGAGCATGGCCTGGTGCGAGAGCGCCACACCCTTGTGGAGGCCGGTCGTGCCGGACGAATGCTGAAGAAGCAGAATGTCACCGGGAGAGGGGAGCACGGCGTCCGACGCCGGCAGGGGCTTCACTCCTTCGAGGAGCGCCCGGAAGTCCAGAATGCCTTCCCGGCGCGCGAACGAGCCGTTGCCCGCCTCCGCCGCGAAGGCCGGATAGGTCACGATCCAGCGGGCGCCGCTGTGCTCGAAGAGCCCCTGCAGGTAGCGCCAGTACACCGCCGGGTCGACGCGCGGGGAGGGAAAGGCGAGGATCGAGGGCACGGCGCCGGCGAGGAGAATCCCGTAGAAGAGAGAGAAGATCTCCGGAGAAGGCGGCAGCACGAGAAGGACGATTTCGCCGGGACGGACGCCGGCGCGCCGCAAACCCGAGGCGAAGCGCGCGGCTTCGTCCCCGAGTTCCGTCCAGAGCAGAGGCCGCGGCGTGCCGCTCCGGTCCGCGAACCACCCGAAGGGGCGGTCCGCCTCCTCGTCGACGGCCGCGAGAAACGCGGCGGTGACCGTGGTGGCGCCGCGAAGGTGAGCGACCGCCGGCGGAATGACCAACTCAGTCGATCCGGCCGAGGGCGGCTTCCGCGAGCCGGCGGGCGGTGTCGAGCTTCAGGTCATTCACCTCGTAACCCTCGATGCGCGCACCCGAGGACTCCTCGATGCGCCCCAGGATCCGCAGGAGCCCGAAGGAATTGACGAGACCGGAGGTGAAGAGAGGCTCGTCGATGCCGAGGGGAGAGGGGCGACGAAGGAGCACGCGACCGGCGTACCCGGCGATCTCCTCGGCCAGCTCGGCGACCTTGTCCATGGGACCCATCGTAATGCCCGGGATGGGAGACATCAACGGCCGCCTGCCGCGAAGAAGCCCCGGCACGTTCGCGCCTTTGCCGTTGATGCCGCGCCGAGACTGACCGTATGCTTCTCCCATGGACTCGAGGCGCTTCGTCGCGGTGCTGGCTCTCGTGGCGGCCGCCCACGCGATGATCTGGACCTGCCTCGTGCCCCCGGGCCAGGGCGGCGACGAGGACGGGCATTTCGCCTACGTCGAATTCCTTCTCTGGAAGAAACGAATCCCGGTCATGAACGTGGATTTCAACCTGACGAAGAACTTCCGTTCCGCCCTCAACGAGACCGATTTCGCGATGGTCCGTATGAATCCATTCGCCCGGACGCGCTTCATCGAGATCGTCGACCGGCATCCGCCGGACGAGATGGAGCCGAACGCGCACTGGTGCGGACCGGCCGCGGGACCGCCGCTCTACTACCTGCTCGCGGCGCCCGCCGCGGCCCTCGCCGTTCATGGCGGCGTGATCGACAGGCTCTATGCCGCCCGGCTCCTGGGCGCGGCGCTGGCGGCGTGCGCGGCGGCGCTCGGGTTTCTCGCGGCGCGCTGCCTCGTCGGCGACGGCCCCCTGGCCCGGACGACGGGCTGGATCCTGGCGCTGCAACCCCAGGCCCATTTCATCTTCGGCTGCGTGACGGCCGACGCCGGGACGATGGTGGCCGTCGCCCTGTCCCTCTGGTTCCTGGCTTGCATCGCCCGCGGCGCTTCGACGGCCGGTTGGGCCACGGGCGCCGGGCTTGCCGCCGGCGCCGCCTACCTGATGAAACCGTTCGCGGGCTCGATGCTTCCCGCGATCGCCGCGGCCTTTCTCCTCCACGGCACGATGAAGGACCGGGCACGGGCCTGGTTCGCGACCGCGGCCGCGGCGGCCCTTCTCTGCCTGCCCTGGCTGGCCTGGTCCTATCACCATTACGGCGGCCCGAGCGGCTTCTCTCTCTTCCGCTCCCCCAGTCCCGACCCCCTCCACCGGATCCTGCTGGATGCCCTGAGGCAGACGACACCGTGGACGCTATTCTCCCAGGCCGTGGGAGTTTTCGGCCACCTCGACGCCCCACTTCCGGTCTGGCTGCGCCTCGCCGTCGCGGTTCTCTTCTCGGCCGGCTGGCTGCGATTCGCCTGGCTGGCGATGAGAAGGAGAATCCCGGCTCCGTTGCTCGTTTTCGCCCTTGCGCCGATCATCCACACGCTCTTCGTCTTCGCCGTGCGCGTCTGGACCACGGCCTCGACCGGATACGCGATGGGCCTTCAGGGGCGTTACTTCTTCCTGCCGCTCGCCGCCTGGATCCTGCCGTGCCTGATCGGCCTGGACGACCCGGGCTGGCCTGCGCCCGTCCGACGGGGCGTGAGTCGGATCTTGAGAGCGGGCGCTCTCTTCCTCGCCCTGTACGCGATCGGCTGGACCGTGATACCGAGGTATTACCTGTGAAGGCGCGCCTGCCCGTTCTTCTCGTGACGATCGCGCTCGTCGCGGGGCCGCTTCTCGTCTTTCCCATCGGTTTCTCGGCGGGAGACGGATCGGGAGACGAGGTCGTCTATGCCGGCCTGGCGGCGGTGGAGGTGGTGACTCCCGAGGCGGAGTTCGGACGGATCGGTGAGGTCCGACTGGAAAAGGACGGAGTGCCCATGGACGCGCATGCGCCCGTTCCCGGCCGGCGTTCCGTGGGCGTGCGCTCGGCGATCTTCAGGTTGCGCGAGCCCCTGGGCGGTCCCGGGGGCCGGATCCGTGTCACGGCCCCCTTTCTCGTCAACGCTCGCAACCTGTATGAACCGGTTTTCCGGGAACGCGTGCGGATTCTCCTCCATCGCCTTTCGGTCAACAAGTCGATCCCGGTTCTCCTCGTGATGGGGCTCGCGCCTCTCATCTTCGCGGGAGGAATCCTCTTCCTGTCTTCGATGCCGGACGGCGAGGATGATTCAGGGGCGCTTCGGGAGCAGGGGCAGGGCTGAGTCGGCGATCATGGCGGCGAGGAGCTGGTGCCCATCGTCGCTCAGGTGGTTGTGGTCCGTGAAGAGCCTGCGGCCCTCGAGGATCCGGTCGTGGAAGGCGTCCCACGGGTCGAGGACGACCTCGAAGGGGGCCTCGAGAACGGCCCTGCGCATGCGTGTGTTGGCTCTCAATCCCCAGGCGTCGAGATCGAGGGCCTCCCGGTAGAGAGCCAGCGCGGTCGCCGTATCTCCGCCCATCCTGCGCGCCCCGGCTTCTTCCCAGAGTTCGCGGGCGTTCGCGCCGGGACGACGCGGGGGTTCGAGCACGTTCGGAATCGAGGGAATGGCGATGAGGCGCGCCCCGATTCCGCCCGCCGCGGCGGCGATTTCGGCGAAGCGCGCGCGTGCACCGGGCAGCACCGCGTTTTCCTCGCCGGTGAATGCCGCGTGCGCGGCCTCGGCTTCCCGCGCCGGGCTTTCGCGAACGCCGCGGGGCGGTTCTCCCATGCGCAGGACGCGGTCCCTCTCCAGGCTCGTCTCGTCCGAGCGGATGACGCGGAGGAAGACGCGGCCGCTCCAGGTGGAGAGGACGAGCCACCGCAGTTTCGCCCTCAGCGAGGCGTCGTCGATGTAGGAGGAGCGGATGCGCGATTCGATGTACTCGTTGTCGCCGACATAGAGGACGACGAGCGAGGGGCGGAAGATCGCCGCATCCCTCAGCATGAATCGGATCCGGTCCGAACCGAATCCGGGGACACCCAGGTTGATGACCTCGACCGGGCGACCGGCGCGGGGCGGGAGAATCTCCTCGAGGCGGCGCGCGAAGGAGGTTTCCACGAGCCCGGTATCGGAGGTGGAGAGGAGCCCGCGCGCGGAGGATCCGCCGAGCACGACGATGCGCATCGTGTCGCCGCCCGCCTCGATGAGCCACGACTCCGTCGACGCTCCGCAGCCCCACATGTCGGGGTTGATCTCGGCCCGCCCGCCGGGCCGCTCGACGATCATGCGGTGAGAGGGATCGAAGCCGAGACGGGGATCCATGCGGACCCAGTTGCTGTCACGCCATCCGTACCAGGCGCCGGCCTCGAATAGGAGAATCGGGGCGAGAAAGATGGCGAGATCGCGGACCAGGTGAAACCATCGATACGGGGAGCCGTTCATCGCGAGGCCGGACCGGAGTCGACCGGATCCGCCGCCTGCGCGCGATCCAGGATATAGATGTCGGGGATCGGGTAGAGCCAGTCCTCGGGGGCGCCGTCGAGTGAATATCGGAAGGGGCCCAGCCGGGGTTCGCGGCGGAACCGTTTCACGAGTCTCGCGTCCGGCCATCTCCGCACTGCCTCCTCGAGAGGCAATTCGCGATTCGTGGCCACGATCCAGGCCGCGGTATCTCCCTCACGCCGCGTGAGAAGAGAGACGGGGTTGCGGTCGACGTCGAGGTGAGGACCCAGGTGCCAGTCCCAGACGGCGATGGATTCTCCCGGCGGCACGTTCGTCTCGACCCACGCCTGGGCTTCACTGCGCACGTCCGGGAGACGATAGGCATCGAGGTAGGCGAGAGTGGGAATCGCGGCGGAGACGACGGCGAGGGCGGCGACCGCGATGCGAATGCGGCGGGGAAGAGAGAGGAGCATCTGCGCGACGAGAAGCAGAAGCGGCGGGATGATCGCGATCTCCCGTCGCATGAAGGCGGGTCCCGAGCGCAGGATGACGAGGGAATAGGGAAGAATCCAGGCGAGGAGGAGAAGATCCGACCTTTTCCGCCTGAGGATTGCGGCGATCACGGCGGCGGCCGCGAGAAACGCGACCGGCGAGGAAACGGCATAGGCGAGATAGCCGGCGAAGCGGAAGAGGCTGGGCACCTGGGAGCCGACATGGGCGCGGATGTGGGCGAAGCTCCGTCCCACGTCCTCGCCGGCGAACAGGTAAGGCGTCGTCATGAGAAAGACGACTGCGGCCGCAAGGACCGCCGCCGCGAGCCGGCCGTCCTCCCGGCACGGGGAGAAGCGGCGAGGCCGGACCATCAGGTGCGCGGCGAGCAACGGGAGAAACATGAGCGCCGAATCGTACAGGGTGCCGACGGCGAGGCCGAGACAAACTCCCGTGCGCACGTAACTCCACGTCCGGGGATCCCCGGACAGCTTCCACGCGGATGCGACGGTCACTATCGAGAGCAGATTGGCAAGCACATGGGGCGTCGCGACCGAGGAGATCGCGGTGTGACCCGTGGAGAAGGCGAGGAGCGATGCCGCGAGAATACCGCTTCCGGCGCCGTGTAGCATTCTTCCCAGGTGTGCGATCCCGATGATCCCGACGAGCGACGCTGTGAGCGCCACGAGTCTCAGCACGAGGTAGATCTTCGCCAGTTCTTCCGGGTGCGCCTCGTAGAAGGCGCGGTCCGAAACCAGCGTCACCGCGCCCAGAATCGCGGAAGCCCTCAGCGCTGCGCCCCCCACATAGACCATAAGGCTGGGAAAGATGAAGAAGCGAGGATTCCAATCTCCCTGGGAAGGTCGCATGTTCTCGAAGACACGGACCAGGTGAGCTTCGTCCGACAGGTAGGGCCAGGAATGGTGACGGTCCGGCAGGCCCCAGGCCAGGGCGGGAATCCGTAGGAGCGCCGCCACGATGACGACCAGGAGCAGGGCGGCCCCGAAGGAACGACGGGGTCCAAGAGCATCCGCATCCAACGATCCGCCGGAACTCAGAGAAGGATTCACGTTGCGTCCGAGGTTAGCCAAATCCCGCGCACGGGGCAAGAATGGCTCACAACGGCGCGGAACGATCCACGCCGATCACTTCGCCTCCGACGACGCCCGCCAATGCATCCGCCCCCGCGGGCGTCAAGTGGCAGACGTCGACGAAGAGTTCCTCGCGACCCGACATCGGGGTCGCGGCGTCGATCACCACGGCGCCCTCGTCGCGCGCCACGTCGACCACGGCCGCCCGGTACTCGGCGAAGCGGCGCAGGATCCAGCCTTCGTCCAGGAGAGCGCCGAGGTCCTTGCCGAGATCCATGGCGTGTCCGAGCCGCCGGGCCCGCTCTCCGGGAGAGAGGGAGGCGTCGAGGGCCGAGGGGAAAAGGACGAGGAAGACGCGCGCGCCGTTCCGCCGCGCGAGCCGCACCATCGAGGCGAGGTTCGCGCGGAAAATGGATCGAGCGCGCGAGTCATCCTCGTCGTCGCCGGGCACGCATGGGGCCGTGAGATCGTCCGAGGGAGGCGTCGACCAGTCCGTCGGCCGGCCGGCGAGCCTGAGCGCCCGCTCGACCAGCTCGGGCAGGAGGAGGCCCGGCCAGGAACGTCCGGCGTGCCGCGGCAGATCCAGCGGCAGGTCGGGAACGCAGCCGGGATCGACGAGACCGTAACGCGTATGAGCGGGATTGATCGCGGCGAAGATGTCGTTGAATCCCTCCATGATGACGACGATCTCGGCATCGACCTTGTGCAGGCGCCCGGCCATGTCGCGCAGGTTGGAGGAGGTGTTGCGGAGAAAGAACGCGGCGTTGACGACCTCGAAGGCTCGTTCGGGTTTTCGTTCCTCCAGAAAATGTCTCAGACGTGCCGGGTAGCATTCGTCATCCGACAACCGGTAACCGAGCGTCGTCGAACCGCCGATGCACAGGATCCTGCAAGGCGACGAAGGCCGGATCTCGACGGCCGACCCCGTCGAGCGGAATCCCCGGGCATCGAACGTGAACCGCTTCGGGCCGATCACGCGACCGAGGAGATCGGTATCGGCGAACGGGATGACGAAGCCCTGGGACGGCTCGGCTCTCATCCCGAGGAGCGGATCGAAATGGTGGCGCGGAATCTGGCGTGGCCCATGGGTGAGGATGAGCAGCCTGTCCGCCAGGATGAATCCGATGACCAGGCTTGATAGAGCGAGCAGGAGGCGAAGGTAGGTCTTCATCATGAACACTTTCGGCGCAATTATATCGGGCAATTCCATCGCGTCATCGGGGATCGTTGAGAGTGACGCGTGACATAAAAAACTGAAAATATTGGCGATAAATGCATTTCACAACGGAATATTCTATTGTGATACCAATGATAATTCAATCACTTGACAATCAACTCAATTGATTGCACGATTCCCCAATCATCGTGATTCATTTCTCATTGATAGAGTCCCCGAGGCACTCATGCCTCATCAACTGACCACGTGCACCTTCTGCGGAGTCGGCTGCGGCATCTATCTCGAATCGTCCGGCAACGAGATCATCGGCACCTACCCCAGCATGTCGCATCCCACCAACAAGGGGCGAATCTGCGTCCGAGGGTGGCACGTTCACGAGGTTTCCAGTTCGCCGGACCGGCTGACGCGACCGCTCGTCAGGAAGAACCGCGGCGCGGACTTCGAGGAGACGGACTGGAACACGGCTTACGATTTCGTCGCGAAGCGTCTTACTGAGATCCGCGCGTCTCACGGCCCGGACTCGATCGGTTTTCTCAATTCCGCGCGGTGCTCCAACGAGGAGAGCTACCTCCTGCAGAAACTGGCGCGCACCGCGATCGGCACGAACAACGTCGATCACGGCACGGGCATCCACCGCATCCGGACGATCGACGTGCTCCTGGAGATGCTGGGCGTGCCCGCGGCCACGACCTCGATCGGGGACATCGAGCAGAGTGACGTGATCGTCGTCGACGCGATCGACCTCGCCCGCCAGCTTCCGACCGTCGGTGGGCACGTTCTCCGCGCCAAGCTTGCCGGGGCGAAACTGATCGTGACCGGTCCTCGGCGCCACCGCATCGCGGAGGAGGCAGACCTCTTCCTCCAGAGCCGGAGCGGCACCGACTCGGCGCTCTTCGGCGCGATGGCGAAGGTCATCGTGGACCGCGGCCTCGCGGATCTCGCCTTCATCAAGGCCCATTGCCGCGACTACGAGGCCTTCCTCGAGGCCATCGCCGCCTACGACATCCTCTGGGCCTCCTCCGTCTGCGGCGTCGAGCCCTCTCTCATCGAGGAGGCGGCGATCCTCTTCGGCCGCGCGAAGGCCGGCATGATCCTCTACTCGACGGGCGCGGAAGCGCGCGGCGAGGAGAGCGTGCAGACGATCGTGAACCTCGCTCTTCTCACCGGGAACCTCGGCAAGCCCGGCGCCGGCGTCATGCCCCTCTGCGAGCACAACAACCTCCAGGGCGTCTGCGACGTCGGCATGACGCCCGAGTATCTTCCGGGTTATCGCGCCCTCGATGACGCCGCCGCGCGCCGCGGCCTCGAGGCTCTCTGGGGCGCGAAGATCCCGGAGAGCGCCGGCCTGGACGCGCGCTCCATGGTCGAAACCCGCGGTCGCGGAAAGCTGAAGGCCCTCTGGCTCGGACGCCACGATCCGGTCGTCTCGGCCACTTTCTGCGACGCGTCCACGACCCTTCGCGACCTCGATTTCATCGTCTGCCAGCATCTCTTCATGACCGAGAGCGCCCGGCTTTCCGACGTTGTCCTTCCCGTCGTGGCCTTCGGCGAGGAGCAGGTGACCTTCACCTCGACGGAGCGGAGAATCCAGCTCACCGCGAAGGCGCTCGAGCCCCCGGCCGGTCCCGTCCCGGCCTGGAAGCAGATCGTCGAGGTCGCGGGACGCTTGGGCGCGAAGTGGTCCTACGCCTCGGCGGCGGAGGTGATGAACGAGATCGGGCAGGCCGTGCCTTTCTACGAGGCGGCCGACTACGCCAACCTCGCCCGCGATCACGGGCGGCAGTGGCCCTGCACGAACGACCGCCCGCTCGGGACCCGGTTTCTCTTCGGGGATCGGCGCGCGGACCGCGACAAGACTTTCCGGTTCGTTCCGATCGGTCGCTACGCGGAGACGGTCGAACTGCCGTCCAGCCACCCGTTCGGGCTCATCTTCGGGCACTCGCTCTTCTACTGGCACTCCAACGTCCTCATCCAGCACAGCGAGGTCTTGAAGCGCGAATACCGGATCCTGCTCCTCGACTACCCCGAGGGTTTCGTCGATCTCAACGACGAAGACGCCCGGGAGCTGAACGTCCGTGACGGCCAGAAGGTCCGGCTCGTGACCACGTCCGGCCGCACCGCGACCACGGCGGCGCGGGTGACGCGCGAGGTGAGGCGCGGCATGGTCTTCGCGCCGTACTTCCTGCACGAGGCCGTCCAGCAGCTGCTCGACGCCTCGACGACCGATCTTCGGCGCCGTTCCCTGCCGCTGCCCGTGCGGGTGGAGAAGGCCTGATGCGCGCGCGGATCCTCCGGAAGGAGGACGTTCTCAGGATCGTCGATGTCCTCGCGAAGGATTACGAGGTCATGGCGCCCTTCGCCGGCCAGGGCCGGGACAGCTACTTCGACGCCGTGACGACCGCGAACCGGGACCTCGTCCAGTTCCACGTCGCCAACCCCTACTATCCGCCGAAACGCTACGTCTTTCCTCACATCCAGCGGCTGATGAAGGCCCGGACCGGGAAGGACGGGCGGCTCGAGATCACGCCGGTCGAGAACGACCCGAAGCTCGCGATCTTCGGGATTCGCTCCTGCGACGTCGCGGGGCTCGGCCACCTCGACCGCTTCTTCCTCGGCAAGGACTACCGTGACGAGTACTACGCCCGCATGAGGAAGAGCCTCTTCCTCGTCAACGTCGTCTGCTCCGACCCCGAGAAGGACGTCGACGACGACTGCTTCTGCGTCTGCGCGGACACCGGTCCGGCGGCCCGCTCCGGTTTCGATCTCCAGCTCATGGACCTGGGGGGCGGCGAAGTGATGGCCCTGGCGGGCACGCCCGCGGGCGAAGCCTTCTTCGCGCAGCCTTTCTTCACGAGGGCGACCCCGGAGCACGTGGCGCGCCGCCGCCGGATCCTCGAGGAGGTCCGCAAGCGTTTCAAGACCTCCACCGGTTGGTACTCCGCTGCTGTGCGCCTGATCACTCACGGCGGGATCTCGGACGAGACCTGGGAGATCGTGGGCCGGCGGTGCCTGGAGTGCGGCGGATGCAGCTACGTCTGCCCGACCTGCACGTGCTTCACGGTCACGGATCGCACCGGCGCCGGCGGCGAGGTCGAGCGGAGCCGGATCTGGGACGCGTGCGCCCTGGGCGGCTTCACGCGCATGGCCGGCGGCCACAACCCGCGCACCGCGG
>CAZWVM010000033.1:0-23914 GCA_964637705.1 uncultured bacterium
ACCAGACGCTCCTGAAGTACCTCGGCCAGGGAGCGATCGCGATGATGAAGGAGATCGCGAAGGAGAAGAAGCTGAAGGAGATCCCGGTGGCCCTGCACCTCGACCATGGCGACACCTTCGAGCTCTGCAAGTCCTGCATCGAGTCGGGATTCTCCTCCGTCATGATCGACGGATCCCACCACTCCTACGAGAAGAACGTGGAACTGACGAAGCAGGTCGTGGAGTATGCCCACGCGAACGACGTGACGGTCGAGGGCGAACTCGGGGTCCTGGCCGGCATCGAGGACGAGGTTTCGGCCGAGCACTCGACCTACACGCGACCGGAGGAGGTCGAGGACTTCGTGAAGAAGACCGGCGTCGATTCGCTCGCGATCTCGATCGGCACATCCCACGGCGCCACGAAGTTCAAGCCCGAGCAGTGCACGCGCAGCGCCGACGGCGTCCTCATCCCGCCGATGCTCCGCTTCGACATCCTCGCCGAGATCGAGAAGAGGATCCCCGGCTTCCCGATCGTCATGCACGGCTCCTCCTCGGTCCCGGTGGAACCGGTGAAGATCATCAACGACTGCGGCGGCGCTCTCAAGGATTCGGTGGGCATCCCGGAGGAGTGGATCCGGAAGGCCGCCGAGAGCGCGGTCTGCAAGGTCAACATCGATTCCGACGGGCGCCTCTGGATGACGGCGGCGATCCGGAAGGTCTTCAAGGAGAAGCCCGCGGAGTTCGACCCGCGGAAGTACCTCGGGCCGGCCCGCGACGCGCTCTTGGAGATGTATCGCCACAAGAACAAGAACGTCCTGGGCTCGGCGGGACAGGCCTGACCCGGGCGGCCGTTCGCTCTCGTTTCTCTTGAACCGGGAAGCGGGCGCGCCTATAATCCGAACCTGTTGCAGCGGTGGCGGAACTGGCAGACGCACCAGCTTGAGGGGTTGGCGCCCGCAAGGGCGTGGTGGTTCAAATCCACTCCGCTGCACCATGAAATCATGAAACCGGCACCGAGAGGCGCCGGTTTTTTTCTGCCGGAAGGATTGCAGGAGGCGCCATGAGAATCGCGATCGGCTCGGATCATGCGGGATTCCTTTACAAGGAGAGAATCAAGGCCCGGCTCGGGGAACACGGACACGAGGTCTTCGACTTCGGCACGGATTCCGAGGCCTCATGCGATTACCCCGACTTCTGCCGCCCGGCCGCGGAGGCGGTGGCGAACGGGGAATGCGAGCGCGGAATCGTCCTCGGAGGCAGCGGCAACGGGGAGGCGATGGCGGCGAACCGCGTGAAAGGCGTCCGCTGCGCCCTCTGCTGGAACGTCGAATCCGCCCGGATGGGACGGCTCCACAACGACGCGAACATGATCTCCCTGGGCCAGCGCATGATGACGATCGAGACGGCCCTCGAGATTCTCGACGTCTTTCTCGAGACCCCCTTCGAGGGCGGCCGCCACGTGGGAAGGATCCGCAAGCTCGACTAGGGCGGGGCGGAGGGGACCGGCGTCAGGGACGGAAGCGCTCCAGGAGGATCGAGCCGCTCGCGACGACGCCGAGGGAATCGATCGGAAGGGCCTTCATCGCGACGTGGGCCGCGCGCGCATCGGGCCACGCCGAGGAGGGGCCGCGCGCCTCGCCCCCCAGCACGAGCAGCGTCTTTCCACCCGGGGCGCCGGCGGCCCTTTCCGGACCGAGCCCCGCTACGAGCGTCCGGAAGCCGGCGGCGTTCGCCGCGCGCCGGATCTCCTCCGCGGAAGCCGATGCGACCGAGATGTAGCCGACCGCGCCGGCCGAAGCCCGCACGGTCTTGGGATGGTAGGGATCGACGCTGCCGGGCGTGAAGAGCACGGCGTCCCAGCCGAGGAGGAGGGCGGTGCGGACCAGGGTTCCGGCGTTGCCGGGGTCGGAGAGGCCGTCGAGGACGACGGCGGCGCGGGCGTCCTCCAGGATCGCGCCGACCGGGCGCGCCGCCGGTTTCTCGACGAGGGCGGCGATCCCCTGCGGGCTCTTCGCATCGAAGTAGCGCCGGCTGTGACGCTCGCTGACGCGCCGCACCGGAATGCCCCGCTTCGCGGCCTCCCCTTCCAGTTCACCCCACTTCCGCTCCTCGCTCTCGATCACCACGAGGTCGCGGACGACGAGGGGCGAGTTGAGGATCGAGCGGACGGCGCGGGCGCCCTCGACCGTGAAGAGGCGTTCGTCGTTCCGCGGCGCCTCCGCGGACGACCGCCTCTCAGGCGCGGTCCGGTCCGGCCTGGGCTTGTGCGAGCTTTTCACTGCATTCCCTCGAGAGGATCTTGTAGAGGACGCCGGAGCAGGAGGGGCAGGAACCGCGCGCCGCGCAGCGTCCGTTCTTCATTGCGACGAGCGCCGGATCCCTCATCTCGCGAGCGGCCCTGCACTTGACGCAGTAGGCCTCGATCTTCACGGCGTGAAGCCCGCGAACCAGGGGCCGCGGTCGTGAGCCGGGGCCGGGCGCGCCGCGTAACCGACGAAGGCGCATGAGAGGGCCGCGAGAAAGAGAAGGGCCAGGGATTCGCGCAACGTGAGCGGAACGAAGACGAAGCGGACGCGAGACCGCGAAGGCGACGCCGGATCCTCCGGCCCCGGGGCCGGTTGCTGGCTCACGAGTCAGCGGCCGGGAAGGGCGGCGAAGACGGCGCCGGCCAGGGTGGTGGCGCCGTCGATGAAATGATCCCGCGGGATCGTGGCCTCGCGGAAGACGACCACGCGCCGCGACTGCATCTCGACGATCTTCACGCCGACCCAGACCGCGCCGTCCCCCAGGGCGCTGTATCGCCCCTCGATGGCATACTCGGCGTTGCCGTAGGACGTGGGCACCAGGTCGGAATTCTTGGACGTGCGGGCCAGGAAGATCTCGCGGAAGCCTTCGGCCATCCAGTCCTCTTCCGTGCCGGGCGCGAGGTTCGCGAAGGGCGGAACCGCGATGCGGACCCGGGAAGCCCTCATCCGCCCCGCTCCCGCCGCGAAGAAGCCGGTCGTGTCCGCGGAGGTCTGGACATGGGACTGCCCCCCCAGGTAGCTGTAGGAGAAGCGGTGGTTCAGCCCCGTCGGCCCCATCGACTCGTAGGTGTAGTCGAAGGAGCCGACCTTGGAGAGGAAGCCGACGCCGAGCTTGAGAGCTCGTTCGAAGGAGACATCGTAGCCGACGTCGAAGCCGGCGCGGAGGGCGAGGTAGTCGAGGATGCGGTATTCCGCGCCCACGTTGGCGCGCGGCTGCGCCTCGCGGTCGACCGAGAGATCGCCGGAGAGGGTGTAGTTCGCGTCCGGCGGCTCGTAGGCGAGCCCCATCCGCACGGACAGCGGCTGCGGCGAACTCGAGGCGATGTATTCGATGCCCGTGCCGATGTTCTGGACCGCGGCGCCGATCGAGATCCCGGGCCAGCCGACGGGGCGGTAGGTGACGCCGAAATCCGCTCCGACCGCGTTCGCATCGTAACGGAAGAGCTCGCTGCGGATGAAACGGCCGGTCGCGCCGACCGCCACCTCGGGGGCGACCTGGTAGGCGACGGTGAGGCCGAGAGCGAGGTCGTAGTTCGAGAACTGGCCGACGATCGCGCCCGTGGCGTTGCGCTGGACGTCGTCCGCGCCCATGTAGGTGAGGTGAAGGGCGAAGACGCTCTTCGGGCTGACGCGCCGGGCGACGGCCGCGTAGGAGTAATGCATGTCGAGCGCGTAGACGATCTGGGAAAGACCGAGGTCCCACTTGTCGACCGTGGTGAGGCCGGCCGGATTGTAGGAGAGGGACTCGATCCCCTCGGCCAGCCCCGTGTAGGCGTTGCCCATGGCCGTCGGACGCGCCATCGGGCGGACGCGGAGGAAGGAGGCGCCGGATGTTCCCACCCCGGCGGCCTCGGCGGAAACGGCGACGAGAACCGCCGCCAGCGCGAGAACCCGGATCCTCCTCATCGGATCAGCGTCACCACGCCCCGGGCGACGCCCGAGGAGCGGGTCTCCATCTCGAGGATGTACGTGCCGCTGGCCATCACGTCACCCCTCGTGTTCCGCCCGTCCCAGGTGATGCGCGTCGAGGATGTCGTCGGCATCATCGTGTGGATCAGGCGGCCGTCCTGCGCGTAGACCCGGACGGAGGTCAGCGTCGCCTCGGGTTGCGTCGCCAGGGTCAGCATCTGCCCCGAGGAGAGGATGCAGGGATTCGGATAGGCGATCGCGACGGCCTTGTCGCGCGCGGGCTCGATGATCGAGGTCGAAACGGGGGTCGATGAGGCCGAGCCGACCGTGACGGAATCCTTCCAGTCGGAACCTGTGATCGTGCCGATCGAGACGCTCGAGATCCGGGCCAGCTCGGCCAGGTAGGCCCTCGCCAGCGCCGCGTCCTGCACGAGCACGGAGTTCTCGTCGTTGACCGTGTTGCCCGCCACGGTGAAGTTCATCGAGCCGGTGAAGACGGAGTATCCGTCGAGGACGGCGTACTTGTGGTGGAGAACATCGGCGTTGAGATCGGTCATGACGTTCATGCCCGCCCCGAGGAGGCTGCTGTAGCTCGCCGTGAAGCCGTGCTGGCCCTGGTCGAAGTTCCCGAGGTTCGCGGACCCGACCGTGCTCTTCTTCGCGATCATCGCGTTCCCCAGTTCCGGGCTCCCGTAGGTGTAGATGGCGTAGTAGAGCGAGGTCGTCAGGGAACTCACGGCGCTCACCATGCGGTCCAGCGGCAGGTCGCGCGGGGAGAAGCGGACCTCGACCGGGATCCCCGCGACGGTGTAGGAGGTGCGGACCGAGGGGGTCGCCTTGTTCGCGTGGAACTTTCCGCTCCACATCAGGTCGAACTCCGTCCCGAACGTGGAGGCGATATCGGAACTGCGGATGATCAGCGCGTTGTTGTTCATCGTGGTCAGGTTCGGGCGGTTGAAGTTGGCCGAGCCGGTCCAGACCGCCGCGCCCGACTCTCCCCTGTCGATGATCACGAACTTGTGGTGCATCTCGTTGTTCGGATCGTCGTCGTACTTCGTGGGGATCGAGCCCGAGAGCGAAAGGGTGCCGTCGGAGGTTCTCACGGGGTAGTTGACGTCGTCCACGACCACCTTGATCGAGACCTGCCCGGCGGCGGCGATCGTGTTCAGAGTCTCGATCAGCTCGCGGTCCTGGAAGTTGAAGACCGCGATCTCGACCGTCTTGGTGGCGGACTTGATGAAGTCGATGAGGGCGGTCTTGAAGGCGGAGTTGGCGCCGCCGGAATGGCTCGAGCCCGGCGTGAAGAGCGCCGTGATCCCGTCGGCGGCGGCGCACGGGAGCGCGGCCGCGAGCCAGGCGGCGAGAACGAAGACGACCGCGCGGGAACGATTCATCGCGCGAGCCAGGCCCCGGCCTTCTGGGCGACGCCCTGGCCGATCGACTTCCCCAGGACGAAGATCTCCGTCTCCGGCGCCTCCGCCTCGATGAAGTCCAGCGTCCGCCCGGTCGCGCCGTCGATGACGCGCGCGGTCAGGACCATGCGGCCGGCCGAGTTCTTGACGAAGAGCCCGCGCACGACGAGACGCGCGCCGGACTGCTGCGACAGGGTCAGGATCTCCGGGCCGGTCAGGGATGCCGTTCCCGCCAGGTTCGCGCGGGCGATGACGGGGAGCCCGGCGGCCTGGAGCTCCTTCGCCACGATGTCGGCGAGGCCGAGGGAGAGCCATCCCAGCTCGGCATGCCCCGTCGCGTTGGCGAAGTCGAGAACCGCGACGGCGCGGCGGGCCGCGGTCGGAGCCGCTGCGGGCGCGGCGATCACGGGGGTCTGCGCCTCGGGATTACGCTCCTCGCCGCGACCGGCCTCATCGCCCCGCTCCTCGGGTTCCACCTTCCACGGGGTGAAATCGTATGTCAGCGAGAAGCGGTTCGTCTCGCCCGGACCCTTGGAGGCGAAGATGTAGGCGTAGTCGAGCCGCACGGAGCCGAAGCCCAGGGTCGTCCCCACGGCGGGAATCGCCTTCTCGTCGCCGGTGAACTGCTTCTCCAGGCCGCACCGGAGGGCCAGGGCCAGCGGATACTCCTGCCGCTCCACCTGGCGGAAGATCGATTGGTTCCTCACCGTCGTCGCGCCGAGGGTGCGCGAGAGGTAGCCCGGCCGCATGATCCAGTATTCCGTCCCCGCGCGGAAACGCGAGAAGTAGTCGCCGCTCACCCCGCCCCACTCGCCCGTCACGAGCCAGCGGTCGGAGAGGCGGTAGGCCGCGCCGGCCCGCCACGACGACGGGATCGTCTCCGTCGTGCCCGTCCCGTACTGCACGCTCGCGTAGGCGTTTCGGATCGCGGCGCCGAGGGAGAGGCGCGGGGAGTGCTGGTAGCGGAGACCGATGTCGATGCCGAGCCCGGAACCGGTGCCCTGGGAGAAGTCGGAGCTGAGGTCGAGATACTTGACGGTGGCGCCCAGGGCGAGCGGCCCGAAGAGCCGGGCGTAGGAGTACCCGAGCGTCGTCTCGGTCAGCTTCTGGGGGAAAGGCGAGAATTCCACCTGCATGCCCTGGTAGGAGAAGCCGTGCACGCCCCAGCGCGTCGGCACGGCGAGCCCGAAGTAGGACTGCTTCAGGAGGCCGAGCCCGTAGAGATTGGCGTAGTCGAAGGTGCCGCTGATCGACTGCAGGAGCGCCAGGCCGGAGGGGTTGGCGGTCATGGCATAGGCGTCGTCGGCGACGGCGACGAAGGCCCCGCCGAGCCCGAGCGACCGGGCCCCGATCCCGGTCTCCGAGAAGGAGCCCGAGACGTTGGCCGCGCGGGAGGATCCGGTGAACGCGAGGAGCGCCGCGCCGACCGCGACGACCGCCGCGGCACGGAACCCCCGGGTTCTCCTCATCGTCGTCTTCATCGCGCGCCGTCTCATTTCAACAGGAAGATGGTCCTCGATTCCTCGATCGTGGTGCCGTTGGAGAGAGGAACCTTGAACTTGATGATGTAAACGCCGTTTCTGAGGACCTGCCCCGCGTCGTTCGCCGCGTTCCAGTCCACGGAAGAGATGCCCGGCGGGAGGTTGATGATCTTCATGCGCTCACCCGCGATGTTGAAGAACTCCAGCGTCCCGCCCGACACCGTGGTCGGGAAGGTGAAGGTGAAGGCCGGGTTCGCGCTGGTGTAGCGGAAGAGAGGCGAGTTGCCCTCAAATCCGATGTTGCCGATGATGGCGGCCCCCGAGGAGATGGAGAAGGTCAGCGTCGAATCGTAGTTTCCGACCTTGTCGACGAGCGTGACCCTCACCGTGTTCTGGCCCGAGCCGAGGGAGATCGTCTTTGTGACGTCGACCGTGGAGGCCGTGAGAGCACCGTAGGCCGTGTCGGTGGAATCGGTGCCGTCGGCGGCGGTCGTGCGGAAGACGAGCATGAAGGAGTCGCGCTCGGAACGCGAACGCGCCCGCTGGGAAGCGTTCTCGGCCAGTTCGCTCACGCGGATGGTGACGGAGAGCGACGTGCCGGTCGTGGAGGCCGGGGGCGCGGAGCCCAGGGTCGGGGTCAGGGCCTGGGTGTCGGCGTAGAGCAGGGTCGCGTCGAGGGAGGAGAGGTTCGTGACCGTGTCACGAAGCGTCACGCGATACTCGTCCATCTTCCAGTTCGTGGTGTCGGTGCGGGCGAAGACGACGACCGTGTCCTTGGCGTAGCCGGTGATGGTCATGAAGGTCTCGCCCGTCGTCACGCGGTTGAGCCAGACGGTGAACCCGCGCGAATCGGCGAAGCTCAGGGCATAGCCGGCGGTCTCGTAGTAGTTGTAGGCGTTCGAATAGCGGTCGGCGAAGGGCCGGAAGGGGTTGGGCGAGATGAGCGTCGAGATGCCGCCGACGGGTATGGTGATCGCCGAGGCGGCGCGGATGCCGAGGCCGCCCGGCGAATCGCCGTCGGTCACGACGCCGCCCGCGGGAATCCAGGGCGTGAACTTGTTGGCCACCGAGACCGCGGTCACGGTCGGACGGATCGCGATCCAGAAGTCGGCGCCCGAGTCGTTGCCCGCGTCGGACCCGGGGATCCCCGCGTTCGCCCCGGAAAGCGTCAGAAGGACGCTCGTCGCCGAGAGGATCGTCGCGGTCGTCGTGACCTCCGAATCGTTCGAGCGGTTGAAGGATCCGATGTCGGTGGAGCCGGAGTCGTTGTAGACGCTGAAGGCGAGGATCGCGGGGTTGAAGGTGTCCCCGGCCGCGACGTCGAAGTTCAGGGTGATCGTCCTCAGGGCCGCGCCTCCATCGACGGCGCGCGTCGTGTCCGCGACGTGGATGCCCAGGATCGCCGCGGCGTTCGAGCCGACGGGCATGGAGTCGACGGCGGCCGAAAGATCGCGGAAGGTGCGCGGGATCCTCGTCACGATCGGCGCGGTCGTGACCGGAGATCCCAGGTTCGACCTCGTGCCGGACGTCGTGGCGAACTCGAAGGCGGTGGTGGCCGGCATCTGCAGGGTGAAGCTGTCGCGGTAGTATCCGCCGCCGCCGCCCACGATGACGACGTAGTAGTCGTAGCCCTGGTAGGTCGCCGAGGTGTCGTTCTCCGGGACCGGCAGAGGCGTCTGCGGGATGAGCCGCACCGTGTCGCCGCTGGAGAAGATCGAGTTCCGCTGCGCCGGGTTCAGGGGCACGATGATGTCCGCGGCGTCGAAGGATCCCTTGACGCCGCCGGCCGTGTTGTCCTTGTAGACGAGGAAGCCGCACGTCTCCGTGTAACTGCCGGTCGTCGGGACCGAGGCGACGTTGTTGCCGTAGGCGAAGGATCCGGCCACGGAATCGAAGATCCGCAGGGTGATCGCGGTGATGGCCTCGTTGGCGAGATCCTGCGTCACGTTGATGCCGAAGACGGCCGCTGAATCCCCGAGGCCGATCCAGCGCTTCGTGGGATCGGTGAGGATGTCGGAGACGATCGTCTGGTTCGAGCCGATCGAGAGAGTGACGGCGCCCAGGGTCTTCGTGTCGGACCAGTTGCCGTAGGTGTCGCGCAGGTTCGCGACCAGGTTGTTGGTGCCGCCCTGGATCGGCACGGAAACATTCGTGGCGACGTAATTGGCGAGGGTTCCGGAAACCAGGAGCGTCGCGACGGTGCCGTCGAGGCGGTAGATGTAGTAGTTCGCCGCGCTCTCGCCCGCGGTCAGGGCGTAGGCGTCCAAGGTCGAGCGGTTCGTGTCCGAGGAGATCGAGACGGCGACGGTACTGCCCGACGTCAGGACGGTGGGAAGTGCCGAGGTGAGAACCGGAGCCGTGCATGAGAGATCGACGAGCAAAGTATCCCCGAACTCGTAAGTCTTCGTGGTTCCGGCCCGATCGTATGCGAAAGAGAGCCGATAGGCACCGCCGGACGTGAAGTTGGAAGGCCATGCATAAGTCACGGGATGGCCGGCCACGGCTGTCTTTCCAATGAAAACCACGGAATCGAACTTGCCCACACCCAAGTTCGAGGTCACGTTGGATGCGATGTGCGTTGCCGAGAGACTCCAACTTGAATCCAGATTACCCGGAATGATGGTGAATTGTATCCGGATCGTGTCGGTGACGCCGTCGGCATTGGGGGAAAACTCCAGAGGCGAAAACGATCCAGTCACTCCCGCCGGCGATATGGTCAGGATATTCGAGGTGTAATTCATCGTGCGATCGATGGGCGCGGTGAATTTCACCCAAGGGTCGAGCGGTTCGTTGACGGCCTGGACGGAGACCTTGAGCTTGTGGTCAAGACCGGCGGCGGCGGCACGGAAGACCAAAAAATAGACCGCCTGGGTTTCGCTTCTCAGGTTGAACGGATCCGTATCGGGGACAGGCGCCAGAGCGTTGTCCACATCGATGATCAGGTCGTTGGCGCTCTGCCATGTGAAACTGGAGATCTGCAGTGCCGTGTCAGCCGTTTCGCTGAAGGTACGGCTCCCGTCCATGTCCCGCCAGATCCATATGCCGCTGCCCGAATCATTGACGTCCAGCGGCAACAGGTCCGTCGTCCGATACCCGCCCGGCGCGCTGGGGTCCTCGAGTTGAATCCGGACCTGGTCGAGATAGATTCCGCCATTGGTCGCCACGTGGGTCGAATCGGCCGCCATGATGCCCATGACGGCCAGGCGCGTGCCGTCGATCGACAAGACGCCGGAATCCGGCAAATCGCGGTATACGGACGGCATGCCCGCCGTGAGAAGACCCGTCGTGACGGGGGGGGGGACGGAGATGAAGCCGGGCGGCGCAAACGTCATGCCGTTAGCGGTCGTGTTCCCGGGCAACCGAAAGGCGAAATCGTCACGGAAAAGCAACGTGTCGCCGATCTTGGCCACGATGAAGATGTCGTTGCCGGCAAAACGCCCGAAATCGGTATCCGGCATGTCAAAGGCCGGGGAAAATGTAAATTTAACACGTGTCGTGCCGCCGGCGAAAAAGGAATCGTAGGACCAGATCCCGTTCACGGGACTGTCGCCCGCGTCGAAGACACCTTCGGTCGTTCCGACGTCTTCGAAGACGGTCAATCCCTGGCCCCGAGTATTCAGATTCGAGACGAAGCGCGAGAGGTCCTGCCCCGTGTCAAAGTCACCCAGCACGAGTCCCGAATCGATGAGATCGACATAGAGGGAAACAATGTAGCTTCCGCCGGTCGTGTCGACGGCATTCAGACCGAAGAGCGGTAATTCATTGCCCCGGAAGACGGTCTTGGGACCGACCACAAGATTGGTCGCATTCACGGCGATGCCGCCGGTCACGGCGATCACTTCGGACCGGAGAATATCCGACGAACCGGCGCCGGTATAGTTGGGGTTATTCTGGATGTCCAGTTGAGTCAAGAGACCCCACGTCAGCGGATCCTGCCCGAAGTCCTGGCAAGCCGTGTCGAACCGGTAGAAAGCGCCTCCCGAAAAGACCCGGTCCGGGGCGGCCCAATACAGGGCCTCCTGGGCCTGGAATGAGATGCCGTAGTTGTATGTATTCACGACCGTATTATCCAGGTCGCCGAAGATCACTCGGAAGCGGTCACCGGGCGTGATCGTTGGCGATGTCCGGAATACGAGGAAGAAATCGTCGCCGCCGTTGGAATCGCGGTCGTTGTCAGGTACGGCGGTCGCCGCATTTGACGTGTCCATCTCCAGGCGGACAATCAGCGGTTGATTGACCGCGCCGTAAGAGTTGAGAAGCGTCGCCGAGTATGGATTGCCGACGGGCACGTAGCGAGTCTGGGCCGCGGCAAATCCCGTGAAGGGAACGAAGGAATCGATGTTGGGGTCGAAGACCCCGTTGGTGTTGTTGGGATGGGAGTCGTTGTCGCGATAGATCGCCCAACCCGACTGGGAGTCGTTCCTCAGGTCCGCGAAATCCTGCTCGTGTATCGCCCCGCCGCCGCCGGCGACATTGTCGAGCAGGAAGAACGACGCCTCGAACAAGCGCGCGGCGGCCCCGCTGTCCCAGACATTGAAGCCGAAGCAGGCGATGGCCTGAGACGAGGGCGGGACGCTCTGTCCACTGGACGTCAGGTCGCGGAAGATCACCGGCATGCCGTGCGTCAGCGCAGCGGTCTCGGAGAGAGGATACACGATCGCCTGGCTGTCGAGCTTCAGGTAGGACTGCAGATACGTATCGGCCGCGCTCAAGCGCGACTGGGGGCTTGTCTCGTAGACGCGCAAGCCGCTGAGGAACTCCAGTCCGCCGGGCGGCAATTCGAACGTGATCGAATCCCCAAAGGCCGCGAACTGCGAGGGCTCGACTCCGATCCATACGCGTGCCTGGTCTGTGGTGTTGAGATGAAGGGCGCTGTCCGTCGAGAGAGGCATGAATCCTGAGATGACTAGCTGAACCCTGGTCGTATTGGCCGAGGTGCGAGTCACCAGGGTCTGGGAGGCGTCCAGCGGATACATCGGGTCGGTCATGCCGTAGGTGGGGTCGCTGGTGGAACGGATCTGCAGGCCGGAAAGGACTGTCTGGTCGATGCGGCGCAGGGGCGAGGTCTCGCTGTTGAAATCCAAACCGGGGCTGTGATGAAGGTTCAAGGTGATCTTCCGAAGCCCCTGGGTGTTGTTGGCCCCACCGATCAGAGCCAGGCCGAAGAGCGGTCGATAGGTCGTGAACTCGAGATCGTTGGCGTCGTTGTAGGCCGAACCCGTGGCGTCGAGGTGGGGATGCACGACTCGATGCCTGGGCCCGACCGGCCCCATCAGTTCGTAGATCACGGTCGAAATGCGCTGTGTCAGCGTCGTCACGTCCTGGTTCTTCACGAACGAGGAGGCGGCCGGCTTGATCGTCATGGCGAAGCTGTCCAGGGAGGCGTACCAGCAGTCCCCTGGAACGACGCCGCCCGGCTGGGGCAGATCGCTTATATACTCGTTCAGGACGAACGCCAATTGCATGGTCCTCGAGGTGTTCGCCCCGATATCGACGGGTTCGTCGTCGTCGTCCGCGTCGTTCCGAAGCTTCTGGTAGATCGTGTAGAAGGGCGCCGCCGTGCTCCAGTTGCGCAACTGCGGCGAATTGACCGTGCCCCGGCGGTTGAAGTTCTTCTCCGTGCCGTCAATCACGGTGATGAAACGCTCTATATCTCCCGTGAAGCCCAGCGGATTGGTCTGGTAGTAGTTTTGCGCCCCCGGAACGAACCCACGCACGTTCGTGCAGGTATACGTGGTTCCCCGGTAGGTGAACGTCCCTGCCGTCCTGTTGCGGACGATCCATTCGAAGAGGTCATACGGGCCGGCACCGGCGGCAATCACTTTCGGATACCTTCCGGCTCCCGCCGTCGCCGTCTTCGGTCGCACGATCTGGCACACATCACTCTTCAGGTCGTGGGTGACCGTCGCGAAATTGCCGCCGCCGTCGTCGCACGTGACGCCGCCCCCCACGTTGCTCTTGACCTCGATATAGAAGGTCGCTTGCGGCGCGGTCAATGCCGACTTGATGCAGAGGTAGAATCGGCGCGTGTCCTTGGAGGGAATCGTGTTGTTTCCGGCCCCCAGGGTCGTATTGATGGAGATGGTCGTATTGGGACCCGTGATGGCGCCCGCCGTTCCCAGTACACCACCGTTTTCGTCGAGCACGGTGATCGATTCGAAGAAGGCGGCTGCGATCGTAGAGAACTCATTGTCCGGCGTGCTGACTTGATCCTGGTATCGAAACGCCAGCGACATGAGATCCACGGCGACCGTGCTGTCGTTGTTGACATCGAATTGGATCTGAAACGTGTCACCGGGGAAAATCGCGTAGGCCATTCCTGAGGACGGGACGGGGCTGGGAACCTTGAAGGAAGTGGATGCCACGGTCACGGAAGTCGAGTCGGCCGCCCAAGCCAGGGCGGGCGCCACAACGAGCATGAGAACGACCCGGGTCAACCAGAATAACCTGCTCCAGACGTTCGAAGGAGACGAGATCACGCACTTCCTCTCACGGGTACTATCGTTTGACGACTTCGAAGGTAGCATGCCGCGTCAGCCTATCCATTTCCGTCAGTTAATGCAAACAACTTTGCTTGTGAATTATTCCCTCTCGTGCCACGAGTCCCCCCGGGACGGCATTTGTCTTGCTTGATGAGGATTTGGGACGGAAAATGCTCCTACCGTGCTCGCTCCGGCGCTCATAGTCCTCCTCTTCGCCACCCCTCCGGCTCCGGACACGGGGCTAAGCCGCTTTCTGGAACCCGTCCTCGACGGAGGGCATTCACTTGTCGTGTCCCGGGCGGGAGCCTCCGCTGTTATCCAGGGAGCACGAGCCGCGATCATCCTTCTGGACACGTCGTTTGACGCTTCGACGGAGGAGAGCATCGATTGGGAGACTTTCCACCTGCCCTTCATCCGCGGTCATCGGTGGGGTTACGAGGACGAGATCGTTTTCGGTTCCATCGAGGGCCGGGGTGTCGGACTGCGTTACGCGCCCCATCGAACCGTCTCGGATCCGAACGCCGTTATCGATCACTTCGACGATTGGGTGAATCCGCTGACTGCGAACGCCGTTCCCGACTTTTCGGCATGGAAAAGCATAACCCTCAGGGGGAATGCGTGGTGTTCCTTGCCGAGATCACTGGCCATCGTTCGTTCACTCGAACTTCTCATTCCCTCGATGTTCGAGGGGATCGCCGAAGCGTCCTCGGACGAAGATCACTACTCAGTTCGTGCCGTCGCGATGGTGGCGACGGCACGCGGACCGGTAGTAGCCCGGGTCATACTAACCGTCGGCCCTCGTCCCGATCAGCGCCCCGTCGACGATTACCACGTGGACGCTTCAACGCCGGAACTCAACAGTCTCTCGTTCACGACAAGACGATTCCTTGTTCGCGTCGAGCTGTCCCCGTCATTCTCCATGACGGATCGGATGTCCGCGTGGAGAGAGCCAATCACGCTTCTTCTGGAGACACCCTAGGCAGCCCGAACTCCGCCTCCTCGCCCTCCCTCCAGACGATGCACGGCGCCGACTCGCCCCGGGGGATGAAGACCGTCTCGGCCTCGACGAAGAGAAGTCCGTCGGCGTTGAGCATCGACGTGGAGATCCCCGATCCCTGTCCGGAGCGGGTTGGCAGCGCTTTCATTCGCTCCCCGGACCTCTCCAATTTCACCCGCACGAGCTCCGGTCGCCCCGGCGCGCGCCGGATCTCCTCCGCGAGGATCACCCGGTGGACCGGGCGATGGCAGCGCGATCGTCCCATCATCGCCAGCAGCGCCGGCCGGACGAAGACCTCGTAGGCGACCTGCGTCGAGACCGGGTTGCCCGGCAGGCCGAAGACGGGAACGGCGCCGAGAAGCCCGAAGAGCAGGGGCCGCCCCGGCTTGATTTCCACCCGCCAGAACTTCGTCTTCAGCCCCATCTCGTCCAAAATCGCCCGCGTGAGATCACGGTCGCCGGCCGAAACGCCGGCGGAGACGATGAGGCAGTCGGCGCGGCTCCCGGTGTCCAGCCGCTCCGCGATGTCGATGCGGTCGTCGCGGGCCGTGCCGAGATCCACGGGAGTCGCGCCGCACTCGCGAAGAAGAGAGAGAAGCGCGATCGAGTTGAGGTTTCGCACCTGGCCGGGGCGGGGCTCCACGCCCGGCTCGACCAGCTCGTCGCCCGTCGCCATCACCGCAACCCTCGGCCTGCGCACGACCGTGAGGCGGGAGGCGCCCGCCGCCGCGGCCACGGAGAGCGCGGAGGGCGTCATGAGCATGCCGCGCGCAAGGGCGATGGACCCGGCCTTCAAGTCCTCCCCCGCGCGGCGCACATTCTGGCCGGGCTCGGCCGCGGCCTCGAACGAGACGCTCTCCTCCCCTTCCTTCACGGTTTCCCGGGGCACGACCGCGTCGGCCCCCTGGGGGAGAAGCGCACCGGTCATGATGCGAAGGGCGCGCCCGGGGAGAAGAAGGCCCGGTTCGCCGTCCCCGGCGAAGATCGTCCGCTTCTCGACCGGCAAGCTCCTCGGCGCGGCCATCGAAGCGCCCCGGAGCGACTCGGCCTGGACGGCATACCCGTCCATCCCCGCGTTGTCCGCGAGCGGCACGTCGTCGCGCGCCGTGACCGGCTCCGCAAGCACCAGGCCGAGCGCGGAGGCGAGATCGACCTCGACGGGCTCCAGGGGCGAAACCGATGAGACGACGGTGGCGACAGCATCGGAGAGAGAAAGGGCCTTCAAACCACTCTTCCCTTCTCGATCGCTTCCGCCGCCACGACGGTGTTCTCCATGAGCATCGTGACGGTCATGGGTCCGACGCCCCCCGGGACGGGCGTCCAGGCGAAGGCCTCCTCGCGGCAGGCCGGGGCGATGTCGCCGACGACGCGGAAGCCGCGCGGACTGGAGGAATCCGAGACGCGATTCGTGCCGACGTCCACGAGGATGACGCCCGGCGAGACCATCTCCCGCGTGATGAGCCCGGGACGCCCGACGGCGACGACGAGGATCTCGGCGGCGCGCGTGTGCGCCGTGAGATCACGCGTCTCGACGTGGCAGATCGTGACCGTGGCCAGTCGCGAAAGAAGGAGCCCCGCCGCGGGCCGTCCCACGATCTTCGAGGCCCCCACCACCACCGTCTCCCGGCCCTTCACATCGATCCCGTGCTCGTCGAGGAGCCGCACGATCCCCATCGGCGTGCAGGGCGAGAAGCCTCCCACCCCGGTGGCCACCCGCCCGACGTTGAAGGGATGGAATCCGTCGACGTCCTTGGAGGGGGCGATCGCCTCGAGGACGACCTGGGTATCGATGTGCGAGGGCAGGGGCAATTGCACCAGGATCCCGCTCGTCGCCGGATCCTCGTTCTCGGCCCGGATGGTCCCGAGGAGATCCTCCTCGGTCGTGGAACCGGGCAGGATGACCGAGCGCGAGGCGATGCCGATCGTCTCGCACGCCCGGATCTTGCGCGCGACGTAGAGCTCGGACGCGGGATCGTCGCCGATCCGGATCGCCGTGAGACCGGGCACGATCCCGCGGTCGCGCAGGGACGCGACGCGGCGCGTGAGCTCCGCCGTGATGCGGCGCGAGACCGCGTCGCCGTCGAGCTTCAACGACATCCCCCCCTCCTTTCCATCACGGCCAGTAGCGCGGATCGTCCGCCACGGTCTTCTCGAACGGCTCGAGGAGCTTGCGCTCGTAGGTGATGTCGATGTTCAACCGCTCGGCCGCCTCGATGAGCGAAGAGAGGTGAGCGTAGAGGGCGCGGTCGCCGCGCTCCAGGATCGCCCCGATCAGGGCCATGCCCTCGCCCTTGAGGAGGTGGTAGACCGCCTCCTGCGCCATCCGCGGGTTGACGATCACGTCGTTCTCCTGCGCCTCGCGCAGGAAGGCGAGCATCGCCTCGAACTCCGGCGCGGCGCAGCCGGTGCGCGGGATCGGGCGCGAGAGCTCGTCGAGTCGCCTCGAAAACTCCTCGCCGATCCCCTTGCGCGAGGTCATCTCGACCCCGAGCGTTTCGAGCCTCTGCTCCAGCCGGCGCGCCTCCGCGAACCGCCCCGCGCGCATGTGCGCGCTCCAGACGTGGTCCGCGAGGAGCGAGAAGAGGCGGGTGACGCTCTCGCCGGGCGGAAGCGAAAGGACGTTGGCCAGTTCCACGGCCGGGTCCAGGGCCGCGACGGCGCCGCGCAGGAGCACGTCGAGGTCCTTCTCCGACTGCGCGCGGGCGACGGCGAGGAGCTTGCGGGCCTCGGCGACGAAGAGGTCGCGGACCCCCATGACGAGGGCGCCCTTGCGCTCCGCCGCGACCGGCCGGATCTTCTCCCACGAGCGGTCCCGCGGGTCGCCCCCCGGCCACCGGAAGGACGATCCGACCTCGAAGAGAACCGTCTCGGGCGGCACGGGCCGGAATCGCCCCACCCACGCGTATCGCGTCACGCTCTCGTTGCGGATATCCACGACGAGCGCGGAGCCGCGACCGAGGTAGGCCCCGTCGCCCCGGTAGAGTTCCGGGCCGGCCGCCGCGCCCTCGACTCCGGCCTCCCCCGGCTTCCAGAAGGCCTCGCCCTCGAACTTCACCTGATAGCGGGAGCGCCGATGGGGCTCGATGCCGGCGAAGCTCGCGAGGATCGCCTGGTTGAGGATCCTCATCTTGGCCTTCAGCCTCGGCGTGGTGATCGCCTTGAAGATCTTCGCTCCGTCACCCTGCGCGGGATCGTTGGAGGACGCCTCCTTCAGCTTCTTGACGAACTTCTCTGCGGCTCCGGCCGGCGCCATCGGCCCCAGGGCCGCGACCGCGCGGGCGGCATAGAGCATCAGCTGCTTCGGCTCGATGCCCGAGATGTCGTCGAAGAACCAGCCGCAGGAGGTGTACATGAGGAGCGCGTTGCGCTGGGACTCGAGAAGCCGCCAGGCGCGCACCGGATCGTTCCCGCGGAACCACTCCGCCGCGAAGGACGCCTTGCGGTCGCGGTGGAAATCCGAAAGCACGACGCGGACGTAGGCGTTGCGCGCGGCCCACGGATCCGAGAGGAGCTTCGCACCCTCGCTCTCGAAAACCTTGCGCAGGCCGTCGCGCAGGCCGTCGAGCGCCTGCCTCAGGGGCGCGCGCCACTTCTGGTTCCACCCGTTCCCGTGGTTCGCGCGGCAGCCGCAATCCGATCGCCAGCGCTCCACCCCGTGCGCGCAGCTCCACGATGAGCCGTTCGGCCGGATCCGCGCCTCCAGTTCCGGCGGGTGGCGCTCCAGGAAGGAACCGTAGTTCGTCACGCGGATGCGCTTCGGCACGCGGCCGGAACGCCCCGAGAGGTGCTCGTTGAAGGTGTAGGCGAGGCACATGTCGCCGAAGGGCTCGTGGTGACCGTAGATCTCGCCGTCCGTCGCGATGTTCACCATCGTCTGCCCCGCGAAGGCCTGCTGGAGACGATCGACGAAGGTGTCGGAGTTGCGGAGGAGATGGCTGAAGGAGATGTCGGAGGAGAGATCGGGGTGGTAGAAGAAGGCGGCGATGCGGCCCGCGGGCGTCTGGATCCAGTAGGCGCGCGAGGTGTCCATGCGGCCGCCCTCGACCTTCTTCCAGGTCCTGTCCGGCGCCTGCACCTCCTCGGCCTGGTAGGGCGAGAGGATGATGAACTTCATGCCGTGGGCGACGAGCTGCGAGAGCGTCGGGAGATCCACCGCGGTCTCGGGCATCCACATCGATTCCGCCTCGCGCCCGAACCGGTGGCGGAAATCCTCGAGCCCCCAGAGGATCTGCGTCTCGCGGTCCCGCTCGTCCGCCAGGGGCATGATACTGTGGTTGTAGCCCTGCGCGATCGCGTTTCCGTGGCCGTTGTTGCGCGCGGCGCTCTCCTGGTCGGCGTTCACGAGCCGCGCGATCGTCTCGGGGTCGTAGCGCTCCATCCAGGAGAGAAGCGTCGGGCCGAAGTTGAAGGAGAGATGCGCGTAGTTGTTGACGATGACGCGCGTGCGGGCGTATTCGCCCAGGACGCGCGAGAAGGCGTTGGGGCGGTAGCACTCGGAGTGGATCCGCTCGTTCCAGTTGGCGTAGGGCGCGGCCGAGGGTTCCTCGTCGATCTCCTCGATCCAAGGATCCTCGCGCGGCGGCTGGTAGAAGTGCCCGTGGATGATCAGCTCGTTCTCGGCCGGCCGTGCCGCCTCGCGCGTCACCGTGACCGGCTTTCGTTCCTTCTCGGCGGTCATCGACGCTCCTACCGGGAGACGCGCCCGAGCGCGTCGGCGGCCGCCTGCGCGGCGCGATCCCACTCCGGCGCGCGCTCCAGGAGCTCTCGCTTCTTCGCCTCGTCGACCGTCTCGCCGCTCTCTCCCTTCCCGATGCGGCACTCCTCGGCCTTGCGCTCGGCGCGCGCCTTCGCGGCCTCGAGCTCGACGACGCGGAAGTCCGCCTGCGCCCTTAGCTCCACGATCTCCTCTTCGAGTTCGGCGATCGCCTCGACGACCTGCGCCGGACGGTCCGAATGGCGCGTCGTCACGTGCCAGTTCGAGGGCAGGCGCGGAATCTCCAGGGCCAGGACGACGATGATGACGATGAGAGCCACCAGTGAAAGACGAACGCCTCTACGGTGCCACGAATCGGGAGTCTGTGACATGGGCGCACCTTATCAAGGCATTTCAGCCCGTTCAAGGGGCTTTCGTACGCCTGCCGCGTGGGCGGTCAGGAACGTCGAGGGCGCTCACGGAACGAGCCGGGTTCGGGAGACGCCGGAGTGAGCGCGATCGCCGCCGCGTCAACCCTGAGGGCTCCGGCATCCCGAAGAAGGCGTGTCACCGCCGCGATCGTCGATCCGGTCGTCACGATATCGTCGAGCACCAAGACGCTCTGGGGAACCGGTGATGAGGCCCGTTCAAAGGAACGCGCCGCGTTCACGCGCCGCTCCTTTCGCGATAGCCCGACCTGCGGCCGTGCGCCGGTCCGCCGGCGCACGAGCCGCGACACGTCCGCATCCAGCCGATCCGCGACGGCTTCCGCCCATCGAAGGGCGAAGGCATGATCGGAGGGAACCGGAACGACCGCGTCATATTCGGCCTTGAGCCTCCGGCAGAGCTCGTCGGCGAACCTCTCGATGATCCTCATCTCGCCGCCTATCTTGGCTCCGCGAACTGCGGCTCCGAGAATCCCGCGGTACCAGCCCAGGATCAAGAGGCGTCCGTAGGCTTCGAGCGCAGTTCTGCAGAGTCGGCACGGGTCGCTCTTCGATGGCCTCGAACAGCGAGAGCAGATCCTCCCGGAGAAGTATTCAAGGCGCTTCTCGCAGGAGCTGCAAAGCCCCGCTGAACCCTCCTCACCATAGCGTGTCGAACACGATGCGCATACTTGCGGAAATATCAGTTCCACTAATGAATCTAGAACCAACATGAACTTTTCATGTCGATTCTCGGTATTTGGGTAACTCCGTTCGAAGCGCGCGGCAAGATCACAAGGACTTGCAGAACCGGTCGAAGGCATCAACCGTGAGGTCAATCTCCTCATCCGTGTGAGCATGGGAGACGAAGAATGCCTCAAATGCCGACGGCGGCGCATAGATTCCGCCGTCGAGATAGTGATGGAAAAGGCGGGCGTAGGGCTCCTTCTCCACGTGGGAGAGGTCGTCCGCATTCCTGACTCGGACGCCGGGAGTCCGCACGAAGAAGAGCGTCAGCATCGATCCGACTCTTTGCACGATCGCGCGCCCTTCGGCGCAACGCTCGAGTCCCTGGGCGAGCCGGTTCGAGAGCTCCTCGAGGCGGTCGTAGACCGATTCGGTCAGGAGCCTGAGCGTCGCCAAGCCGGCCGCCATGACGACGGGATTCCCCGAGTTGGTTCCGGCCTGGTAGACCGGTCCGAGAGGAGCAAGCATCTCCATGATCTCGGCCCGACCGCCGTAGGCGCCGACGGGGAGACCCCCGCCGATGATCTTACCGAGGCAGGTGAGGTCGGGGCGGATCCCGAAACGCGCCTGGGCGCCCCCGCGCGCGACGCGAAAGCCCGTCATGACTTCGTCGAAGACGAGCAGCGCCCCTGTTTCGTCGCAGAGGGCCCGCAGCGCCTCGAGGAATCCCGGTTCCGGCAGCACGACGCCCATGTTGCCGACGACGGGCTCGAGAATGACGGCCGCGACGTCGCCACCGTGACGGTCGAAGAGCATCTCGACGTCGGAGATATCGTTATACCGGGCGACGAGCGTCTCGCCCGCATAGGAGCCCGGCACACCGGCGGAATCGGGAACGCCGAAGGTCATGGCGCCCGAGCCGGCCTTCACAAGGAGTCCGTCGGCGTGACCGTGGTAGCAGCCGGAAAACTTGACCACCTTGTTCCGTCCCGTGAAACCCCGGGCGAGTCGCAGGGCCGACATCGTGGCCTCGGTGCCGGAATTGACGAAACGGATCAGTTCCATCGACGGGAGCGCGGAACGGATCTCCTCGGCCAGAGCGATCTCCCTCGGACCGCAGGCCCCGATGGAGGTCGTCTCGGCCGCAGCCTCCCGGACCGCCTCGACGACCTCGGGTCGCGCGTGTCCGAGAATCTGCGGACCCCACGCGCCGACGTAATCAACATAGGATCGTCCCTCGACGCTCGTCAGCCGGCTCCCGCGTCCGGAGGCGAAGTAGACGGGATCGCCTCCGACCGCGCGAAACGCGCGGACGGGGCTGTTCACGCCGCCGGCGAAGAGGGACTGCGCACGGATCCAGAGCTCACGGTTCGACGTCATGGACGACCTCCTGCGAAACGAGACGCGATGCGCGTCGTATGATCCTCGGACGGCGACGGGCGACACGAAGCCGACGCCCGGGCACGGCCGATCGCGGGCCGGGCATCGCCGATCACGCCCACCCCAGGCTCCTCGCCACGAGCGGCCCGAAGTAGATGCCCGCGTTGGTGATCGCGTGCAAGACAAAGGACGGGCCGACATGGCCGTTCCTCATGTAAAGCCAGCCCATGAAGAGTCCTCCGGCAAAACGCGCCCAGAAGATCTCGGCCTGGCCGTGCAGGGCGGAGAAGAGGGCCGCGGAGAGGGCCACGGCGAAGGCCGGCCCCATGCGCGGGCGGAGCCAGCCGATCACCCCGGCGCGGAAGAGGATCTCCTCGCAGAAGGGAATGGCGAGGATTTTCAGGGCCACCTCCCAGAGATCCCTGTTCCAGGCGACGGCGGCGGCGTCGAGTGAGAGCGCGTCGCCGAAGGCCGGCGAGATCCATCGCGCGAGGATCACAAAGGCGGAGAGCGTCGAGAGGAGGGCGACGGCGGCGCCGGCCCCGCGGACCAGGGACGAGCCCCATTCCGCGGGCGAGGTCGGCCAGGGCGAGCGTGGCCAGCGAGAGCCGCGGGCGTTCACGAGCGCCGAGACGGCGGTGGCCTGGACGAGAAAAACCGGGACGATCGATCCGGCGTCGCGACCCGGGACGAGGAGGAGAGCGACGTACGCCAGGAGCGAGGAACCGGCCGAGAGGCCGAGGGCGGCGAGGCTCACGGGCGCCAGATCCACGGGCAGGCGTTTCCGTTCCGCCATGACGACGAACCAGGCTCCGAGCGGCAGCAACCAGGCCCCCCATCGCGCTATCGAGACGACGGGCCAGGCGGCCGCGGTGGTCGGCGCAGGCCCCGGCACGCGCATCGTCAGGAGGTAGGCGACGCCGAGAATCCAGGCGGCGAGGAGCCATGAGCCCGGCACCGCCGGGGCGCCTCTCTCCCCTCCCTCATCCCGTTCCCCGGCCTGTTTTTTCTCTCGCATTGATTTCCGCCCTCTTTTATATTGCTGAGCACCATGAAAAGTCCAGCTTACAGCACCCGGATCATGCTCGGCGTCGGCCTTTCTTTGATGCTCGGAGCCGCCCTGCCCGCCGCCTCCCAGGTGGCGGTCGCGCCGTCCCCGGCCTTTCCGACGGCGGCGGTACTCGGCTCTCCGACCTATGCGACGGGAGGGCCGGTCGTCTGGATTCCCGTGGCCGCGGCCGGAATGCCGGTCGTCCAGGCTCCGCCCGTGACCCCCGCCCCGGTCGTTCCCGTGCCGGCGGTCGGCGCTCCGGAGCGATGGCTGGAGTGGTCCCATGGGTCGTTGGACCGATTGATCGCGGCGGTCGAGACGAGCGACGAGCTGCGCCGCCTCCTCGCCTCCTCCAGCCGTCTCTCGGTCCTTCGCGCCGACGCGGTGCTCCAGCAGTTCCTCAGGGAGCGCGTCGCCGGAGCCGACCTCACGGCCTCCACGGGGCTCGCGCCCGAGTATCGCCTCTGGCTCCTCAACACGCTCGTCGAGTCCGGCGACCGCCTCGACGCCTCGCTCGTCATCCCGAACTTCCGTCTCCTGCCGTCGGTCATGGCGGCAAGCTGGCCGACGATCTGGTCGCGCAGCTTCGCCCCGACGCTTGCGGCGGGTCAGGGTATGGCGGAGGCCGTTCCGCCCCGCGGGAGCACGACCGTCGGCATCCATCCCGCGGCCAACGGAAGGCTCCGTCACGTCGAGGAACTGGCCGCCGGCGCCCGGGTCTGGACGTTGGGGACGGAAGGCTCCTTCACCCAGGTCCGCACCCCCGCCGGGCGCACGGGCTGGGTCTGGACGAACGAACTCAAGAACATCGTCGCGGCCTCGTCGGCGCCGACCCTGCCCTACCGCGGGGCGGAGAGCGTGACGCTCTGGCAGTCCGTGGAGTCGCGGACGCCGGCGAACCTGCCGTGGTATGCGCCGGTTCCCTATTCCTCGGCCCCCTATTCCATCACCGCGCAGGGACTCGTTCCTGCCGGCTACGGCTTCTACGGCTCGGAGGGCTGGGTCTACGCCCTCCCGACCCAATCCATCCAAGGCTTCGCTTCCGGGAGGTAGCGTCATCATGGTTCATCATGGCAAGGTTCGCATCGGCATCGTCGTCGGCGGCGGTCCCGCGCCGGGCATCAACGGCGTCATCTCGTCGGTCACGATCGAGGCGGAGAACAACGGTTTCGAGGTCGTGGGTTTCTACGACGGCTTCAGCCATCTCGCCAAGGGCGAGCGAAAATTCGTGGAACTCACGACGGACCTCGTCAGCCGGATCCACCTCGAGGGCGGCAGCATCCTCAGGACCTCGCGCGTCAACCCCACGAAGGATCCCAAGATGCTCGAGAACGTCGTCAAGACGCTCATCGGGATGAACATCACGCACCTCGTGACGATCGGCGGCGACGA
>CAZWVM010000034.1:0-23380 GCA_964637705.1 uncultured bacterium
ACCGCGGGAGGTTCTCCATGGCCACAGTCATCAAGGGCGGAACGATCGTCACGGCGGCGGACACGTACCAGGCCGACATCCGGATCGAGGGCGAGACGATCGCCTACATCGGGAAGGACCTGGCCGTCTTCGACGGCGACCGCGTCATCGACGCGAACGGCCGCTGGGTGATCCCGGGCGGCATCGATCCGCACGTCCACATGTCCCTCCCCTTCATGGGCACCGTCTCCCGCGACGACTTCGACTCCGGCACCGCCTGCGCCCTCGCCGGCGGCACGACGACGATCATGGACTTCGCCATCCCCCCGAAGGGCAAGACGATCACCAGCGCCATCGAGGCCTGGGACGAGAAGGCGAAGGGAAAGGCCCGCTGCGACTACGCCTACCACTCCTCCATCACCGACTGGAACGAGACGGTCGAGGCCGAGATCCCGAAGGTGATCGACGAGATGGGCGTCAGCTCCTTCAAGATCTTCACGGCCTACCTCGGCGTCTACGGCATCGACGACGCCGCGGTCTACAAGGTCCTCAAGTCGGTCTCGAAGGCCGGGGGCCTCATCTCCGTCCACGCCGTCAACGGCAACATCATCGTGGCGATGTCGGAGGAGTTCGCGAAGGAGGGCAAGCTCGATCCCCTCTACCATGCCCTGTCCCAGCCGCCGGAGGCGGAGGGCGAGGCGACGCACCGGGTGATCCGGTTCGCGGAGATCGGCGGCGCGCCGGTCTACATCGTCCACGTGACGGCGAAGGAGGCTCTCGACGAGATCGCCGCCGGGCGGCGACGCGGGCGCGTCCCGGTCATCGGCGAGACCTGCACGCAGTATTTCTTCCTCACCCAGGATCTCTACGAGCTGCCCGACTTCGAGGGCGCGAAGTACGTCCTCTCGCCCCCGCTGCGGCCGCGGCCCCACTGCGAGGCGATGTGGAAGGCGGTCAACGACCACACGATCGAGGTCATCGGCACGGACCACTGCTCCTTCGACTTCAAGGGCCAGAAGGAGATGGGGCGCGGCGACTACCGCAAGATCCCGAACGGTTTGAACGGTCTCGAGGAGCGGCTCTCCATGATGTACACCTACGGCGTGAAGGAGGGGCGGATCTCGCCGGAGCGCTGGGTCGCCCTCTGCTCCACCAATGCCGCCAAGATCTTCGGGATGTACCCGAAGAAGGGCGCGATCGCGGTCGGCAGCGACGCCGACCTCGTCCTCTGGGATCCCGACGCCTCCGGCGTCATCAGCGCGAAGACCCACAAGTCGCGTTGCGATTCGAACGTCTTCGAGGGCTACAAGATCCGCGGGCGCGCCTCCGTCACCTTCGTGCGGGGACGGGTCGCCTTCGAGAACGGAGAGGTCACGGCGCAGCCGGGCAACGGCCGGTTCGTGAAGCGCGGGCGGTTCACCGCCTTCTCGCTCTGAGACAAGGGGGTTCAGCATGAGTGACGTACTGACACGTCTTGCGTCCAAGCCGGCCGAGACGGCCGTGCAGGCGAAGGCGGTGGCGGACGAGAAGCCGATCAACCTCGCCTGCGACCGTCCCCGCGAGCCGCAGGACCTCGACCAGATGGGTCTCCCCGACGCCTTCGTCGAGGAGATGATCCTCAAGCTCCTGTCCATGCGCGGCGCGATGACCGAGCACGAGATCTCGTGGTACATCAAGGTCCCCAAGATGATCGTGACCACGGTCTGCAAGGACCTGATGAAGCGCAAGCTGATCGGGCCGCCGCCCACCAATCCCCTGGCCTACGTCTGCGGCTCGGAGGGCAAGGCGCGGGCCGAGGACGCGAACATGAACACGCGCTACGTCGGCCCGGTGCCCGTGCCCGTCGACGACTACGTCAGTCTCATGCGCCAGCAGGTCGGGCGGCCCCTGGAGTTCGACCAGCGCGACATCGAGGACGCCTACTCCAAGATCGTCATGTACGACAAGGAGTTCCGCGAGCGCATCGGGCCGGCGGTCCGTTCCCAGCGCTCGATCCTCCTCTACGGCGCCCCCGGCAACGGCAAGACGATCATGGGCAAGTGCCTCACCTCGCTCATGAAGTCCGATCTCCTCATCCCCTACGCCATCTACGCCCACGGCCAGATCATCAAGCTCTTCGACGCCTCGATCCACAAGCCGATCATCCCCGACGAGTTCAAGCCCTACGACATCGAGAAGACCGACGAGGTGCGCTACGATCCGCGCTGGGTTCCGGTCACGGTGCCCTACGTGGAGGTCGCCACCGAGTTCACGCTCGACGGGTTCGAGCTCTCCTACAACACCTACGCCAAGTACTACGAGATGGCGACGCACATCAAGGCCAACGGCGGCGTCTTCTTCATCGACGACTTCGGGCGGCAGAAGGGCAAGGCCGAGGAGTACCTCAACCGCCTCATCACCCCCCTGCAGTCCCGCGAGGACATCCTGAAGCTCGCCGTCACCGGCGGCCAGATCCGCGTCCCCTTCTACTGCATCCCGCTCTTCTCCACCAACTTCACCCTCGACCGGATCGGCGACGAGGCCTTCCTCCGCCGCTTCAAGTACAAGATCCTCGCGAAGTCGCCGAACGAGGAGGACCTGAGGGACATCTTCAAGTTCGAGTGCATGAGGACGGGCGTGGAGTACAGCGAGGAGATGTACGTCTACTTCCTCGAGCGCCTGAAGAAGCGCGGGGCGAAGCTGCGCTCCTGCCTCGCGAACGACATCATCTCCAAGATCGTCGATCACTGCAAATTCCACGGGCTCACCCCGACGATGACCTCCAAGGAATTCGTCGACCTGGCGTTCGAGTTGAACTTCTCCGAGCAGACGGAGACGTGGGAGTTCGGGACGAAGGAAGAGAAGAAATAGTTCCTTGCTGCTGACTCGTGGCCGGTGAACTCGTGGCGGGCGACCCCGTGACGGGTGCGTCCGCGCCCGCCGGCGGCCTCGACCTCTCCGTCCTGAACGACGCCCAGCGGCGGGCGGTGGAGTCGGTGGACGGGCCGGTCCTGGTACTGGCGGGCGCCGGGAGCGGCAAGACCCGCGTCATCTGCTACCGCATCGCCCACCTCGTCCGCGACCTCGGCGTCCCGTCGTCGGCCATCCTCGCCGTCACCTTCACCAACAAGGCGGCGGGAGAGATGAAGGAGCGCGTGGCCCAGCTGACCGGCCTCGACGTCCGCTCCCTCTGGGTCTCCACCTTCCACTCCTCCTGCCTCCGCATCCTCCGCCGCGATGCGCCCCACATCGGGCTCAACCGCGACTTCACCATCTACGACGAGGGAGATTCCGAATCGCTCCTGAAGTCGATCCTGAAGGAGAAGGGGATCGATCCTCGCGAGGAGAAACCGGCCTCCTTCCTCTCGCACATCGGCCGAGCCAAGGACGAGCTGCTCTCGCCGGACCAGTGGCTCGAGCGGTCGCGCCTGCCGCGGGCGGATGCCGAGAAGATCCACGGCGTGTACGCGCGCTACCAGGAGCTGCTCCGCAAGGCGAACGCGCTGGACTTCGGCGACCTGATCGTGGAGGCGGTGCGGCTTCTCGGGGTGCCCGCCGTCCTCGAGAAGTATCAGCAGATGTTCCGCTACGTGCTCGTCGACGAGTACCAGGACACCAACATCGCCCAGTGCCGCCTCGTGACCCTGCTCGCGGCGAAGCACCGGAACCTCTGCGTCGTCGGCGACGACGACCAGTCGATCTACGAGTGGAGGGGCGCCGACCGGCGGAACATCCTCGGCTTCGAGGAATCCTACCCGGACGCACGGGTGATCGTCCTGGACCGCAACTACCGTTCCACCCAGCCGATCCTCGACGCCGCCACCGCCCTGATCGGGCACAACGTCCGCATCCGCGAGAAGAGGCTCGTCACCGACCGCGCGGGCGGCGCGCGGCCCCAGGTGAAGAGCGTCTCGACGGAATACGCCGAGGCCGAGGCGATCGTGGCCGCGATCCGCGCCAACGCCCGCGCCGGCGACCGGCTGCGCGACCACGCCGTCTTCTTCCGCGTGCACGCCCAGTCGCGCGTCGTCGAGGAGATGCTCTCCGCCTCCAGCCTCCCCTACCAGCTCCTCTCCGGCGTCTCCTTCTACCAGCGCCTCGAGATCAAGGACGTGATGGCATACCTGAAGCTCGTCGCCAATCCCGCCGACGACGTCTCCTTCCGCCGCGTCGTCAACACGCCGGCGCGCGGGATCGGGGACGTGACCGTGCAGAAGCTGGAGGCCGCGGCGGCGGGACGACCGCTCATGGTGGTCTGCCGGTCCGTCCACGACGTCGACGAGATTCCGAACGCCACGCGCCTGCGCATCGACGCCTTCGTCAGGACGATGACCGAGCTCTCCGCCTACGCCGGCCGCGCCGGCGTCGCGGAACTGGTGCACGAGGTTCTCTCCGCGACGAAATACCTCCAGCAGTTCGACCCCCGCGATCCCGAGGAGGAGGAACGGATCGAGAACGTCCGGGAGTTTCTCTCCGTGGCCGAGGAGTTCCAGTCCTCGGGCGAGGACGTCGGGCTCGGCCCCTTCCTCGAGCGGATCTCCCTCGCGACCGACGTCGATTCCCTCGACCCCGAATCCGACACCGTCATCCTCTCGACCCTGCACGCCGCCAAGGGGCTGGAATTCAAGCACGTCTTCATCGTCGGCTGCGAGGAAACCATCTTCCCCCACGTTCACGCCTACGCGGAGATCGACCCGAAGCAGCTGGAGGAGGAGCGGCGGCTGGCGTATGTCGGGTTCACGCGCGCCAAGACCACGTTGACGCTCTTCCACGCCCTCGAGCGCCGCATCTACGGCCGCCTGCAGACGAACATCCCGTCGCGCTTCCTCGTCGAGGCGGGGCTGGAGATCCCGGCCTACCGCTCCGCCGGCGTGTCCTCGCTCTCCCCGGTGCGCACCTCCTTCCGCTCCGCCGGATTTGCGCCGACGCGCTCCTCCGCGCCCTCCTCGTCCGCGGTCCGGGTCTCGCGCGTCGCGCCCGCGGCGCGCGTTCCCTCGGTCAAGGCCTCCGATCTCGCCGCGGTCACCGCGCCGCCCGGCGCGGCCTCCGGCGTCGGGCTCCTCTCCGAGGGCGACGCGGTCGTGCACCACAAGTTCGGGCGCGGGACCGTCCTCTACGTCTCCGACTCGGGCGACGAGAACGAGACCGTGCAGGTGCGATTCGGCGGGACGGTCAAGACGCTGATGAGCCGCTACGCGAACCTCAGGAAGGCGTGACCGGCCGTTCTTTCCCGCAGACGAAGAGGATCATCATCGCGGAGAGCGCGCCGGGGATGAAGCGCGAGAGAGACAGGATCCAGGCGCGCTTGCGCAGCCCCTCCGCCGGCGCCGGCGATTCCGCCGCGTGCGTTCTGGCCGCAGCCGCGTCGGGAGCGCCCCCGCGCCTCAGGAATCCACGCAGGCGGTTGAAGTAGTTGTAGAAGACGCCGAGCCGGTTGCAGAAGGCGAAGTGCCTCACGCGGAATCCGGCGGCCGTGAGAAGTGAGCGCGCCTCGCCCACGCGAAAGACGTACTGGTAGAAGGCGCGGCCCGGCCCGGGCCTCTTGCGGTCGTCGAGCTTCTGCGAGAGGTGCTCCAGGGGATTCAGGTACGGCACCGTGAAGACCAGGCGGCCATCGTCGGCCATGACCGCCCGCATCTCCTCCAACAGCCTCTCCGGCCCCTCCGTGAAATGCTCGACCACGCCCAGGGACATCACGCAATCGAAGGCGCCCCGGCGGAACGGGAGACGCCGGCAGTCGCCGACGACGAGCTTCATCGCCGGCGCCTGGCGCCGCACGGCGCGCAGGGTGTCGAGGGAAAAGTCGAGCCCGACGACAAAGCGTCGACCGTGGTCCTCCAGGAACTTCACGACGCCGCAACTGCCGCACCCCGCCTCGAGGATCCTCTCATCCGTATTCGTGTGCTCGAGAAACGGCCGGTCGTATTCCTCCCAGGCGAGAACCGCGTGGTCCCAGCGAATCGTCGCGCGATTCCACCACTCCTTCCAGAAGTCCGGCGTGTAGGCCGCCGAGGACGCGGGGGTCCATTCCACGGCCCAGGGACGGAGGGATACCCTGTTCTGCGCTTCGTTCATCGGGTGGATTATCGCGGGATCGGGCCGGAACGCCAAGGGTATGAGTGAGGAGTCTGGAGTTAGGCGGCGCGGGGGAGCGAACCGAAGCCCTCACTCCTCCCTCCTCCCTCCTCACTCCTCCCTCCTCCCTCCTCGCTCCTCACTCCTCACTCCTCCCTCCTCCCTCCTCACTCCTCACTCCTCCCTCCTCACTCCTCACTCCTCCCTCCTCACTCCTCACTTAATCCCGTATCATGGCCCGATGGCAATGACGGACGAGAATACGATCTGGCGCAACCCCGCCTTCCTCGCGTCTCTCCTCGACCCCGCGCAGGCGGGCATGGAGCGAGGAGGCATCCCGCGCTTTGTGGGCAAGCATTACGCCGGTTCCTTCGGATTCGAGTGGGCGCGCTTCTCCGAGACCCAGTATGACCGGGAACCCCTCCCGGCCGACTTCCCCGATCCCGGTTTCATCTCGGCGGATCGCTACGCGCCGGGCTTCGATCACGAATGGAGGAAGAATCCCTGGATCGCCGACTACGACCGGGACAACCGCTTCGAAACCGCGATGTCGTTCACCATCAAGACCGGCTTCCGGCCGGAATCGCTCGCCGGGAAGACGGTGCTCGACGCAGGTTGCGGATCGGGCCGGTTTCTCGACGTCCTGGCCGCGGCCGGCGCGCAGGCCGTCGGCATCGACGCCACGCAGGCCGTCGACAGTGCCGCGCGGGCTCTCGCGAAGCGCGGGCGCCAGGACCGTGTCGCGCTCGCGCAGGCCTCGGTCGACGACCTTCCCTTCCGCACCGCCTGCTTCGATTTCATCTACTCCATCGGTGTCCTTCACCACACGCCCAGCGTGGAGAACTGCATCCGTTCCCTCGCCCGCTTCCTCAAGCCCGGCGGGACGCTGGCGGTCTGGCTCTACCACCGTTCCGGTTCGGGCCGCACGCTCCAGAGGATCTGGTGGCACCTACTCCACAACCTGCCCGAGCGCGCGCTGCTGCCGCTATTGAAGCCGGCCTGCGCCCTCTACCCGCTCTACCGTCTTCAACCGTGGGGTATCCCCCTGCGCGTTCTGTTCCCCATCTGCATGCATCCCGATCCGGAGGTGAGACTCCTGGGCACGTTCGATTCGTATTCCCCCCGTTACAGCTGGTTCACTCCCTACCCGCAGGGCGTCGGCTTCATGAAGCGGGCAGGCCTGGAAGCCGTCGAGGTCGGGCCGTTCCCGACCTCCGTTCGCGGTCGCGCGCCCTTGGAGCGCGGCGGCCGGGTGACATCGTGATGTGCGGCATCGCCGCCGTCCTCGCCCCCGCGGGCCCTCCGCCGACCCGCGAGGAACTCGAGCGCATGGCATCGGCCCTCGAGCACCGCGGCCCGGACGACATTGGCTTTCACCTCGACGGAACGGCAGGCCTCGCCCACCACCGCCTCTCGATCATCGACATCGCCGGGGGGCACCAGCCCTTCTCCAACGAGGACGGCACCGTCTGGATCACCTTCAACGGCGAGATCTACAATTTCGCCGGCCTCCGCGCGCTTCTCGTCGATCGCGGCCACGTGATGAAGAGCCGGAGCGACACGGAAGTCCTCGTGCACCTGTACGAGGAGAAGGGCCCCGAGATGGTCCACGACCTGCGGGGCGTCTTCGCCTTCGTCATCTGGGACGCGAAACGCCGGCGCCTCTTCGCCGCGCGCGACCGTTACGGCGAGAAACCCCTCGTCTGGGCCGAGCGCGACGGGCGCTACTACTTCGCCAGCGAGATGGCGTCACTGCTCGCGGCTCTTCCCGGCGATCGGAAAGTCGACAGGCTCGGGCTCTACCGCTACCTCTGTCTCCAGTCTCCCATCGCCCCGCGAACGATCCTCGAGGGCGTCAACAGGCTCCCGGCCGCCCACCACCTCACGATCGAAGACGGGCGCGTCGCCGTGCGGCGCTACTGGGATCTCCCCCTCCCCGACCGGCCCCTGCCGGAGCGCGAGGCCGAGGAGGAACTCTGGTCCCGCTTCGTCGAGGTGGTGAAGCTTCAGCAGGTCTCCGAGCGTCCGCTCGGTTTCTACCTCTCCGGCGGCATCGATTCGACCCTGGTCGTGGCGGCCGCCCGCGAAGCCGGCATCGCCGACATCAAGACCTATTGCGTCACCTTCCCGGGCACGAAGTACGACGAAAGCGCGTACGCGGCACAGGCGGCGCGCCGTTTCGAGACCGAGCACCAGGCCGTCGAGATCGACTTCGACGTCGCCGAAACCCTGCCGCTCCTCATGAAACGCTACGGGGAGCCGTTCGGGGATCCGTCCTGCGTGCCGACCTACGCGGTCGCGCGAGCCGCCAAGCGGCACGTGACCGTCGTTCTCTCCGGCGACGGAGGCGACGAGCTGACGGGCGGCTACCATACCTACCTGCCCCTGCAGGCCGCCCGCCCCTTCCGCCTCCTGCCCTCGCCCTGGCGCGCGGCCATCTCTGCGACCGCCGCGGCGCTCGGTCGGCCCGATGGCCGCAGCAGCGCCGACCGTCTCGTGCGACTCTTCTCCGTCCTCGCCCTGGGTCCCGCCGACCGGAGCTATGCCTTCTGGCGCACCCGTTACCCCATGGCCGTGGCCGACGAACTGCTCCTCCCGGGAGCGCGGCCCTCGGACGAGGAGATCGACGCCGAGGGACCGAGGCGCGTCATCGCGCGGGCGGCGGACGTGCCGGATCCCGTCGAGGGAGCCCGGCGCGCCGACATCCGGGTGCAGCTGGCCGATGTCTTCTGCCCCAAGTCCGACATCTCGTCCTCCGCCAATGCCCTGGAGGTGCGCTCGCCTTTCCTCGATCCGGCGCTCGGGGAGTGGGCGGAACGCCGGTTGCCCGCGTCGGCCCGCGTGCGGGGACGGCAGACGAAACGAATCCTCAAGAGGCTCCTCGGCCGATTCCTGCCCCCCGAATTCGTGCACCGGAAGAAGCAGGGGTTCACGCCGCCTTACGACGAGTGGTTCCGCGGAAAGACCGGCGAGTGGTCCCGGGCCATCCTCCTCTCCGAGCGGGCGCGGGCGCGCGGCTGGTTCAGGCCCGAGGTCGTGACCGCCATGCTCGATCGACACGCGAGCAGGCAAGTCAATGTGAAGGAGTCACTCTTCATTCTTCTCGCCGCCGAGGTCTGGGCCCGCGAGTTCCTCGACGGGACCGTCTGAGAATCAGCCCGGGGGACTCCACGAGCCGGTCTCGGTATGGACCGGCCCCTGCGGCGTGAGTTCGCTCCGATAGAGAACGAGGCGCGTCGCCTCCTGAACCGCCGCCGGCGGCGTCATGGTTTCGAGCGCCGCGAGAACGTCCTCCGTCTCCCGCCGGCGGCCGTTCCGCCACCGGGCCCGGCCGATCGTGACATGGGGACGGAAGGGTCGGCGCGGTTCATCGGCCTCCGGGGCGATAGCGCGACAGGCCTCCCACGCGGCGCGGGCCAGCGCCTCGATCCACTCGCCCTTCGCTCCCGCCCAGAGAATCGCACCGTCGGCGCGGCGAAAGGATCCGAAACCTTCGAACGAGAGAGGGCCCGGAGGGAAACGCGCGGCGCAGTCCCCGGCGGCGCCGGAAAGTTCGTCCACCCGGCCGACCGCGACATCACCGAGGAAAAGCACGGTCACGTGGAGTTGATCGGGCTTCGTCCAGCGGACCGGCGACGGCCTCTCCTCGACCGGGGCGATCGCCCCGCACAGCGCGGCGCGCAGCGGTTCCTCCACGGGAACGCCGAAAAAGAGCCGGAGCCTCGCTTCAGCGGTCACGGGGCGGCCGCAAAGGACGCGCCGCGGCGCTCAGCCGAGTATCGAGGTGATCCGCTTGAAGACCTCGTCCGGCGTGCCCAGGCCGTTGACGCGCTTGAGAATCCCCTTCTTCTCGTACAGGGGAATCACGGGCTCGGTCTCGTCGTGGTACTTCTTCAGGCGGGCCTTCGCGACCGACTCCGAATCGTCGGGCCGGTGGACCAGGCGCGGGACGACGTCGGCGGGGGGCGGATCGAACTTCAGGTGGTAGATCTTGCCCGTCACCGGGTCCGAGCGGCGGCCCGTGATGCGCTCCGTGATGATCTCGTCCGGCACGTCCACGAGGACAACAGCGTCGATCTTCACGTTCTGCGCGGCGAGCGCCTTCTCCAGGGCTTCGGCCTGCGGCAGGGTGCGCGGGAACCCGTCGAGCATGAATCCGTTGGCGGCATCCGCCTGCTTCAGGCGCTCCTGCACCATCCGGATCGTCAATTCGTCCGGGACGAGGTCCCCGGCCTTCATGTAGCCCTCGGCTTCCTTTCCCAGGGGCGTCCCGGCCTTCAAGGCCTGGCGAAACATCTCGCCCGTGGAGATGTGGGCGATCCGGTAGTGTCCCTTCAGCCGCTCCGCCTGCGTTCCCTTGCCCCCTGCGGGAGGCCCGAAAAGAATGAGTCTCATGCGGGAGAGTTTCCGTCGATTCATGAAACCGGTCAATGGCTATGTATCAGTGAGGAGCAACTCCTCACTCCTCACTCTCCTTTTGCCTAACCGCTCCCCCATTCGCTATCATCTCCCCATGATCGTCACGACCGTCATGGTGAAGGTGAAACCGGAGCACGTCGCGGAGTTCATCGAGGCGACGCGAAGGAACCACGAGGCATCGGTGAGGGAGCCGGGCAACCTGCGCTTCGACGTCACGCAGAGCGCCGAGGATCCCGCGGCGTTCCTCCTCTACGAGGCCTACCGTTCGGAGTCGGATATCGAGGCCCACCGCGCGACCCCTCACTACCTCGCCTGGCGCGATGCCGTCGCGGAGTGGATGGCCGAGCCCCGGAAGGGCGTCCGCTACCGTCTGCTCTTCCCCTCCTCCTTCTGATGTCGCTCGGCCCGTTCGTCTTCTCGGGCCTTCCCCGCCTCCATTTCGGCGCGGGTTCGGTCGCGCAGCTCCCCGCGCTCGCGGAGCGGTTCGGCTCGCGCGTGCTCTTCGTCTCGGGCGGCGCCTCCCTCGACGGGAACGGGCGGCGCGCGTCTCTCGTCTCGGCCTGGCGCGCGGCGGGGCTCGAGGTCCACGAGGCGTGCGTCGCGGGCGAACCCTCCCCGGACTTTGTGGACGAGACCGTGCGCGCCTGTCGCGGACGAGGCATCGACGTCGTGATCGCCGTCGGCGGCGGCAGCGTCATGGATGCCGGCAAGGCGGTCTCGGCGATGCTGCCCCACGGGCACAGCGTCGTCGAACACCTCGAGGGACTGCCCGGATCACGTCCGCACGACGGGATCAAGGTCCCGTTCATCGCCGTGCCCACGACCGCCGGGACGGGCAGCGAGGCCTCCAAGAACGCGGTCCTCTCCCGCATCGGTCCCGGCGGCTTCAAGCGTTCGATCCGCCACGACAACCTCGTCCCGGACGTCGCGGTTCTCGATCCCGAGTTGACGCTGGCCTGCCCTCCCGCCGTGACGGCGGCGTGCGGCGCGGACGCCTTCACGCAGCTCCTGGAGGGTTTCGTTTCGCCCCGGTCGTCGCCGCTCACCGACGCCCTGGCCCGGGACGGCATGGAGCGGATCGCGAGCGCGCTGCTCGCGGTCCACGGTCCCGCGGCGCACGACATCGAGGCGCGCGGCGCGATGCTCTACGGGGCCTTCCTCTCGGGCGTCGTACTCGCGCAGGCCGGGCTCGGCATCGTCCACGGCCTCGCCGGCCCGATCGGCGCCCGCTACGCCGCCCCCCATGGTGCGGTCTGCGGCACGCTCCTCGCGCCGGCCGTCGCGGCGAACATCGCGGCCCTCGAGGCGCGCGAACCGTCGAGCCCGGCCCTCGCGAAGTATGCCCGTGTCGGACGGATGATGGCGGAGTCCGGGCAGGTCGTTCCTTCGAACGACCCGCTCGGCGATCTCGTCCGGACCCTCGAATCCTGGTCCGAACGGCTCTTACTGCCCCGGCTTTCCTCCTTCGGCCTCGACGCCGCGGCCGCCGACGAACTCGCCGCCCGACCCGACATGAAGCAGAACCCGGTTTCATTGACGTCCGGCGAGGTCAAAGCCGTCCTGCACGCGCGTCTCTGACACCCCAAAATCACGCGATCCTTTCCTTTTCTCCTTTCCGCGCTAGAATCGTTTCTCCGTGCGCCGTCCACGGCGCCGGAAAACCCGATAGGAGTCGTGCATGCCGCCGCGCCCGGGACGTCCCTGTCCCCTTTGCGAAAATCCGAACACACCGGTGAAATTCCGGTTGAAGGAACGCGAAATCCGCCGCTGCATCGCTTGCGCAGCCGAGTTTGTCGATCCCAAACCCTCACCCGAAGCGTTGGATCGGCTTTACCGAAGCGGGGCCTACGAATCGAGGGACTATTTTGCGGACGAGCGGATTCATCCCGATTTTCGACGCGCTGCGGATGCGATTTTTCGATGGAAATCGGCGGGGCGTTGGCTGGACCTGGGGAGCGGGCGAGGCGAAATGCTCAGGCTTGCCCGCGATCAGGGATTCGAGGTGCTCGGGGTCGAAGCGATCGATTCCTTCTGCACGGCCCTGTCAAATCGCCACGGCATTCCGATGAGGTGCGGCTTCTTCGAGACGCTCGAGTTGCCCGACTCCTCTTTTGACGTGGTCTGCGCCATCGATTTCATCGAGCACCTGCCAGACCCCGCCCTCTTCCTGCAGAAAGCCCGGAGGATTCTCAAGCCCGGAGGTCTGCTCTACGTTTCGACGGTCGATCTCGTCAACCTGATCAACATCACCGGCACCATGGTCTACCGCATCTCCGGAGGCCTTTTCAACGGCCCCGTCGAACGTCTTTTCCCCCTGGAACACATCACGTATTTCACGAGATCCGCGCTCATATCGTTTCTCGAGCGACACGGTTTCGAGACAGTCACCCTCCGGGGGCGCAACTACCGGATCGAAAGAATCGGTCTCACCCCTCCCCAGAAGGTTTTTTTCCACGCCGCCTACGCGGCTCAGTCGCTGCTGGGATGGAACATGAACATCGACGTGCTCGCGCGACGCCGAGACGGTTTAATAGTTTGACGGAAACCGCCGTTCGACTACGATTAACAGACTCAAGGGGATGACGAAGGAGGCCCATATGGGCATATCACTCAAGATTCTGAGCCGGCTTTCAGAGGAGCAACTCCGGGATCTGATGCGCAAGAAGAAGGTGCTTGGAAAACTCGCCGAGCTGAAGAAGAAGGGCGCCCGTCTCGCGGCGGAGCTCGCCAGGGTCGAAAAGGCCGTCGCGAAGCTCGAGACGTCCCTCTCGCGGTCTCCGGCGCGACCGGTCCCCCGCAAGTCCGGCCGGAAACCCGGACGCGGGCGGGCACGCGCGGGCCGAAGGTCGACCGGGGTCCGGGCCGGCTCCCGCGGACTTCCTCTCATCGTGAAGCAGGTGCTCCAGACCGCCCCTGCGCCCCTCGCGGCGCGGCAGATTCTCGACTTGGTCGTCAAGAAGGGGTGGAAGGCCAGAACGAAGAACCCCCTGCTCAGGGTCTATGCCGCACTTCGCTCCATCGGAGCGAAGAAGTCCAAGAAGGGTTATTTTCTGAAGTAGACCCCGGCGAACGGCGGGGCCCCGGCTCGATCCGGGGCCTCGTCTTCATGATGGCCAGAAATTCCTCTCGTACCACATCTGGAAGATCATCAGGTTGTTCCTGAGCTTGTTGTCAAGAATCTCCCGACCGGCGCCGGACACGATCTCGCGGAAGGCCTCCGGCTCGAAGACTCCGTGCCGCCGAATCGTCTCCTCGGTGAACCTCTCTTCGGCCATCCGTTCGTATTCGTCCCCGAAAACCTGCTCCGTCGGGATGTAGAAGGCCTTCTTCTTCCGCCACGCGGTCTCGCGTCCGACATACTTCGCCGCGACCTTCCTGAGGAGATACTTCGCACGGAACATGCGAACCTTCTGGTCGTCCGGCAGTGACGCCGCGAACTCCACGATCCGGTGATCCAGGAAGGGCACGCGTCCCTCCAGCGAATTCGCCATCGTGAGCGTGTCCTGCTTGCAGAGCGTGTAGTCCGGCAGCCACGAGCGCCTCTCCACCGCGAGGATCCGCGCGAGTATCGACCGCTCCGCGTCGTTCAAGCGGTCGTAGACGGGGGGCAGAGCGGGCGGCCGGGCGAGGCCCAGGAGCCGGGCCGCCTGATCCGAGGTCGCGAAGGTCGCGAAGAGCAGGTAGGCCTCGCGCGGACGCTGAGCCTGGGCGAGCAGTTTCACGAGTTTCTCCCTGCCCTTCGCGCCCAACTCCGCCGGGTAGGGGAAGATCGCCGAGAGCGCCTTCAGGGGCAGGCGCGAGGCCAGCCCGGAACCGGCCAGGAGCGCCGAGGGCCGGCGGCGGGCCGCGTCGTTGAGGTAATGGAGGGTGAAGTGGTGCAGGTAGCCCGCCCAGACCTCGTCCGCGCCCTCCCCCGTCATCACGACCTTCGCCTCCCGCGAGACCTCCTCCGCCAGCGTGTGCGTCGGCAGGATGATCACGTCCCCGACCGGCTCGTCCATCCGCCCCACGACGCGCGGCAGGTCGCGGTGCCCGTTCTTCTCGACGAAGATGTCGCGGTGCGGGATGCCGAGGCGCGAGGAGAGGGAGCGCGCGAGGGCGTTCTCGTCGATGGGAAGCCGGAACCCGATCGAGTAGGTCCGGTAGACCGTGCCGAACTCGGCCATGAGACGGACGACGAGGGAGGAATCGAGGCCGCCGGAGAGGAAGGCGGAGACGGGCACGTCACTGCGCATGCGCAGGCGCACCGCGTCGCGCAGCAAATCGTCGAAGGCCTCCACGCAATCGTCATCCGAACGCGGGGCGATCGGCGTCTCGTCGATGTTCCAGTAGCACTTCAGTTCCGGCGATGCGTCGGGAGAAGTCACGCACAGGAAATGGCCGGGGGGAAGCTTCTTGAGGCCCGCGAAAAGGGAACGGGGACCGGGAACATAGCGAAGGCGCAGAAAGGAGGCCAGGGATTCCCGGTCCAGTTCCTTGGGCACGCAGCCGCTCGCGAAAAGAGCCTTCGGTTCGGAGCCGAAGATGAAACCATCGGATCCTCTCCAATAGTAAACGGGGCGAATCCCGAGACGGTCACGAACGAGATAGAGGCGTCTGAGCCGGCGGTCGTACAGGGCGATCGCGAAACAACCGTTCAACCGCTCCGGAAAACGATCCCCATCCTCCTCGTAGAGGTGCACGATTGTCTCGGTATCGGAATTCGTGCGGAAAATATGCCCCTTGCGTCTCAGTTCCTCTCGCAGTTCGATGTAATTGTAGATCTCGCCGTTGAAGACGACCACCACGCTCTCGTCCTCGTTGTATATCGGCTGGGAGCCGCCGGCGAGGTCGATGATGGAGAGACGGCGGTGGCCGAGGGCGATGCCTTGAGACGGCTCGACGAAGATCCCCCGATCGTCAGGTCCCCGGTGAGACAAGGCGTCCGTCATCGGCCCGATCCGCTCCCGGTCGAAACGGCCCAGGAAGCCGCAGATTCCGCACATTTCAAAGGACCGCGAAGACGTCCACGCCGTTCGCCTCGTCACGAAAGACGCGCCGGAGCGTGGTGTCGGTGTCGGGTTGGTAGGCCGGCTGAAAATGGCGCTCCTGGGGACCCCACAGCACGTAGTCGCAGGAATAGCGAAGCAGGTCGGCGATGCCCCCGATCGGATGCTTCTCCACGTAGTCCTCGTAGCCGCTGTAGATCGAGTCGATGCGGGCCTGCAGGTTCGCTCGAGCCTGTTCCGCATCGTATAAAGGCGGCAATCCCAGGCGTGCGAGGAAGGCATTGACGCGGAGGCGGTGAGGAAGGGCGGCGACGATGCTGCCGTAGATGATCCCGCAGTCGCGCGGATTGTAGTTCTCCAGGTGGCGATCCATCGACCACACGGGGTCCGGAGCCGTCGGTATCCTCGACCGGCCACGCGCCCAGAGGAAAGGCCAGTAGCGTTCGATAAACTGCTCCTGGTCCGTCGAAATGTAGATCGCGTACTGCGACGAGTAGGAGTATTTGTCGGCCGCGAGCCGGAGGATCATGTCGTTGACCGGGTCGGCCAGCACGACCGCCGTGTCCGGAGCGTTCTCGCGCAACCACGCGAATGAAGGCCCGTAGACGCGTTGTGCCTGCAGACCGTCGTAGCCGTAAACGGGATCGAAAGCGGCGGCGGGCGTCGCCCATCGCGTCACCTCGCGTATCATCGATCCATGGTGTACGATGGCCATGAGGACCATCACGCCGAGAACGAAAGCTCGGCGACGCGATTCCATGCGCATCGCGGCGCGCGCCGCGATGACGCTGACAAGAAGGCCGGCACCGACCAGGGCCTTCCCCGCGATGTGCTCCCCCTGGAAATAAAAGCGCCGGCCCGTGACCAGGTTCTGGAAATAAACGCCCGTGCACACCGCGAGCATCAATCCCGCATACGCGGCGTGTTGATTCGGGGAGGGCATCAACCCTGCCTTCCAGGCGACCAGCGCCACGACGCCGAGAATCGCCATCCAAACCAGGTAGTCAGGATAATTCGGAAGGTGTGTCACGAGGCGGCCCTGGCGGTCCATGAGGAGTGCGAAGCCGGGGCGAGGTCCCAGGTCCATCAGCCGCAATGCCTCGGGCAGGCCGCCCGCGACCGACGCCAGAAAGATCAGGCCGAAGTCGGCTGCCCGTTCGCGACGCCCCTGGATAAGGCACGCGATCATCGCGAGTATATGCGTGCCGCCCAGAACCAGACCGAACCACGGGTCGAGCCAGGGCATCGCGCAATTCAGGATCAGGAGCCCCGCATATTCGCGACGGGTCACGCCCGAACCGAAATGGATCGCCCCACCCAGAAACAAGAGAATGAAGACCGGCTGCGTCGCCTGGCAGGCCATATATCGCATCAATCCTCGTTGCGAGGGCGCCATCAGGAAGACAAGGGTGAAAAGAAAGGCCAGGATCCAGGATGTGCGGCGCGAGGTCTCCGGAAAAAGGCGTCCGAACAGCCAGAAGACGAGGAGCAGCATCAAGGGAGGGACGAGCACGTCGAGAAGCCACGAAGAGGTTCCCACCGAAATCCCCGTCGCTTTCAGGGCCAGGCCCGCCAACGCCGGCCCGTAGGGCGTGTTCGAGGCGGGCGCGTATTGTTCCTCCCGCAGGAAAGGATCCCCGACGAGCAAGAATCCCTTCATCGCCGATTGGACCTCCACCATCTTGTAATACTCGTCGGGCACCAGCGTCAGGTAGGTGTCACTCGAAAGCGTCAGACCGTATTTGGCAAGCTGAAGCAGGTTGTGGGCGCTCCCGGCGATCACGATGAGGACCATCAGGGCGAGAACGAGAGGCCACTCCCTTCGGCGATTCACCTCCATCCGACTTCCTCCCTTTCCGTCACGGCCGCGCGGTCGCGACGCGGCGGTAGATGAGAATCGGCTGGAGATCGACCCCGTATCGATGGAAGAGCACGTTGAGCACCGGATGGCCCTGGCGAGACGCATAAACGCGCTCGAATTGCTCTTGGAACGCGGGATCCGATTCCGCCAGCCGGTCGCGAAGAACGACGTGCATTGCGAACGAATCGACGTCTTCGAGCGCGTAGGGTGGATACTCCACCCGGTAGTCGAGAAGGCTGAAGAAGGGCATCAGCATCTGGGCCGTGAGCCCGCGCCGTTCCTCCCGCGTCACCGGCTCGTCAAAGCAGGCCAGCGGCTGGATGCTTTCGCCCCGTGGCACGTGTTGCTCGATCCATCTCCCCGCCGCCGTGTAGTCCTCCTCGTAATGCGCAATCCGCGCGATCACGTATCCGCTCGAAGCCACGTTGGACAGTAACACCAGGCTGCAAAGAGCGGCGGCGAGGAGCGGTCGACGAACGTGGACTGAGACGAACCCCTGGACGACCAGGAGGAGAAGCCAGAGATGCACAGTGAACCCGTCATAGTGCTCGTTGATGGGCAGATCCTCCAGACCCGCGATCGCCTGGGGTTTCATGTTCCACAAGAGGGACAAGGCGACACCGAAGACCAGGACCGTGACCAGGGCCATCATGCCCAAGAGGGTGCGGCGGCGCACGGCCCCGACGAGGAACGCGTAGGAAAGAACCGTGGCAGGCAGGCCGATCGTGAAGACGGGCCTCACGAAGAAGTAGAGGAAATTCGCCCAGGGTCCGTGCCCCATGCGCTTGGGCCCCGTCTGGACGAACAGTTCATGCATCACCTCGCGGAAGGAAGGCAACCAGAAGGGATTGACCACGAAAAACGTCATGGCGCCGATCAACGAGAGCCAGGCGAAAACCCGCGCGGCACCCGCCATCTCATGGACCGCACTGCCCGTTCCACGGCCGCGATGGGCGTAGATGACGAGGAAGGGAATCACGTATACCACGAAGAAATAGTTCGAGCCGACCGCAAGACCCCAGAAGACGCCCGCCGCCGCGAGCGAGAGACGGCGACGGTCGTCGCACCACTGCAGCAGAAACCAGAGGGCCGCCAAGACGTATGCCTGGCTGATGATGTAGGGCTTGGCGACGTGCAGAAAACTCGTGTAGACCGGCGTGACCGCGAAAAGGGCCGCGGCGATCAGTTCCACGCCGGGGCGATCCGCGATCAAGCGGCGAGCCAGCCGGCCCACGAGCCACGTCGAGACGATGAACGCGGGAAGGTTGACGAGCTTGATCAGCAGGAAAAGGCGCGTGATCTGATCGGCGTTCATGACGAGAGAGGCGACGTCGCCGGGAACCAGGTAGCCGACGGCCCAACCCGCTCCCAGAAAAAGGGCGCAAACATAGAGGTAGGATCCGCCATACAGAAACCAATGCGGATTGCCCCGCGTCGTCTTGATCATGTTCAGGGCTGTCACCGTCTTCGTCTCGTCTCCGAAGCTCGAACCGAAGATGACCCTCTTCAGGTAATTCACGTGGCTTCGAGTCAACTCGTAGCTGCGACCCGCGCCGTCTGTGATCCGGTATGTTCGCTCGGTTCGCAGTTCCTGCTTGTAAGCCTCGTAATTCGTGTAACCGCCCTGAGACAGGATCTCCTGGAACTTCAGCCGGTCCTCCTGGATGAGCCGTGCCACCTCCCACCGCGCCACCTCGTCGGGAACGACGCGCTCGAGACGGGCCGCGTTCGGCACACCGTCCGCCAAGCCGGGAAAGAAGGCCAGGCACGGCAGGCCGAGGATGACGAGCCATCGCAAGAGGCTCATGCCCGCCGGTCTCGCGTTCCAAGATCGATCCATGGAATCAGCTTCGGGACAGCGCAGGACGAGGTGGACGCGCGGCGCCGCGACGATCGTGGCGGGCGACCAGGTGCCGTTGATAGGAATAGAAAACGAAATAGACGAAATATTCAGCGGAGCGGCGGCGACAGGCCGTCCACAGCGCCTTCGCCATCCCCTGTGGATCGAAACAGCTCCAGAAAAGCGCCGCCAGGATGTAGCGGATGTTGTGAAGCGTGCAGGCGGATAGATAATTCTGGAGAAAGACCGTGCGCTGGAGCAGAGACCGCGATTCCACCAGTTCCTGGTCCGTCATGTTCGTCAGATTGACCGGCGGGCTGTCGGACGTGATGAAATCATAGCTCTCGAGAACGTTTTCGATTTTCAGGTCCTGCCGGTTCTCCCTCATCCATTCGAATGTCGACGTTCCGTAGAAGGGCGTGAACCACGAGAAGAGGGTGTAGGTCGGTCGGATCTCGCGGATCAGATCGCGCGTCAGCAGGATGTCCTCCTTCGTCTCCTCCGGGTTGCCGACCATGAAGGTGGCGAACGTCCGGATGCCATGGCGGCGGTAGAGTGCGAAGGTCTCGCGGATCTCCGTGTCCGTAATCTGTTTCTTGATGGTCTTCAGAACGCGGTTTGAGCCGCTCTCCACGCCGGTATCGACCTGGATGCAACCGGCTTCGCGCATACGCTTGACCAGGCGGTCGTCGACAAGGCCGACGTGGGTCGCGCAACCCCAGGGCAGACCTCGCTTCTCGATCTCCTCGCAGAATCCCAGCACCCACTCGCTTCGGAAAGTGAAGGTTTCGTCGCTGATGTAGATTCCGTCCAGGTCGTAGTGATCGATCAGCGAGTCGATCTCCGCCATCACGCACTCCAGCCGCCGCCGGCGGACTTTTCGTCCCGAGAGCAGGTGGCTGCAGCAGAAGACGCAGGGCATGGGACACCCTCGACTCGTCAGCACGTTCGCGACGCGGTCCAGGAAATAGCTTCGGATATAGCCGGGCGCGATGAAATACTTGTTCACGTCGACGAGATGACGCGCGGGAAGGGGAAAGGAATCGAGATCGGCAACGAGAGGACGGGGCGGTTCGAGCACGAGCCGCCGGCTCTCATCGCGGCGCATCAGCCCCGCCACGCCCTCGAGCGACTGACCGGCCTCCAGGTTTTGCAAGGCCTCGCGAAGCGTCATTTCGCCCTCGCCGACCACGACAAAGGACAGGCCCAGATCCTCCATCGTCTTCTCGGGCGCCACCGTCGGATGCACCCCGCCCGCGAAATACACCGCCTCCGGCAGCCTTTTCCTCAAGCGTTCCAGGAAGCCCCGGGTCTTCGATACCGTCGGTGTCACGATCGAGAAACCGACGTAACCCGGCCGGAAGTCCACGACGCGTTGGAGAACGCTCTCGTCCGGTTCGTAAGTGAAGACATCCTGAACTTGCACCGTGAATCCGTGCTGTTCCAGTTCCGAAGCGATGTGAAGCAGGCCTAGGGGCATGAAGACCGTATTGCTGATCCGAATGTTGATGAGAGAGACGTTCGGCATGATGATTCAAGTCCTTCCTCGGCCTCGGAAGGCCCGTCGAAGCGTCCGGAGATTGTACCGGCGAAGGCCGGCCTCCACAAGCGTGGAAACGATCGTCCGCAGAATCCGCGCTCTCGAACTCGCACAAGCCATGCTCGGTCTGCGTCTTCCACCGTCCACGCGCACCCCAAGGTTTCTTCCAATCGCTTCGCGTCTCCCGCTTGTGAACGTGGTTCACAAAGAGGCCTCTTTTCTCTCTCTTTACGATTGCGATTTGACCCACATCTGCTACCTTGCCCCGAACTTTCCTCGTCGCGCAACAAGGGCGCCGAAGCACAAAAACGAAAGAAGGTGGAGACGATGGCACACGCGAAACTGGAGCAGTGGGTGAAGGATACGGCGGCGTTGACCCGGCCCGACCGCGTCGTCTGGTGCGACGGTTCCCAGGCCGAGTATGATCGTCTCCTCGCCGAGATGGTCGCGAGCGGCATGGGCATGAAGCTGAACGGAGAGAAGCGGCCCGGCTGCTTCCTCTTCCGCAGCGATCCTTCCGACGTCGCGCGCGTCGAGAACCGCACCTACATCGCCTCCCGAAGCCAGTCCGACGCCGGCCCGACGAACAACTGGATCGATCCGGCCGAACTGAAGAAGACGATGACCGCGCTCTATGACGGTTGCATGAAGGGCCGCACGATGTACGTCATCCCCTTCTCGATGGGCCCGGTCGGCTCCCCGATCTCAAAGATCGGCATCGAGATCACCGACTCCCCCTACGTCGTCGTCAACATGCGGATCATGACCCGGATCGGGACGAAGGTCCTGGAGGCGCTCGGCTCCGACGGCGAGTTCGTGCCCTGCCTTCACTCCATCGGCGCGCCGCTCGCGCCCGGCCAGAAAGACGCCGCCTGGCCCTGCGCTCCCATCGAGAAGAAGTACATCAGCCACTTCCCCGAGGAGCGGACGATCTGGTCCTATGGCTCGGGCTACGGCGGAAACGCGCTCCTGGGCAAGAAGTGCTTCGCCCTGCGCATCGCCTCGGTCCAGGCCCGCGACGAGGGCTGGCTCGCCGAGCATATGCTCATCCTCGGCATCACCAACCCCTCCGGCCGCAAGAAGTTCGTGGCCGCCGCCTTCCCCTCCGCCTGCGGCAAGACCAACCTCGCGATGATGATCCCCACGATTCCCGGCTGGAAGGTCGAATGCGTGGGCGACGACATCGCCTGGATGAAGTTCGGCGCCGACGGACGCCTCTACGCGATCAACCCCGAGGCCGGGTTCTTCGGCGTCGCGCCGGGCACCTCCAAGGAGACCAATCCCAACGCGATGCGTTCCGTCGAGCGGAACTCCATCTTCACCAACGTGGCGCTCACCGAGGACGGAGACGTCTGGTGGGAAGGCATCGGCTACGACGCGCCCCCGGGCCGCATCATCGACTGGACCGGCAAGGAGTGGGACCGCGGCGGCGATAAGCCCGCCGCCCACGCCAACGCGCGGTTCACCGCCCCGGCCACCCAGTGCCCGGCCATCGACCCGGAGTGGGAGAACCCCGCCGGCGTTCCGATCTCCGCCATCATCTTCGGCGGCCGGCGCCCCTCCACGATCCCCCTCGTCCACCAGGCGCGTTCCTGGCGGCATGGCGTCTTCATGGGCTCGACCATCGGCAGCGAAGTGACGGCGGCCGCGATCGGCCTGAAGGCCGGAGTCCGGCGCGATCCCATGGCCATGCTCCCGTTCTGCGGCTACCACATGGCCGATTACCTCGCCCACTGGCTGAAGGTCGGCAAGGCGACCGACGAGACGAAACTGCCGAAGATCTTCACCGTCAACTGGTTCCGCAAGGGAGAGAACGGGAAGTTCCTCTGGCCGGGCTACGGCGAGAACAGCCGCGTCCTCAAGTGGATCTTCGAGCGGACCGAGGGCGCGGGGCAGGCCGTCTCCTCGCCGATCGGCTACGTGCCGGCCGAGGGCGCCGTCGATACGGCGGGTCTCGGCGTCTCCCCTGAGACGATGAAGGAACTCCTCGCGGTCGACCGCGCGAAGTGGCTCGAGGAAACCGCCTCGATTCGTGAACACTACGCCTCCCTGGGCGATCGTTTGCCGAAGGAGCTGGCCGAGGAACTCGACGGGCTCGAGGAGAGGCTAAGGGCGGACTGACCTCGCGCGATCCCATCAGTCGCCCGATGCTCTGCGCCTCACGCCCCTCCGGCCTGCGCTCGGCGCCCCCCGTCCAACGCTTTCATTTCCTTTGACATGGAAGCGTCTTTCCGTATGATACTCCGCTGTTCCGGGGTGATCCCTGCCGACGGAACCGACAAGTGCAGACCAGGGAATCGCAGGTTCGAGGTGAAGGTCCATCATGGGTAGTCTCCATCCGCTCTTCTGGGTCGCTCCGGTCGGTGCCGTCAGCGCCCTGATCATGGCTTACGTCTTCTATCAGCTGATGATGAAGGCGAACCCGGGTAGCGCCCGGATGATCGAGATCGCCGGCTTCGTCAAGCAGGGCGCCATGGCCTATCTCAGGCGCCAGTACGTCGTTGTCGGACAAGTCTTCATCGTCCTCACCCTCATTCTCGTCGTCATGGCCTACTTCGGCCTGCAGTCGCCGCTCGTGCCCGTCGCCTTCCTGACCGGCGGATTCTTCTCTGGCCTTTGCGGCTTCCTCGGAATGCTGACGGCCACGTCCGCCTCGAACCGCACGGCCCAGGGCGCGAAGGAGTCCCTCGACCGGGGCC
>CAZWVM010000035.1:0-22930 GCA_964637705.1 uncultured bacterium
CCAACGGCGACGGCGACTCGATCCAGTTCGAGGAGGACTCGCGGATCTCGTCGGTCACGACGACGGCGAACGCCCTGGATCCGTCGCTCTGGGACGTGACGATCCGCGTGCCGAACGCGCCTCTTTCCTCGACGGCCCTGGCCGGCGGCACCTACCCGAACGGCTTCACGTAGGACGCGGTCTTCCAGACCGGGACCTCCTGGGCGGGGAACGGGGTCATGCCCGGCGACGGCCTGGGCGTCCCGGTTCAGTACATCGAGAGCGTGACGAACGAGGTGATCTCGAAGATCTCGGCCGACCGCACGAAGCTGCAACTCGCCCACGGCAACATCATCGACTCGACGCGTTCGAACCCGTCCGCCGACGGCAGGATGTCCACGACCACGGGCACGGACTCGGATTCCCTGAAGCTCTACATCGACGGCGTGGAGTACCAGAGGATCTCCAACACCACGGCCTTCACCGCCGGCGCCACCCAGTTCAAGCTCGACCCGGACAACGGCGTCATCACGCTCGCCTCGGCCCTCCCGAACGGCCTGAACGCGATCGTGACCTACGACTACGAGCTCAGGCCGACGAACACGCGGTCCGTCCCGAACGGGCGTACCGTGACGCAGGAGTTCGGGGCGGTGGCGAACCAGGGGGCCGAGGGCGTTTCGCTGGCCGGAACCTCGACGGCGACCGTGGATCGCTCCGCCTTTTACGTGCCGGGCTCCATGTCGCTGACCGTCACGAACGGCGCGACGACTCAGACCTGGACCGAGATGGCCTACGACGCGGCGCTCGTCGCGGGCGGGCTCTCGACGAGCATCTACCGCAACAAGTTCATGGTGAACCCGACGACCGGGCAGATCTACATGGGCGGATTCAACGACGGCACGCGCGTGACGGCGGCGATGACGGTCCAGGGAACGTATCAGACCTTCCGGCGCTTCGGCGGCGAGCTTTCCACGACGATCGCGAACGGAACCTCGGCGACGGCGATCGACGGCGGGTTCCCCTCGGGCGTTACGGAAGCGGCGCCGCGGCGGCCCTACGTGGCCGGTTCCGTCGGCACGATCACCCTGGTCCACAACTCCGGCGGCGGCGGCGGCGCGAGCGAGACCTTCACGGAGGTCGACTTCGGGGCGCCCCTGGGCGCGCGGCAGTTCTACATCAACCCGGATACGAACACGATCCAATGGGGCGCCTTCTTCAACGGCGACGCGGTCGCGGCCGCGGACACGCTTTCGGGCGCGCACACCTTCGACTTCTACCGTGCCGAGATCGATGTGAACGGCGACGCCACGGCGGACAACGCCTACGGCGCCCGCGACCTCTGGCGCGTGCGCGACATCGCGCAGGGCGGTTCGGAGACGGGCGACCTGCGGCTGTGGCTGACCGGCGACGGCCTGGACGGTGCGAACGCGCCCTACCGGCCCTCCGACACGAGCCTTTTGTACCTGCCGAACATCGGCTCGACCTTCCCGGCGCGCCGGGCGGAGATCAACTACAACTCCGACGATCGCGTCAACATCATCATCCCGAACGGCCTCACGAAGAACCCGAACGTGAATCCGCTGGTGGACAAGACGGTGGAGACCTTCGCCTTCACGCCGAACACCTCGCAGATCACCGGCAACAACGGCAACAACAACCAGGCCGATTCCGGCGACACGAGCGTGGTGACGATCAACGAGCAGGAGGAGTACCTCTACTCGACGGCGATCCAGGTCTACGACTCCCTCGGCACGCCGTGGAACGTGCCCTTGAGATTCGAGCGCCTGAGCACGAACAAGTGGCTGATGTACGCGATCGATCCGACGGACCCGGACGCCTCCCGCATCGCCTTCACGCGGATCCTGGCCTTCGACGCGAACGGCAACTACGACGCGGCCTCGACGGTTCCCTACGAGGCGGCGACGGCGAACCTGACGGCCAACGACGGCTTCCAGGGGATCTACTTCGACCCGAGCCAGGCGGGCGGCGCGGCGCCGCCCGCGGAAGGGGCGGATCCGCTGACGATCTCCCTGGACTTCACCAACCTCGTCCAGACCGCCCGCAAGCCCGACGCGGTCGTGCAGGAGCAGAACGGTTGGCCGCCGGGCAAGCTCGAGAGCTTCTCCTTCAACGACGAGGGCTTCCTCATCGGCCTCTTCGACAACGGCCGGAGCCTGAACCTGGCGCGCGTGGCGCTCCAGGGCTTCGTCAACCCGGCGGGCCTCATCGCCGTCGGCCAGAACCTCTTCAAGGACACGGTGAACGCGGGGAAGTACGGCAGTCCGCAGAGGCCGGGCTTCGACGGGGTGGGCACGATCGTGCCGGGGGCGCTGGAGAGTTCCAACGTGGATCTCTCGGTCGAGTTCGTCGATCTCATCATCACCCAGCGCGGATTCCAGGCTCAGTCGAGGACCATCACGACGGCCGACCAGGTCCTGCAGGAAGTGCTCTCGCTCAAGAGGTAGGATGAGTGAGGAGTGAGGAGTGAGGGGTGAGGAGTGAGGGGCGTGGAGATATGACGGCTCCACGCCCCGCTTCTCGCCACCATCGCCCGTTTTTCCCGGCATGATCTACGGACCCGGCGTCCAGGCGCGCTTCGCGGCGCTGCACTTCGGGGGCGACCTGCCCGGAGCGACCGCGGCCTGCGAGCGGACGAATCCCGCCTGCGGCGACGTGCTCCGCTACGCGGTGACCGTCGAAGAAGGCCGCATCGCGCGCATCCGCTGGAAGGCGCTCGGATGTCCTCCCACGCTGGCCGCCGCCGACGTCCTGGCGGAGATGGCGGAGGGCGCCCCCGTGTCGACGGTTCTCGCGATCGGACCGGAGCAGGTCGCGGCCCGGCTGGAGGGGCTTCCCCCGACGAGCCGCCACGCGGCGCAACTCGCCGTGGAAACTCTCGAGGCCGTCCTTCAAGGCTTGGAGTGAGTCCGCCTTCGGGGTAGGATGGAGGGGCGGCGGAGTCGTCGGGTCGCCGCCGGCGGGAGGCTTCGACTGGACGAACTGAGATCATTCTACGTGCAGGGTCTGGCGGCGCAGATCCGCGCCCTTTCCGACGCGCGCGCGGCCCGTTCGACCGGCGAAACCGACGCGGAAAAGACGATCCGGCGGCTCTCTCATTCGCTCAAGGGCTCCGGGGCCACGTATGGGTTTCCGCGGGTCACGGAGGTCGCCCGTGCCGTCGAGGAGGCGCCCGCGGCCGATCTCGAGGCCCGGCTCGACGAGCTCCTCCTGCTCCTGGAGTCGATCGTGTCGGAGGAGTCCCACGCCAACGCGCCGCATAGCGTGATGATCGTCGAGGACGATCCGGCGATGACGGACCTGCTCGTCGAGGCCCTCTCGATGGAGAACCGCGAGATCACGGCGCTCGGGAGGCTCTCCGACGCCGAGGCCCACATGAACGAGAAGTTTCCTTCGCTTGTCGTCCTCGATCTCGTTCTCCCGGACGGCGACGGTCGCACGCTCCTGACGCGGATCCGCAACCGGCCGTCGCTCGCTGGCATCCCGGTCATCGTCGTCTCGGCCCTGGGGGAGGCGGCGGTGAGGACGGAATGCCTGGCGCTCGGCGCCGACGCCTTTCTCGTCAAGCCCTTGAACCCGTCGGTGCTCCTGACGACCGCGACGAATCTCCTGCAGCGAACCCTGAGCCAGGCGCGCGCGGTGCGGCGGGATTCGCTGACGGAGCTCGCGAACCGGGCCGCCTTCCACGAGGCCCTGGAGCGGCAGAAGGGGATCGCGAAGCGCAGCGGGGAGCCGTTGGCCGTCGCCATCCTCGACCTCGACCGCTTCAAGACCGTCAACGACACCTACGGCCACCGCACGGGCGACCAGGTGCTCCGGCGCATGGCGCGCATCGTCGAGCAGGCGTTGAGGAAGACGGATTTCTTCGCGCGGTGGGGCGGCGAGGAGTTCGTCGCCTTCTTCCCGAACGCCAACGCCCAGGGCGCGCGGCTGGGGCTGGAGAAGGCGCTGGAGGCGATGCGCAGCGAGATCTTCACGAGCGAGGACGGTCGAACCTTCCCGCTCACCTTCTCGGCGGGCGTCGTGGATGCGGACGTGGAGAGGAGCGTCGACGAGAACGTCGCGGCCGCGGACCGGCTTCTCTACCTCGCGAAGTCCACGGGGCGCAACCGCGTGATCTCGCCGCAGGAGGAGACCTCGGCGGGTCGCGAGCGCCCCCGGATCCTCTTCGTCGAGGACGACGCGATGATCGCGGCCGTGACGAAGCGACGGCTCGAACAGGAGGGTTTCGCGGTCGAGCACTTCGGGGCCGGCGAACCCGCGATCGAAAAGGCCGTCGAGGGCGGTTTCGCCTTCGCGATCCTCGACGTCAATCTCCCGGGGATGAACGGCTTCGAGATCCTGGAGAAATTGAGGTCGACGCACGCCACGCGCGCGCTCCCGGTCATGATGCTCACGGCGGTCGGCAACGAGAAGTCGATCGTGCGCGCCTTCGAACTCGGGGCCGACGACTACATGACCAAGCCCTTCTCCCCGGCTGAACTGCTGGCCCGCGTGATCCGCCTTCTGAAGAAGGCGGGCATGTGGCGCCCGGGCGTAAATGCAAGCTGAACCAGTTTAATCCGCTCTTAAGGCGCTAATTCAATTTGGGTCACTTCCGACGCCGTTTCTCAACAGGCTATTCCACAGGTTATTCAATAGCTTCATCTATATTTCAAAGTGTTGCAAACTTTTCGATTGACCTGTCCCAATATAGGTGCTTTGATTCGCGTGTCGGTGGAGCCGAGTGGAGAAAAGTGGAGGAGTGCCGAGCGTTGAACGTAGGTACTTACGAACAGCTCATCGACGCAAAGGGACGCATCATCCTGCCTGGGGCCTTTAGGCAGGCGCTCGGAGAGTCCTTTATCATCTCCCTCGGCTTCGACGACTGCCTTTCTCTCTGGCGGCGCGAGGACTTCGAGTCCTTCGTGGACCGCGAAATCCAGAAGCGAAGCGATCTCTCCCGGGCCCAGCGCCAGGTGAACCGTTGGCTGCATTCCTCGGCCCACCCGGCCACCGTCGACGCCCAGAACCGGTTCGTCGTGCCGCCTCTCCTGAGGCGCACCGCCAAGCTCGAGCGGGAAATCACGCTCATCGGGGCTGGACACCGGGTCGAAGTCTGGAACCGCGAGACGTGGCGGGGCTACATCGAGAAGGCTTCGAATTCCATCGAGGAGATAGCGGAATCCCTGTCGGGCGACCTCCGGATCTGATAATCTTCCCGCCGAGATAGAGAACGCCGCATGAACGAAGCAACGAACGACGATATCCCGCGCACGGACACGATTCCCGTCCACCGTTCCGTCATGCCCGAGGCCGTGCGCGAGGTCTTTTCGATCTCTCCCGGCCGGGTTCTCGACGCGACGGCCGGCGCGGGCGGCCACACGGAGATCCTCCTGGAACTCGGACACGAGGTCGTGGCCCTCGACCGCGATCCCGCGGTCTGCGCCCGATTCGAACGGGAGATCTCGGGCGGCCGTTTCCGGGGACGAAACCTGACGATCCACCACGGAGACTTCGAAGCCATTCCCTCGCTCGGCCGGTTCGACGGCATTCTCGCCGACCTCGGCCTTTCGTCCGACCAGCTGGCCGACCGTAGCCGGGGCTTCTCATTCGACTCCGCAGGTCCTGCCGACATGCGCATGGATCCTCGTCTGCCGCGCACCGCCGCCGAGATCGTCGCCGAATCGGCCCCCGATGAACTGGCTTCCATTCTCTATCGTTACGGCGAGGAAACCGACTCCCGTAGAATCTCACGGGCGATCGCCGGAAAGAGGTTCGAATCGGCCCGGGAACTGGCGGAGGCGATACGCGCGGCCAAGGGAGGGCGGCGCGGCCGGATCGATCCGGCCACCCGGTCCTTCCAGGCCCTGCGCATCGCGGTGAACGACGAACTGGGACAGCTCGACGCCCTCCTCCTGGCCGCGCCCGCCGTGCTGCGCCAGGAAGGCCGGCTGGCCATCATCGCCTTTCACTCGCTGGAGGACCGGCGGGTCAAGAGGGCCTTCGCCGAGTGGTTCGGCCGGTGCCGTTGTCCACCGGGTTTCCCCGAGTGCCGATGCGGCATGAAACGCCTCGCTTTCCCCCTTTGGAGCGGCTCAAGAACTGCCGATATTCCAGAACTGGAGGCCAATCCGCGCAGTCGTTCGGCCCGCATGAGGGCGCTCGTCTTCACCCCGGGCGAGGTTGCGCGATCGGATGAGAGAAAATGAATCGATTGAAGGCGACCTTATCGACCGACGATTTCCGCTCCCGGCGCGATCGCGTGCACTTCGGCGTGATCGGCGCCGCGATGATCTTCGTCCTGGCGATCCTGGCGCAAGGAACACGTTTCCACGAGTTGAACGCGACGCTGCTCGAGCTCGACCGGGAGAAGCAGGAACTCGACGAGGAGCGGGCGCGACTCTCGTTGCGGCGCGAGCAGTATCTCGATCCGGGCCGCATTCGCAACGTCGCGGTGGACCAGCTCGGGATGGTGGCGCTGGAGCCCGAGAAGCTGCACGAGATCCGCGAGGGTGCGGGCCGATGACCGGCGGGGAGAGAGGCGTGACGGCGGGAGAGAATTCCCGGCCGTGACGACGCGTCTCTCCGCGCTCCTGGCCGTTCTTCCCGCCGCCCGCGTCATCTCCGGCCATGGCGACCCCCTGATCGCGGACGTGACGATCGACTCGCGCGCGGTGACCGCGGGATCGCTCTTCGTCTGTCTCACGGGCACGCGCGCCGACGGCCACGATTACGCGGCCCGCGCCGCCGCGCTCGGAGCGGCCGCCATCCTCGCCTCCCGGCCCGCGATGGCGGAAGGCGCGGTCGTCGTCGAGACGCCGGATACGGCCGCCGCTCTCGCCCCGCTCGCGCGCGCCTTCTTCGGCGATCCCGCCCGGTCGCTGCGCCTGGCCGGGATCACGGGGACCAACGGCAAGACCACCACGTCGTTCCTCCTGCGATCGATCCTGGAGGCCGCGGGACTGCCCACGGCGGTCATCGGCACGGTCGGCTACTTCATCGGGGACCGTTTCCACGAGGCCCCGAACACGACGCCCGACGCGCTGTTGCTCAACCGCCTTCTCGCGGAGTGCGTCTCGGCCGGCATGAAGGCGGCGGTGATGGAGGTTTCCTCGCACGCGCTCGCTCTCGGCCGCGTCGAGGGCCTCTCCTTCGAGGCCGGCGCCTTCACCAATCTCACGCGCGACCACCTCGACTTCCACCGCGACATGGAGGATTACTTCGCGGCCAAGGCGCGGCTCTTCGCGATGACGGGCGGCCGCGGATGCGCCCACGGCGACGACGAGCACGGGCGCCGCCTGCTCGCGACGCACCCGGGCCTGCTCGCCTTCGGCGCGGGGCGGCCGATCGCGGCCGAGAACGTGCGGCTCACGATCCGCGACACGGCCTTCGACCTGGTCCTGCCGGGTCGCCGCGCGCCGGTGCGGATGAGGCTCGTGGGGCGCGTCAACGTCGAGAACGCGCTCGCCGCGGCGGCGACGGCCTGCGCGATGGCGATCCCGCCCGAGGCCATCGTCCGCGGGCTCGAGGCGGCCCTTCCTCCCCCGGGCCGCTTCGAGCTCGTCGAGACCCACGCGCCCTTTTCCATCGCGGTCGACTACGCCCACACGCCGGACGCCCTGGAGCGGCTGCTGAAGACCGGTCGCGAGCTGAACCCGCGCCGCCTCGGCGTCGTCTTCGGGTGCGGGGGCGACCGCGACCGCACGAAGCGGCCGCTCATGGGAGAGATCGCGACGAGGCTCGCGGACGATGTCACCCTCACGTCCGACAACCCCCGCACGGAGGACCCGGAGCGGATCCTGGACGAGATCGCGGCCGGCATGAAGGGCGCCTTCGTCCGCATCGCGGACCGCGCGCGGGCGATCGATGCGGCCGTGGGGAGGCTCGAGGACGGGGACCTGCTTCTCATCGCGGGCAAGGGGCACGAGACGTACCAGATCATGGGCACGGAGAAGAGACCCTTCGACGACCGCCGCGCGGCGGTCGATGCGCTCGGCCGGCTCCGCGGACTCCGGAGGATCGCATCATGAGCACATCCATCGCGGCCTGGACCCTGGAGGAGATCCGCGCGGCGGTCTCGGGCACGATCGTCGCGGGCGACCCGTGCGCGGTGATCCGCGGCCTGACCACCGACTCGCGGTCCGTGCCGCCGCGTTCGCTCTTCGTGGCCCTGAAGGGCGAGCGCCACGACGCGCACGCCTTTCTCCCGTCCGTCGCCGCGCAGGGGGCGGCGGCCGCGATCGTCGATCGCGCGGTGCCCGCTCCGGCCGGGTTCGCCCAGGTCCTGGTCGAGGACACCACGCGCGCGCTGGGAGACCTGGCGCGGGCCCACCGCCGACGCACGAACGCGATCACCTGCGCCGTCACCGGCTCCAGCGGCAAGACCTCGACCAAGAACTTCCTCGCCGCGATCTGCCGCCGCCGCCACCGCACCCTCGCGACGACGGGCAACCTCAACAACCACATCGGCGTGCCCCTGACGCTCTTCCAGCTCGAGCCGCGCACCGAGCGCGCGGTCGTGGAGATGGGGATGAGCGGCCGCGGGGAGATCGCGCGTCTCGCGGAGATCGCGGAGCCGTCGGTCGGCGTCATCACCGGCGTCGCGCCGTGCCACCTGGAGCAACTGGGGAGCCTGGAGGGCGTGATCGAGGCGAAATCGGAGCTCTCCGCGTTCCTGAACGAGCGCGACGGCGTCGTCGTCCTCCCTGCGGACCACCCTCAATTCCGCGAGCTCGCGAAGCGCGTCTCCTGCCGGCTCGTGACGGCCGGCGAGAGCCCGGAGGCGACGGTGCGGATCGGCGGGATCCAGGCCGACGGGTATGCGCCCGCCTCCTTCGTCTACCGCGGCGTGCGGATCACGCTGCGACTGCCGGGCCGGCACATGGTCGTCAACGCGGCCCTGGCGGCGGCGGCCGCGGAGTGCCTCGCGATCGACCCGCTGGACATCGTCGAGGGGCTCTCCTCCGTCTTCCCCGCCGCCGGACGCGCCTCGGCGCACCGCGTCGACGGGGTCCTGATCGTCGACGACGCCTACAACTCCAACCCCTCCTCCCTCGCGGCCGGCATCCGCATGCTCGCCGGGGAACCCGCGAACCGGCGGATCCTGGTGATGGCGGACATGCTGGAGCTCGGAGCGGAATCGCCGCGCTACCACGAGGAGATCGGGGCGCTGGTCGCGGAGTGCGGGCTCGACATCCTCGTCCACCGCGGCGCGATGGCCGCGCACGCGGCCGCCGCGGCGAAGGGCGTGAGGCGCGTCGCCTGCTCCTCCAACGCCGAGATGGTCGAGGAGTTGTCGCGGCTCCTCTTGCCCGGCGACGCGGTTCTCGTGAAGGCCTCCCATGGCATGAAGCTCGACGAGGTCGTGCAGGCGCTCCTCCTGCGACGCGGGCGCGCGGCCGACGTCGTGGCCCTGAGGCGGTAGGCATGCTCCAGTTCCTGGCGCATTTCGAGACGGCCTGGGGGCCCCTGAGGCTCTTCCAGTACATCACCGTCCGCACGGCGCTGGCGACTCTCACCGCCCTCTTCGTCTCGATCTTCGTCGGACCCTACTTCATCCAGGCCCTCCAGAGGCTGAGGGTCTCGCACGCGGCGGAACGCACGGAACTCGATTTCCACAAGCAGAAGCTCGGCACCCCGACGATGGGGGGGCTTCTCATGGTCGGCGTGCTGTGCCTCGCGATGCTCCTCTTCGGCAACTTCGAAAACCGCTACGTCTCGCTGCTCGTCCTCGTCACGGTCGGCCTGGCCTCGGTCGGATTCATCGACGACTTTCTCAAGCTGACGCGCCGCAATCCCAAGGGGCTCTCGGGCCGCTGGAAGCTCTTCGGCCAGGTGCTCTTCGCGCTCTGCGTCGGGCTCTCGCTCTACCTCCTCCCGGTGGAATCCGGGAGGCTCTGGCTCCAGGAGACGGTCGGGACGGAGAACGGGACGATGCTGGCGATTCCCTTCTTCAAGAAGGTCCTCCTGCCCCTGGGCTGGCTCTTCATCCCCTTCGTCATGGTCGTCATCGTGGGTTCCTCCAACGCCGTCAACCTCACCGACGGCCTGGACGGGCTGGCGACGGGCTGCACGATCGCCTGCACGGTCTCCCTGGCCGGTCTCACCTACGTCACGGGCCATTCGAACATTGCCTCCTACCTGAACGTGATATACATCCGCGACGTCGGCGAGATCTCGGTCTTCCTCGGGGCGCTGATCGGCGCCCTCCTGGGCTTCCTCTGGTTCAACGCCTACCCCGCCCAGGTCTTCATGGGCGACACGGGGTCCCTGGCCCTGGGCGGGGCGCTGGGGACGGTCGCCGTGATCATCAAGCAGGAGTTGCTTCTCGTCGTGATCGGCGGGATCTTCGTGGCCGAGGCTCTCTCGGTCATCATCCAGGTCGCATCGTTCCAGACGACGGGACGCCGGGTCTTCAAGATGGCGCCCCTGCACCACCACTTCGAACTGTCGGGATGGCCGGAGCCGAAGGTGATCGTCCGGTTCTGGATCATCAGTTTCGTCCTGACGCTGATGTCGCTGGCGACGTTGAAGCTGAGGTAGGAGCGAGGAGTGAGGAGCGAGGAGTGAGGAGTGAGGAGAGACGCATGAAGCCGCCGCTCAACCTGGCGGGACAGAAGGTCACGATCCTCGGCTGGGCGCGCTCAGGCCGCCCGGCCGCGCGCCTGGCGGCGTCCCACGGGGCGAGGGTCTTCGTTTCCGAAACGAAGGACCGCGCGGATTTCGAGGCGGCGGCGCTGGGGGAACTGGAGGAGTTCGACCACGAGCTGGGCGGTCACACGGCCCGAGCGCTCGAGTCCGACATCATCGTCCTTTCGCCCGGCATCCCTCCTTCCGTCCCCATCCTCCGGAACTACCGCGGGCGGGTCTGGAGCGAATTGGAACTGGGATGGAGGGCGCTCTCCTGCCGGGTCGTGGCGATCACGGGCACGAACGGCAAGACCACGACGACAACCCTGGTCGGTGAGATCCTCTCCGCCGGGTACGCCGCCGGCCGCACGCACGTCGCGGGCAACATCGGCCGCGCCGTCTCCGCGGTGGCGTCCTCGGCGCAGCCCGAGGACCTCTGCGTGATCGAGATCTCCTCCTTCCAGCTCGAGACGATCGAGGAATTCCGTCCGGAGATCGCGGTGTACCTGAACCTGCGCTCGGACCACCTCGACCGCTACGCCTCGATCGAGGAATACGCGGAGGCGAAGAACCGGATCTTTCTGAACATGACGCCGGCTGACACGGCGATCCTGAACGTCGGCGACGCCTTCACCGCGAAGCTCGCGGACCGCCTGGCGCCGGCCGGCCCCCGGATCGTGACGGTCGCGGGCTCGGGACCGGCCGACTTCACGCTGACGCCGCGCTACGACGCCCGCCTCCTCGACGCCGTCAAGGCCCCGGAGAACCTGCTCTCGGCCGTCGCCGTGGCCCACCAGCTCGCGATTCCCGAGCCCGCCCTCTTCGAGGTTCTGGACCGCTTCACGGGCCTGCCCCACAGGATCGAGCCGGTGGGATCGATCGGCCGGGTCGCCTTCTACAACGACTCGAAGGCGACGAACGTCCACTCGGTGGAGGCGGCCCTGAACCGGCTGGACCCGCCGATCGTTCTGCTGATGGGCGGGCGCGACAAGGGCGAGGACTACGGCGAGATCCTCGGGCTCGTGAAGTCGCGCTGCCGCTCGGTCGTCGCGTACGGAGAAGCGGCGGAGCGGATCCACGGGGCGCTGGGCGGAGAGGTCGTTCCGGCGTTCGAACCGGCGGTGCGGCGGGCCTACGAGTTGGCCCGTCCCGACGCGTCGGTGCTTCTCTCGCCCGCCTGCTCCTCGTACGACCAGTTCCGCGACTACGCGCATCGCGGCGAGAGCTTCCGCGGGATTTTCGTGGCGTTGAAGAGGGAAGAGGACGGGAGGAGAGAGCGATGATCCAACGGGGACGCAGGGCGTCCATGAGCCGGCCGGCCGGCGCCCGCCGCCCGTCGGCGCCCGCCGGGCGAGGCTCCGACGCGCTTCCGGACGACGAGGTCCTGAACGCGAACCCGGACTCGACGCTGGCGACGACGACCCTCCTTCTCATGGCGATCGGCATCGCGTTCGTGTATTCGGCGGGGGCGATGAAAGGCTACCGGGTCTACGACTCCACGTCGCACTTCCTCGCCCGCCAGGTCATGAGCGCGCTCATCGGCTTCGGCTTCATGTATATCGTGTCGCGCGTCTCGCTGCGCAAGCTCGACGCCTTCGCGCGCTTCTTCGGTTTCCTGACGCTCGGCCTGCTCGTGGCGGTGCTCATCCCGGGACTCGGCGTCGAGATCAACGGCGCGCGGCGGTGGCTGAACCTGGGGCCGCTCGGGCGGTTCCAACCCTCGGAGTTCGCCCGCCTGGCCTCGGTGCTCCTCGTGGCCAAGTACGCGGCGCGCAACACCGAGAGCCTCCGGTCGCCCGCGGGGCTCTGCAAGTGCCTCTTCCTCCCCGCGCTCTTCTGCGCGCTGATCCTCCTGCAACCGGATTTCGACACGGCCCTGACGGTCCTGATGATCGGCTGCATCATCCTCTTCGTGGCGGGCGTCCCCTGGATGTATGTCACGGCGGGCGCCGGGATCGGCGTCGTCGGCGTCGCGTTCCTGATCCTCACCGAGGGCTACCGCCTGCAGCGCATCGTCGGCTTCCTCGACCCGTGGTCCGACGCCCGCGGCAAGGGCTACCAGATCATCCAGTGCTGGATCGCGATGGGGTCGGGCGGCTTCTTCGGCAAGGGCCTCGGCGCCTCGATCCAGAAGCTCGGGTATCTCCCGGAGGCGCATACCGACTTCATCTTCGCCGTGATCGGCGAGGAGGGGGGATTCATCCTGGCGGCACTCGTCGTCCTGCTCTTCGCGATCATCACGTGGAAGGGCTACCGGATCGCGGCGGCGCAGGCCGTCCCGTTCGCGCGCTACGTCGGCGTCGGCGTCACGTCGATGATCAGTCTCCAGGCCCTCCTGAACCTCATGGTAGTGACCGGCCTCGCCCCCACCACGGGCGTCCCCCTGCCTCTCATCTCCTACGGCGGCACGTCGCTCATCTTCATGACCGCGGCCCTCGGAATCCTCTGGGGGCTTTCCCGGCGCGTCCCGAACGGGACGCGTCGCGCGGACGCGGCGGGTTCGGCCTCGGCGCGGCCGGTTCCCTCGTCGCACGCGGCATCGGGCGGGCGGACGGCGACGGGCGGTCGCGGCGCGCGCTGAACGAATCGGAGGGACGGGCTTGAGGATCGCGATCGCGGGCGGAGGGACCGGGGGACACGTCTACCCGGGCGTGGCCGTGGCCGAGGAAATCCGGCGGCGCGGCGGGGAGGCCTTTTTCCTCGGCACACAGCGGGGCCTGGAGAGCCGGATCGTGCCCGCGAGCGGCTTCGAACTCGTCACTCTGCCGGCCGCCCCGTTCGACCGGCGGCGATTCTGGCGCCTGCCGGGAACGATCGCCGAGAACGGCCGGGGGCTCGTCACGGCCCGGGAGATCCTGCGCCGGCGCCGGCCCGCGCTGGTATTGGGCATGGGCGGATACGTGAGCGCGGCGGCCTGCCTGGCCGCCCGGTGGCAGGGCCTGCCCCTTCTCCTGCACGAGCAGAACGCCGTCGCGGGCCTCGCCAATCGGTGGCTGGCCCGCTACGCGCGGGTCTGCCTCTCCGCCTGGCACGATGAGGGAGATCCCCGCTGGCCCTGCCGCGTCGTGAGAGTGGGACTGCCGGTGAGGGAGGCCTTCTTCCTATCGGACCGGGCGTCGGCGCGCGCGCGGCTCGGGCTGGGGGCCGACGACCGCGTGCTCCTCGTCTTCGGGGGCTCGCGAGGCGCGGCATCGTTGAACCGCTCGATGGAGAAGATCGCGTTGAAGCTCGCCGCGGGCGGGGTGACGGTCCTGTGGGCCGCCGGCGCGGAGCAATACGAGGCGGCGGCGCGGGGTTTGCCGGCGACGCACGAGCGCGTGAGGCTCGTGCCCTATATCGACGACATGCCGTCGTATCTCAGGGCCGCCGACCTCGCGGTGACCCGGGCCGGCGCGATGACGGTCGCGGAGATCGCGGCCTGCGGCGCGCCGTCGGTGCTCGTGCCCTATCCCCTCGCCACCGACGACCACCAGACGGCCAACGCCCGGTTCCTCGTCGATGCGGGCGCCGCGGAACTGATTCCCGATGCGGAGGTCACGAAGCGGCTGTATGATACCGTGACGGCGCTCATGGGGGACACCGGCCGGCTCGCGGCGATGTCCGCCGCCGCCGCCGCCCTGTCCCGTCGGGACGCCGCCGCGAGAATCGCGGACATTCTGGAGGAAATCGCCCGATGAGGGGTTTCGGAGTTCGGATCGTGTATTTCGGGTCGGGCGTGAGGGCGGTTCGATCCGCCGTCCGCCGCCCGCGATCCGAAGCGCGCCCATGATCCGCGTCCAGCGCATACACTTCGTCGGCATCGGCGGTAGCGGCATGTCCGGCATCGCGGAGATCCTGCTCTCGACGGGTTACGCCGTCAGCGGCTCGGACCTGAAGAGCTCCGCCGTCACGGACCGGCTCGCGTCGCTGGGCGCGCGCATCCTCGTCGGCCATGCCGCGGCGCACCTCGGCGATCCCGATGCCGTGGTCGTCTCCTCGGCGGTCGGCGGTGAGAATCCGGAGGTCAGGTCGGCGCGCGAGCGGGGCATCCCGGTCGTGGCCCGGGCGGAGATGCTGGCGGAGCTGATGCGGCTGAAGTACGGCATCGCGATCGGCGGCACCCACGGCAAGACGACGACGACGTCCCTGACGGCGATGGTCCTGACCGCGGGAGGACTGGATCCCACGGTCATCATCGGGGGGCGGCTGGAGCAGATCGGGAGCGGGGCGAAGCGGGGCGGCGGCGACTATTTCGTCGCGGAGGCCGACGAGAGCGACGGCTCCTTCCTCAAGCTCTCGCCCACGGTCTCGGTCGTGACCAACATCGACGACGACCACATGGACTACTACGGGGACATGGGACGCCTCACGTCGACCTTCAAGGAATTCGTGAACCGGGTGCCCTTCTACGGGTTCGGCGTGGTCTGCCTGGACGATCCCCGGCTCCGCGGCATCCTCTCACTCTCGAGCCGCCGCATGGTCACCTACGGGTTCGCGCCCGACGCGGACGTGCGCGCCGAGGCCCCGGCCGTCGCGGACGGCGGCAGCTCCTACGACCTCTTCCATCGCGGGCGCGGCGTCGGCCGCGTCCGGCTCGGCGTTCACGGCCTCCACAACGTCTCAAATTCCCTGGCCGCGGCCGCGGTGGGCCTCGAGCTCGGGCTGTCGCCCGAGAAGGTGATCGACGGGCTCGGGCAGTTCACCGGCGTGGACCGGCGCCTGCAGTTGAAGGGGCGCGGCCGCGCGGGGTGGCGCGTCTACGACGACTACGGCCACCACCCGACGGAGATCGCGGCGACGATCGCGGCGGCGCGGACGCTTGCGAAGGGCCATCGTGTCGTCGTCGTCTTCCAGCCTCATCGATATTCACGCACCGCGCTTCTCTACGACCGATTCGCCACCGCGCTCTCCGCGGCCGACCGGCTCTGGCTCCTGCCGATCTACCCGGCCGGCGAGGCGCCGCGGGAGGGCGTCACGTCCGAGCTGATCGCGACGGCGTTGAAGCTGAGGAGCTACACTCGTTTCACGGAGACGGCTTCGGACCCCGATCCGGCGGAGATCGCGGGGGAACTGGGCGCGGGCGACGTGGTCATCACGATGGGCGCGGGCAGCGTCACGCACCTCGGGGACCGCATCGTCGAGGCCGGCTCGTGAGCCCCCGCCACCAGGCGGCCGTGCCGATGAGCACGGAGACCGGGGAGATGCTCGGCCGGATCACGATGGACGGCGCGCTCGCGTCCGGCGTCGTCCGGAACATGCGGGTGGAGGAGGCGATGGCGATGCTGGGCGCGCGGGCCAAGGAACCGCTCAGCGCGTACACCACCCTGAGGGTCGGGGGACCGGCGGAGTGGTTCCTGCACGCGGAGAGCGTCGACGACATCGCGGTGGCGCGCATCGTGGCGCGCAGCCGCGGCCTGCCGACCTTTTTGATCGGCAACGGCTCCAACCTGCTCGTCTCCGACGCCGGTTTCCGCGGCCTCGTCATCAAGCTCGACGGCGGTCTCGCGACGATCACGGACATGGGGATGGGGACGGTGAAGGTCGGGGCGGGCGTGAAGCTGCCGGAATTGGCCCGCTACTACCGCGACGCGAACGCCGGCGGCATGGAATGGGCCTTCGGGGTGCCCGGCTCCGTCGGCGGCGCCCTCTTCATGAACGCGGGGACGTCCGACGGCGAGATGAAGGACGTCGTGGAGAGCGTGATCGTGGAGGGCCGGGGCGGGGCGCTCATGGAGGTGCCGCGCGACGCGTGCTCCTTCGGATACCGGCAGTCGCGGTTCCACCACACCGGCGAGGTGATCGTCGGCGCGATCGTGCGCCTGAACGGCCAGGGCTACCGGGCCGCCGTCGCGAAGCGGTCGCTCGACCAGCGCAAGAAGACCCAGCCCCTGACCATGCCGAACTGCGGATCCGTCTTCGCCAACCCTCCCGGCGACCACGCGGGGCGGATGATCGAGGCGGCGGGACTCAAGGGCCGCACCATCGGCGCGGCGCAGATCTCCACGGTGCACGCGAACTTCATCGTCAACCTCGGCGGGGCCCGCGCGGCCGACATCAAGTCGCTCATGGACCTGGCCCGCGCCGAGGTGAAGGCGAAGTTCGGGATCGAATTGAAAAGCGAGATCCGGCTGATCGGGGAATTCTCGTGATCCTTCACGGCGAGGTGCTCGGATGCGCGTAGCGGTTCTACTGGGAGGCATGTCTCGGGAGAGGGAGGTGTCCCTGCGCACGGGGAACGCCGTGCTCGCGGCCCTCGGCAAGCTCGGATACGAGGGCGTGGCGATCGATCCGGGCCGGGGCGTGGCGCGGGACATCCTGGAGGCGGCTCCCGACGTCGTCTTCATCGCCCTGCACGGCCGCCACGGCGAGGACGGGACGATCCAGGGGCTCTGCGAGATCCTGGGCGTTCCCTACACGGGATCGGGCGTTTTAGCGTCCGCGGCCGCGATGGACAAGGTCTTCACCAAGAGGATCCTGCGCGCGGCGCAGCTTCCGACGCCGGACTTCGCGGTGGTGGAGGCGGAGGTCCCGAGGGATCTCCCGGTCTTCCGCCCGCCATTCGTCGTCAAGCCCGCCCGGGAGGGTTCCTCGCTCGGCATGACCATCGTCGGCGACGCGGCCGATATGGAGACCGCGCTGAGAACCGCCCTCTCCCACGATTCCAAGGTTCTCATCGAGCGGTTCGTGAAGGGAGCGGAACTGACGGTCGGCGTACTGGGTGTGAAGGAACCGTTCGCGCTTCCCGCGATCCAGATCGTGCCCCGTTCCGGTCGCTACGACTACGCCTCCAAGTACACCGTCGGCGCGACGGAATACGTCATTCCGCCGCGCCTGCCGGAGGACGTGGTCGCCGACTGCCGCGTGCTGGCCGTCGCCGCGCACCGGGCCCTGGGATGCGCGGGCGTGAGCCGCGTGGACATGATGATCGGCGACGACGGCATCGAGATCCTCGAGATCAACACGATCCCCGGGATGACCGAGACCTCGCTCCTCCCGAAGGCCGCGCGCGCGGCCGGCATCGAGTTCCCGGAGCTCGTCGACCGGATCCTGAAGTGGGCCCTGGAGGCGCGCGGGTGAGCGGAACAAAGGACAGGGCCGGCGTCCTGAAGCGCCAGCGCGTCGGCGCCGCCCCGGGCCCCGCGAAGCGGGGCGGGAGCGGCGGCGGGGCCGGACCGGCCGCCGACCGCCTGGCGACGATCATCGCCGCCGCGATCGTTCTGGCGGTCGTCGCCGGGATCGGCATCGTCGTCGTCTCCCTCGGCGGCAACGCCTACCGCTATGTCATGGACAAGAACCGGCTCACGGTGGAGACGATCGACGTCGAGGGCAACGTCGTCCTGACGCCGGAAGAGATCGTCCGTCTGGCCGGCCTGAGGCGCAACCAGCCCATCCTGGCCCTCGATCTCGCGGCCCTCGACAGGAAGATCGAGGAGCACCCGCGCATCGCCTCGGCGGTTGTCGAGCGTCACCTGCCGCATCGCGTTCTCGTGAAGGTGACCGAGCGCGTGCCGGTGGGACTCGTGCAGGAGAGCGGGGTTTTGAAGGGCATCGACGCCACGGGGACGGTGATACCGCTGATCCCGTCGCGCGAGGAGGTCAAGGCGCCGATCCTCACGGGGTTCGGACGCGCCGCCATGCCGCAGGACCTGCGCCAGGAGGCACTGGAGGCGATCGAATGTCTCCGCCCGGATCTCGTGACGAGGATCTCGGAAGTGAGGCTGGATCCGGGAAGCGGTTTGACGCTTCTCACCACCGGCGCGCCGATGGTGATCCGGCTCGGGCGCGGGGAGATGGGCGTGAAGGTGGAGCGGTTGCGAGCGGCCCTGAAGCTCTTCGAGGACCGCGGCGACACGAAGGAATACATCGACGTGCGGTTCAGGGATATCGTGACGAGACCGTAAGGAATTTTCGATTATCGATTTTTTAATTTTCGATTTCAAATCATGAATCGCAAATCCCAAATCGCAAATCGATAATCGCCTACCGGCCCACGCCCAACGACGCCAATCGCCCGTTGATCGCGTTGGCGAGGTTGTCCCAGGCCTCGAAGGGCATCTCCGCGTCGCCCTCGGAGGAGAAGGTGCCGAGCACGCGCTCGTCGAGCGAGAGACGGGCCGTCATGAAGAGACGGGTGCCTTCGACCCGGCATTCGCCCTCGACGACGAGCGGCCCGGAACTCCGGTAGTAACCCCGGCCCATCCAGTTCTTGTGCAGGACCTCGATGGTGGCGGCGCCGATCCAGTCGTAGTCGAGGGGCCCTCCGGCGAAGGCGAAGGGCATCGCGCGCACCCCGAACTCGGGCTCCGGGCGGCCGTAACCGTAGTCGGGCGCGGCGACCGGGGGCACGTAGGCCGGTTCCTCGTAGGAGGGCTCGGTCGAGACCGAAACGCTCACGCGGGGGGAACCGGAATGGACGGGAGGCTCGTACGGGGACTCCGCGGGAGGCGGCTGCCTCGAGGCGCGGGCCCGCGACGGGGGCGGCGGAAGGGCGGGCTGATAGTCCGGCTCGCGCACGGGGGCGCCGAAGCTGTAGGCGAGCGAGAAGCGGTGATTGCCGCCGAGACGCTCGTAGGGAACGTAGGCGTAGTCGAGGGCGACGCCGGCCAGGTTGACGCCGGCTCCGACCGTCGGTCCCTCGTAGTCGCTCGTGTTGTCATCGAATCGATATCCGCCCCGCAGGGCCAGGGCCGGGATCGGAAGCACCTCGGCGCCGAGGTTCACGACGGGCGTGTTGTCGTTGGGGATGTTCACGTCGAGCCCGAGGCGGAGCCTGTCGTCCATGAAACGCTTGCCCGCGGAGAGCTTGAGGTTCAGGGGCAGCGGATCGGCCTCGTAGCGGAACTTCGAGAGGAACCCGAGGTTCTGGACGGCCGCTCCGACGCGCCAGGTGCTCCCGACGGGCGCGTAGATGACGCCGAAGTCGTAGGCGAGCCCCGTCGCGCTCTCGTCGCCGATCGTCTGCTGGATGAACTTGGCCGTCATGCCCCAGCGGAAGCGGTGCGTCCGCCAGAGGAACTCGTCGGAGTAGGCGACGGCAAGGAGGTGATCGTAGGCGGAGAAGTCGCCGGCGATCGAGAAGGGGTTGGCCGCACCCGGAGCGTTGAGAACGGTCCGGGTCATGGAACCGTAGTCGAGGTTGGTGTAATTGAGCGCGAAGGTTCCGAGCGGCCGGGGGATCGGGTGGGCGTAGAAGATCGAGTTGAGGGAGATGTCGCCGGCCAGTTCGGCGTGGGTGAACTGGATCTGCTTCCTCGGCAGGACGGAGAGCCCGGCGGGGTTGGAGAAGATGGTCGAGACGTCGTCGCCGAGGGCTCCATAGGCGTCGGCGAGAGCGGCGACGCGCGGCGAGACGGGGATCTTCAGGAACTGCGCGCCGGTGGTGCCGAGGTCGCGGCGCCCGAGGGCCGTGACCGGAGAAGTCAAAAGGCATAGGGCCAGGGCCAGAAGGCAAGAGAACGGAAGGAAACGGCCGCTCGCCTCACGCCCCGCGCCCGACGCCTCGCGCCCCGCGCGCCTCACCTGACCACCGCGACTTTCCCCACCTTGGTCTGGCCGTTGGCTCGGATCCAGTAGACGTAGATGCCGGAGGCGACGTCGCGGCCGTTCTCGTTCTTGCCGTCCCACTTCGCGATGACGCTGGCGCCCTGAACCTCGAACTCGTTCCCGTCCTCGCGGTTGAGGATGCGGACGCGCTCGCCCGAGATGTTGTAGAGCTCGACCCGGTCCGTCGACGGCGGCATGAAGGCGAAGGTGATGCGCGCGGGCAGGGGATGTCCGGCGTCGATGTATTCCTTGGCGTTGAAGGGATTGGGGTAGACGACGAGACGGTCGAAGTTCGTGATGTCCCCGGCGCCCGCCAGGACGTTCCAGATCGAGAATTCGCTGGTGAGTACGACGACGCGGTCGCTGTCGGTCTGGACCCACTGCGTCCGCTCGGAGTTCGGGACCTCCCACCGCCCGGTCGCGGGATTGAGCTTGCGGATGACGAGCCTGCGCTCGTTGACGAAGTTCGGACTGTAGACGGTCGTCGAGTCGGTGGTGAGGTAGGGGATCCGGAGCGAGACCTCGACGAAGTAGTCGGCGGGCGCTCGCGAGCCGTCGGACCGGCGGATCGTGATCTGGCGGACGGGCGAGTAGGTGTCGGGGTAGATCCCCGAGGAGATGAGCTGGAGCGTGGGGTCGAAGAAGGCGTGGCGGTTGGCCGCGTCGATGAGCGCGAGGTAGGAGGCACGCTCGGTGTCGGTATACTGCGCCAGCGCATAGATCTCGTTGTAGTCGAGGATCTCCACGTAGAAGAAGGTATCGGCGTAGCGGAGGTTCCCCTTCGTGACCTCGAGCTCGGTGACGCCCAGGGAATCGGTGTAGGTGACGGTGATGGAATCGGAGACGCCGCGGGAGACGCAGGTCGCGATGTTGGATCCGATCGACTCGCCGTCGACGGCCACGGAGAAGACGCGGCCGTAGTAGCGCGTGTGGGCCTGGAGCGCCGTCGATTCCACGACGAGCACGTTGTTCGCGACGCTGCGGATGCGGACCGAGGGAGCGCCGGAGCGGACCCTCGCGTAGTCGGAATCCAGGAAGAGCTCGAAGTGGTCGATGAGGTTGATGTTCTGGGCCGGGGCGACGAAGGAGGCGATGGCGCGGGTGTCCCAGGAGACGAGGGTGAGGCCGGCGGGCGGGAGAAGGGCCGGCGGGTAGGGCGTCGCGACCGAGAGCTTGCCCGTGGTGCCCGAGCTCCACGAGGTCATGTTCCACTCGTTGTTCTGCGAGTCGCCCGCGAGCTTGTTGATGACGTCGCGGGCGGGGTTGTTCTGGTCGTTGCCGGTCGAGAAGGCCTCGGTCCAGATCCTCGGCACGAAGCCCGACGGCCAGGTGTACGCGACGGAAGCCTCGATCCAGGAGGTCTCGCCGTTGGAGGAGCGCGAGACGACGGCGTTGCCCTGGCTCGACCAGGAGGATCCGTTCCAGTACATGAGCTCGGCGACGTCGGCGGGCGGTCCGGTCGACTGGTTGGAGGTCTTGATGACGAGGGCGTATTCAGGGCGTCGGGCCGGGAAGGCGACGTTCTTGGCGTAGGAACCGAGGGATGAGTGCTTGAAGTCGGGGGCGCCGTTCGAGTCGCCCGTCACGTCGATGAGGACGATGTAGCAGCCCCAGTTCGTGGCGAAGATATCGGCGGCGATCTCGAGCGCGAAGTAGAGGTTCTGCGCGTCGCGCGTGACCCACATCCGGGTCAGGTCGAGGTTCTTGAAGTCGGTGCCCTGGTCGCCGCGGGGATCGGTGGCGACGGGGACGCCGTAGCCGGAATCGACCGTGCCGTCGACCTCGGCCGCGGGGCGGTTCCAGCGGACCGTCCCGTAGCCGCCGGTCCAGGTGAACTGCATCGTCTCGCGCCCGTTCATGCCGTAGGCGTTCTTGACGCGGACGGTGTAGACGAAAACGGAGTCGGGCCGGGCGACGATCGCGGTGTCCCAGAAGTAGGTCGGGGAGTTCCAGGGGTTGTTGTCGTCGTCGGAGTAGACGGTGGAGCCCGTGACCGAGGCGGTGATGTTCTGGAAGTTGAGATTCGCGAGCGGCGTCGCGGGATTCGACTCGGCGCGCAGGACCTCGAAGCCGTAGAGGGGCGCGCCGGAGCGGAACCGCGTGGCGCCCTCGACGTGGGGGACGAAGCCGTCGCCGCCGAGGGAATACTCCCAGGCGAGCCGGGCCTTGGACGTTCCGAGCTGGACGGCGGCGACGTTGTAGCTGTTGGTGCCCTCGAGGCTCCCGGAGGTCTCGTGGTCGGTGCCCGAGGAGATGAGCGTTGTCGGGCGCCAGGAGGAGAGGAAGGGGTTGGCGGTGGAGAAGGTGGTGTCGGCGCCCTGGGCTCCCCACACAGATCGGTCCCCGTAGGCGTTGTAGATCACGTAGCCGTTCCCGGCGCCCGCGGGAATGGTGACGGTGCGGCCCCGGTTGGAGTCCTGGTTGCGCGTGCCGTTCGGTTCCGTGGTGAGGAAAGCCGTGCTCGAATCGGCCTCGAATTCCGGGATGCGGTATTCGAAGTAGTATTGGTAGGAGGAACCGGGGTAGACCGTGGCCATGACGGCCCAACTGCCGTCTCCGAGGGGGGTGAGGATGAAGCCCGACCGGGTGTCGGTGGATCCTCCGTTGCCGTCGGCGACGATGATGGGGACGGTGGAATCGGGGCGGTTCGCGCCGGTGAAGACGATGGCCTTGGGGAAGTCGGAATAGGGCTGTTGGACGGGAACGGCGGAGCCGGGTATCGGGAGAGCGAGGAGGGACAGAAGGGAGAGGCAGAGGAGGACGGCGACGCGTCCGCTTCGGTTCTCCGTCTCTTTCCTCA
>CAZWVM010000036.1:0-22810 GCA_964637705.1 uncultured bacterium
GAGTTGGGCCGAGTCGCTCCCCGCCCGTCTCCTCGTCGAGGCCGTGCTGCTCGACGGCGAGCGCGTCGAGACCTCGTTCACCCTCCTCCTCGATCGCAGTCCGCGGCCGCGAGCCCGGCTTGCGATCCGCGCGCTCCGTATCGAGGCGCCGGAAGCCTCGCCCGGCGCCGCCGGCCGCCTCGTTCTCTCGGCGGAGAACCGGGGCGATCTGGAGGGATCCGCCCCGGTCTCCCTGAAGGTCGTCCACGAATCCACGGGCCGGGTCCTCGCGAGCCGTGGCACCGTCCTGAGGCTCAACGCGGGCGGCGCCGCCGAGGTCGCCACCGAGTTCTTCGCGCTTCCGGCCGGGCTTCTACGCGGCGACGCGATCTACGGGGCCTCGGCGGACTTCACCCTGCTTGACGTTGTACCCGTCGATGCGGCCGTTCCGGAGGGACACGCACGGATCGACGCGACGCCCGTCGACACGAGCGCGACCGACGCCGTGAAGGTCCGGCCCAACACCTTCTACGCCTTTCCGCCGCTCGCGCAGGTCGAGGAGATCGACACGGTCGCGACCCTGGTCATCCGCTCGACGGCCTGGGCCCCCGCCCGCGGTTCACGCCCCGTCACGGCCCTTCGTGCCAGGCTCTCGGGCGCGGAATGGAGCGACCGGTTCGAGATCACCTCGGTCGAAACGACCTTCACGGTCGCGTTGACGCGATCGGCGCTGGCGGAGACGGTGACGCTGGAACTCGATCCCGCCGGTTCCTCCCCGGTCGGCCTTCCGTTTCCTCCCTACCTCGTCGTCCTGCCCGCCGCCGCCGAGAACACGGCGCTGACCGGGATCGAAGCCTCGGAAACCGGCGTCTATGCGACGCTCGAAAACCGTGGCCGCCTGATCCGTTCCGAGACCGCGACCGTCACCGTCTCCTACGAGGGCGAGGAACCCTCGGTCCACGCTTTCACGATCCCGCCCGGAAGATCGAGGCGGGTCTTCCTCCCGACCGCGCCGCGCCGAGCGGGGCGCCAGGCGTTGAGAATCGCGCTTCCGGCTTCGCTCGATCCTCTCCCCGTCGCGATCCGGCGTTTCGTGGCGCCTCAACCGCTTCCGCGTTTCCATGTCGTCGGCCCGCGCCTCGGGCGCGTCGGCAGAAGCGGCGCGGGCACGCTGACGCTCTGCGGTGTCTCAGGCGGCGACGCACCCGATCTCGCTCTCTTCGTTGAACGGGCGGGCCGGAGCCCCCGGGAACTCGGGCCGATCCCGCTCGTTCCCTCCGGCGAAACCGCCGTCTTCCTCGGTCCGCGCGCGGACACGGTTCGGCTCGATTACGGCCCTCTCTCGTTCGCCGCCGCCATGAGCCGCGGCGATTCTCTCCCCGCCGCCCGCCTGCGCATCATCGACGCGGGCGACGACACGCCCGTCGCCGGGCGGGATATCGTGCTTCGATTCGCGCGGACGGCGCGCGCCGAGACGCTGCCGGCGGCGCGGATCTTCATCGCGGTGAACGGGCTTCTCCGCGCATCCATGCGCGTTCCCGCTCTTTCTCCTCGTCAGCGCCGCTTCGCCGGCTTCCGGTTGCCGCCGGGGCCGGACCGGATCCTCTCGATCGTCCTCTTCGAACCCGCCGGGAGCACGGAGATCGAACCCGCGCCTCAAGGGGCTCATTCGGAGATCGCCGCGACCCTTTCCTTTGTCGCCGAGACCGCCCTCGTCACGCTGGCCGAGGCCGACCCGGCGGCAGGCCGCGGCGGGGTCAACCGGGCGGACCGCGACTGGATCGAACCCGTTCTCATCGGGGCGGTCGAACTGCCGACGGAACCTTACGAGCGCCTCGCCTTTGTCTCCTGGGAGGCGGCCCGTCAGATCGCCGCCGGCGGCCTCGTGGCGATCCCGCCGATCACCCCGAAGAACGCGCGGGACCTGGCCGCTCTTCGCGAGGACACCTCCCCGACCGGCCGCATCGCGTTCCGGGAGTCGCTCGCGGGGCTCGTCGAGGAATGGACCCTTGCGGGTCGAATCCTCGCGGGCGGCCGCCTGCCGGTCACCGTCGAAGTCGGCCACCTCTCCGGCTTCTTCGAGGCCCTCGAGGGCCTCAGGAGAATCTCGGAAGCCCCGATCGCCCTGGACCGGACGGAGCTGGAGCGGGGCATCTCTCTTCTCGCGGACCGGGCCTCGATCCTCATCGGGCTCACCGTGGACGAACGCCTCCTCGACTGACGCGGCGCAGCCGCTCGGGGCGGCGCAGCCGCTCGGGGCGGCGCAGCCGCTCGGGGCGGCGCAACCGCTTGGGGCGGCGCAACCGCTCGAGTCGGCGGGGCGTGAGAATCCGGCCTGCACAAACTGTGGAAACAATTTATCGTGAAAGCTTGGTCCCGGAGCCGGGAGCGATGTAGAGTGGAAGCGTAGTCAACGCAGCAACGACGCAGCACGGCACGCAGCATTCAACGCAGGAGCGAACGTTGTCGATTCGCAGCACTCCACGCCACGGGCGCCTGGTCCTCGCGGGGATCCTGGCGCTTCTTCTCCCCTCTCTCCCCGCCGGCACGCCCCTCGTCGGCGCGCCCGTCGAAGCCGTTACCCTGCACGATCCGCGTTTCGAGCGCCCGCGCGATGCGAGCGGTTTGGAGGCGCGCCTCGACGCGCTCATCGACGAGTGCCCGGGTCGGCCCTCGATCCTGGTCTTCCTGCCGGAGCGAGAGGGCGTCGTCGAGCGCGATGGTCACCGCATCGTGCGAGCCGCCAGCCTCATCAAGCTCCCGATCCTCGCCGCCATCGTGTCGCTCTGCCGCCGCGGCGCGGGCTCTCTCGACGAGGAGATCCTCCTTCTCGAGGAGGACCGCACGGGCGGTTCGGGTTCGCTCCAGCACGCCTCTTTCCACCGGCTCCGCACGGTCCGTGAACTCGCGGAGCGGATGATCATCGAGAGCGACAACACGGCGACCAACGCCCTGATCCGGCGCTTCGGCCTGGCCTCGATCGACGCGGAGTTCCGCCGGATGGGGCTCGTCGCGACGAGGCTCGAGCGCCGGATCCTGGAGAGCCGCGAGGACAATCCGGTGACGGCCGCGGAGATGGCGGCCCTGCTGCGGGACCTCAACGACGCCGCGTCGACGCGCTTCGACCTGCCGGCCGAGGACCGGGCGCTCATGATCTCGATGCTCGAGCGCGCCACGGGGCGCCAGAGGCTGGGGCGGTTCCTGCCGGCCGAGACGACGCTTGCTCACAAGACGGGGACGTTGCGCGGCGTGGTGCATGACGCGGGCATCATCGACACGCCGCGGGGCCCGGTGATCGTGAGCGCGCTCATCGACGGGGCCGAGAGCCGCGAGCGAGCCGAGGCCTGGCTGGGGCGCCTCGGCCGACTGCTCTACGCCCCGTCGACCGTGAAGCCGTGAGGAGATTCCACTTCCCGGCGTGACCGGCTCTTCGGGCCCTCTTCGGCATTTCGTTTGCATTGAAAGGTGACGGCTATGATAGACTGCGAATCCAGATACCCATGAGGTCGAGGCGTGACTGATTCCATGCGATTCCGTATCCCTGTTCTCCTCCTGATCGCCGCCTTCGCGCTGGAGGCGGGAGCGGCGGAGACGGGGCTCATCGAGGTGCGTCCGCGGATCCGGCGCAGCGGATCGACGGACGCGTCGGTCACCCCGGCGCCCCCTGCGCCCGCGCCGACCGCGATTCCCGCCCCCGCGCGCGATACCCGCGCGGTCGCCTCCCCTCCGCCTGCGGCTCCGGCCCCCACGGTCAGGCCCGCGACGCCCGCCGACACCCGCAACATATCCACCCTCTCGGTTGTCACCCTGATCGAGACTCCTCGTCGCTCTCCCCCGCCCGCCCACACCCTCCGCTTCGAGACCGAGACCACGGTCGTTCCAGCCGATCAGCCCTTTGCGATCCGGCTTCGCGCTTACGATGCGAACGGATTTCCGGCCGCGGACTTCAACGAGCCGGTGAGCTACGAATGCCTTTTCGGCGTGATCCCGGTTCTCTCATCGGGCCGATGGCAAAACGGCCTCCTCCATGACACCGTGCTCATCCGCAAGCCCGGTCGGAGCGTCATGCTGGTCGCGACGGCCGGCCGCGTCTCGTCGATGATGACCTTCGAGGTTCGTCCGCCCGCGGCCGATCCCGCCTCGTGGCGGACCCTGGCCGAGGAAAAACTCGCCTTGGGCCAGTTCGACGACGCGGTCCACTACTTCGAGCTTGCCTCGTCGCTGAAACCGGGCGGCGACGCGGAGATCGAGAAGCGGCTCGCGCGGCTCTACCTCGATCGCGGCCTCTGGCGGGAGGCCGAGGAGCACTACCGCCGTTCGCTCCAGGCCCTCTTCACGGCGCCCTGACCATTTCGCCCGTGAACCGCGCCCGCGTTCTCCCCGCCCTCATCCTCCTCCTCGCCTCCTCCCTGCCGCTTCGCGCCTCGGGGCGGGCCGACTACGAGGAGGCGGTCCGGTGGCGCGCCTTCGTGGACGCGGAGACGCGTCCTCGGATCGGCGTGGCCCTCGGCGGCGGCGGCGCGCGCGGCATGGCCCACGTGGGCGTCATGCGCGCGCTCGCGGAGGCGGGGGTCCCGGTCGACGTCATCGCGGGCACGAGCATCGGGTCCTTCATCGGGTCGTTGTGCGCGAGCGGCGCCTCGATCGACAGCGTCGAGGATCTCGCCCTGAAGACGAACTGGTCGAACCTGATCGAGCTGAAGATGTCGCGCATCAGCTTCTTCTCGACGCGGCGGCTGGAGGAATTCATCGCCTTCCACCTGGAGAATCTCGGCCGGTCGAGCGGGCGCGAAGCGGCGGCGCCGGGCGAAGTGACCTTCCGCGACCTTGCCGTGCCCTTCGCCTGCACCGCGACGGATCTCTACTCGGGATCGGTCGTCGTCTTCGACAGCGGGCCCGTGGCCGCCGCGGTGCGCGCCTCCTGCTCGATCCCAGGGCTCTTCGAGCCGGTGAGCGTGGAGGACCGGCTGCTCGTCGACGGCGGCGTGCTCGTCAACCTGCCCGTTTCGCTCTGCCGCGATCTCGGCGCCTCCTATGTGATCGGGGTGGACGTGGAAAGCGACAGCACGCGCCAGCTCTCCGGGCTGATCGACATCCTCGCGCAGATCATCAAGATCCAGGGGCTCTCGATGACGCGGCAGGAACGGGAACGGGCCGACTTCGTCGTGCCCCCGGCCGTGGGTGAGATCAAGACGACGGAACTGCAGAGGGCCGGCGAGGCGATCCGGCGCGGGGAGATCGCGGCCACGGCGCTCGCGCCGTTCATCCGCCGCTCCCTGCTCTCGGGCGAGCGGATCCCTCTCGATGCGCCCGACAGCTCCGCCGAGCAGGACCTCGCGCTCGTCGACCGCGTCATCCTCCAGGTTCGTTCCCGCGGGACCGCGGTGCATCCGGTGAGCGGCGGAGATCTTTCCCGGGCGCTCGTGGCCGCGAGCCGGCTCGGTCTCGACCGGGACGCGGCGGAGATCTTCCGGAGCCTGCCGCGCGCGACGACCGACGAGACATTGCTCGCGGCCGGGCTCCGCTCGTACCTGCGCGCGGGGCGCCGCGAGGAGGCCGGGGAACTGCTCGCGCGTCTCGAGCGGCAGGGGCCCGGGGAGAGCCTCCGCTACGAACTGGCCGCCGTCGCGCTCTACGCCCGGCTCGACGACCTGGCCGCGCGCCTCGTCTCGCCGCCCACCCCGATCGCCGCCGTCCCGCGATGAGGTCGCGGCGCGGGGGGCACGGGATGCCGGCCGCGTGGCTCGCCGTCCTCGCCTCCGCCGCTCTGCTCCTCTCCTCGCCCGCTTCCCACGCCCTTGCCCCCGCCTCCCCGGCCCACCGTGGCGTCGATTCCCTCTTCGTGGCCGCCGCGTCGGCCTATGCCGCCGGCCGCCACGATCGTGCCGATTCCCTCTTCGTCGAGATCGCGGCGCGGCCGGACGCGCCCCGCGACGCCGTCAACTGGTTCCTCGCGCGCGCGCGCCTCGGGCGGGGCGATACGCCGGGCGCGCTCGAGATCTTCGAGCGCCTCGCCGCGGACAAGACTTCCTCGAGGCGCTTCGAGAGCGTGATGGCGATCGCCGGGATCCTCGCGGCCCGGGGCGACGTCTACGGGGCGACCGCGCGTCTCTGGCCTCACGAGAGCGACCCGGCTTTCGGCGCACGCGCCGCCTACCGCGCGGGAGAACTCCTCATGGCGGCCGGCGACACTCCGGGAGCGATGCGCGCCTGGGACATTCTTCTCTCGCTCCACGGTTCCTCTCCCCTGAGCCACCGGGCCACCCTGAGGCTCCTCGAGATCTCCACCTCGCTCGATGACGTCGACCCGTTCACGCTCTTCGCGATGGCCCGTTCCGCCGCCGCCGCGAACGATCCCTCCACGGCCGGGCTCCTCCTCTCTTCGCTCGCGCGCCGCCGTGTCGACCGGCGCCTCCGCGACGACATCGCTCTCCTCCACGGCGCGGTGCTCTTCCGGCAGAGCGCCTACCGGGAGGCGATGGACGCGTATCGCGAGGCGCGGGCGGCGGCCGTCGATCCCGTCTCGGTCGGGGCGGCCGACCTCGGCCTCGTCCTCTGCCGCCTCCACCTCGCCGACAGCGTCTCGCGCGCGGAAGCCCTGCACCGCATCCGCCGCGAAGGGCTGGCCGCCGAGATCGCCGACACGCTCGAGATCATGGCGGCCCTGAAGCGCGTCGGCGGCGACACGGAGGGCGCACAGGAGCTGTTGGAGGCCCTTCCGGCGCCGTCATTCGAGCACTTCCTCCTCGCCTACCGGATCGCCTCGGACCGGGATCCGGAGCCTGCGGGGGGCGTTCCCGGCGCGCGGTGGCGCGCCGCCTTCGACCTGGCCGAGCGGCTCGTCCACCCGCTCGACCGGTCGCTCGCGGCCGCGCTCCTCGCGGAGCGGGCCCCGGGATCCGCCTCGGACCTCTGGCGCATGGTCGTCGTCGAGACGCGGAACGATTATCTGCTTCGGCGAGCCGCGCGCGCGATCGCGTTCGCGCCGCGCGCCGCGGATGGCCGTGACGAGCGGGAGGCGGCGGCGCTCCTCTCCGCCGCGCTCGCCCGCGCACACCGGGACGGCGCCGAGGAAGCCATGCGCCAGCTCCGGACCGTCGTGCTCGGTTACCCCGGGACGCGGGCCGCGACCGAGGCGGAAGGCGTGATCCGCGGCGCGCGCACCGGGCGCGAGGAGGAGGCGGGCGGCGACGCGAACGCCGTCCGTGTCGCGCGGTTGCTCGTGGAGGCCGGGCTCCCGGGCGAGGCCGCCGATCTGCTCGAGGATTTCTCCGGCGGCGAGGCGCTCGAGATGCGCGCCGAGGCGGCCGCGCTCGCCCAGCGCTGGACGTCGTCGATCGAGTCCGCGGAGGAGGCGCAGAGGCGGTCTTACGGGGGCCGGGCGACCCGTGAACTGCCCGAGCGACTGCAGGAGTGGCTCTTTCCGCGTGCCTTCGAGACCCACTTCGTCGCCGCGGCCGACACGTGGAAGGTCGGGCCGGCCTTCCTGATGGCGCTCGCGCGCGCGCAGACGCGCTTCGACCCCTCCTACCACGCGGGCTACAGGCTGGGCGTGGCCGGGCTCGACGTCGAGGCCGTCGCCTTCGCGCGGAGTTTCCCGGCCGCTCCGGCGCTCGAGCCGCAGGACCTGCTCGAGCCGGCCCGCGCGATCCTCCTGCAGGCCTGGCTCGTCAAGGCCCTCGAGGAGTCGCTGGGCGAGACGTCGCCGGCGCGCCTCGCGGCGGCCTTGGGCATGGGAGCCGGCAACCTCCCGCCCGCCGGGGAGTCGCGGAGCGAACTGGAGGAGATCGCGGACCTGCCCTTCCGGTCGGCGCGCGCCTTCGTGCTGGAGGTGCTGGAGGCGCGGGAGCGGTATCTCGAGATGGGAATCCGGCCGAGGCCGGAGAGCGCGGTTCGTCCGAGGTCGGCCCCGGCGAGACGGCGATAGTTTTTCGATTTGCGATCTTCGAATTTCGATGTTTGAAGTCACCAATCGCAAATCGGAAATCGGTAATCGATAATCATCCGCTCATCCCGTAACATCATCCCATGAGATTCTCCCGGGTCATGAACCTCCTGGTCGTGGTCTGCCTGCTCGGTGCCGTCGCCTGCGGCGCCGACCGCGACGCCGACCCGCGCTTCGTTCGCATCGCCATCTCCTCGAATCCGCAATCGCTCGATCCCGCGATGGCCACCGACGTGAACGGCGGCGACGTCTGCGCCAAGCTGTACAATGGCCTCGTCCGCTTCAAGGGACTCGACGTCGAGCCGGACCTGGCCGAGACGTGGACGGTCTCGGCGAACGGGTTGGATTGGCGCTTCGCGATCCGGCGTGACGTCCGGTTCCAGAACGGGCGGGAGGTGACGGCGGAGGATGTCGCGTATTCCTTCCGGAGGCTCCTGGACACGGGGACGCGCTCGAAGCGCGCGTGGGTGCTGGAGGCGGTGGAGAGTTTCGAGGCCGTGGATTCGGCCTCGTTCGCGATGAGGCTGAAGCGCCCGACGCCGGCCATCCTCTCGCTCCTCTCGATGCCGGCCTGCTACGTCGTACCTCGCGAAGAGGTCGAGAAGCACGGCGACCAGTTCGGGCGCCATCCGTGCGGCACGGGGCCTTACCGGTTCACGCGCTGGGAAGACGACCGCGCGGTGGAACTGGCGCGGAACGAGGATTACTTCGAGGGAGCGCCGAAAGTGGAGGGGATCATCTACCGCGTGATCCCCGAGCCGTTGACGCAGATCGCGCTCTTGAGGCGAGGCCAGCTCGACATCTGCGAGATCCCGGACGCTCAGTTGCCGGCCGTCCAATCGGACCCCGAGCTCGGCCCGCGCCTCCAGACCGTGGACCAGCTCGTGACGGTCTACGTCGCGATCAACACGGAGCGATTCGCGGACACGCGCGTGAGGCGCGCGTTTGACCTGGCGATCGACAAGAAGAGGATCATCGAGACGATCCGAGCGGGCCTGGCGACGGAGGCGGCCGGACCGGTGCCGCCGGCCTTGATGCCCGGGGCGATCGGGCCTCGCCCCTTCGATCCCGTCGAGGCGAAGCGACTGCTCGCGGAAGCCGGTTTCGACAGCACGAAGCCGCTCGTTCTCTTGCGCTCGTCGACCCGCGGGATGCTGGAGGCGACCGAGGCGGTCGCGGGGTATCTGCGCGACATCGGGCTGAACGTCACGGTCGAGCCGATGGAATTCTCGGCCCTGAGGCAGAGGGTGAACAAGGGCGACTTCGACCTCTGCCTCCTGAACTGGTATGCCGATTATGCCGACGCGGAGAACTTCCTCGCGCCCCTCTTCCTCTCCTCCAACGTCGGTTCGGCCGGGAACCGAGCCCGGCTCCGCGACGCGGCGGTGGACAGCGCGATCGAGCGGCTCTCGATCCCGGCGGGCCCGGAGCGCGACCAGCGCATCCTCGAAGCCGTGCGCCTCGTCGTCGATCGCGCGCCGTGGATCTTCCTCTGGTATCCCCGCACCGCCGTGGCCGTCTCCCCGCGGCTAGAAGGCTACTCCGTCCCGGCGATCTTCAACGGGGACAAGGGGGTGAGCTATGGTGTCAGGCAGTGAATAAGTGAAGAATGGCCTCCCTGCGTGGGCTCATCTCCAACTCACCCAGATAGAGAGGTGAAGCTGGATTCCGGCATTCTTCACTTATTCACTGCCTGACACCGCTGTATAATCCTCCCATGCTGTCGTATCTCCTGCGCCGCCTCGGGGGGCTGGCCTTCGTTCTCCTCGGGGTGACGTTCCTCGTCCACCTCCTGATCCACCTCGTCCCGGGCGACCCCGTCGATACGATCGTGGGGCAATCGGTCTCGGACGCGGACCGCGCCACGCTCCGCAAGGAGCTCGGCCTCGACCGGTCGCTCGTCGCGCAGTACGGACTCTTCCTCGAACGCCTCGCGCGCGGCGACCTCGGAAAATCGATGATCACGGGCAAGCCGATCGCGGAGGCCGTGGTCGAGCGCTTCCCCCGCACCCTCTACCTCGCCCTCTCCGCGCTCCTCATCGCGGTCGTCATCGGCATCTCGCTCGGAGCGGTCACCGCGCTCTACCCGCGCAGCATGATCGACCGCACCGCGATGCTGGCAGCCGTCGCCGGGGTCAGCGCCCCCGTCTTCGTGACCGCCCTCTTCCTGCGCTACCTCTTCGCCGAACGCTTCGCCCTCCTGCCGCCCGCAGGCTACGGCCCCCTCGCCTTCGTCGTCCTCCCCGCCCTCACCCTCGGCTCCCGCTCCGCCGCCTACCTGGCGCGGATCACGCGGACGACCCTGATGGAGACCCTGTCGGAGGACTACATGAGGACGGCGCGCGCCAAGGGTCTCTCGCGCCTCAAGGCCCTCCTCGGCCACGCCTTCCCGAACGCGGCCGCGCCGCTCGTCGCCGTCGTCATCCTCGACCTCGCGATGTATCTGAACGGTTCGGTCATCACCGAGACGATCTTCGCCTGGCCGGGGCTGGGGCGCTTCGCACTCACCGCGATCACGCAGAGGGACATGCCGGCGGTGCAGGCCGTGGTGCTCGTCATGGCCGCGACCTACGTCTGCGCGATGACCCTCTCCGACCTGGCCCGGGCCTGGGTCGACCCGCGCCTGAGGGTGAACGGATGAAGGCCGCCGTCGTCATCATCGCGCTCGTCGGCGTCGCGGCGCTCTTCGCCCCCTGGCTCGCCGCCTATCCCTCCAGCGGCGTCACGGCCGCGACGACCGGCGAGCAGCTCGCGAACCGTCACCTCGCCCCCTCGCTCCTCCACCCCTTCGGCACGGACGAGATGGGTCGCGACGTCTGGACGCGCACGCTCCACGGCGCGCGTCTCTCGCTCCTCGTCGGCCTCGCCTCGCGGATCGTCGCCGTCCTCGTCGGAGGATTCGTCGGCGCGGCGGCCGGCTTCGCGGGCGGCCGAACCGACTTCGCGGTCTCGCGCGTGATGGAGATCTTCCTGGCCTTCCCGTCGCTTGTCCTGGCCATCGCGATCGGCTGCGCGCTGGGGCCGGGTTTCGCGACCGTCATCGTCGCGATCGTGGCCGTCTCATGGGTCGACGTGGCGGTGCTCGTCCGCTCGGTCGCGGCCGGCGTGGCGCGGCGCGACTTCGTGTCGGCGGCGCGGGCGCTCGGGGAGAGCGAACCGCGCATCCTCTTCCGCCACATCCTCCCGAACTGCCTGCCGGCGATCACCGTCTCCTTCACCTTCGGCATCGCCTCCGCGGTGATGGTCGAGGCCTCCCTCTCCTTCCTCGGTCTCGGCGTCTCCGGTTCCTCCACCGCTCTTCCCTCCTGGGGCTGGATGATCTACTCCGCGGAGTACCACCTCGCGGCGGCGCCCTGGGCCGCGGCGGGGCCCGGCTTCTTCCTCGCCGCGACGGTCCTCGGCTGGAATCTCCTCGGCGACGCCCTGCGCGACCGGCTCGACGTCAAGGCGGACCTCGCGTGATCGCCCCGCTCGCCCTCGCCCTGCTCCTCGTCGTTGCCGATTCAAACGTCCCGCCCCCGGCGGCGGCGGAGATGGAGCGAGAGGAGTTCGAGGCGCGGCGGACGGCGGAGATCGCGATCCGGAGCGCGGAGGAGGAGGTCGCGCGGCTTTCGACGCGGAGCGTGCTCATCGAACGACTGCTCGAAGGGGCGAAGACGGCCTACGCGGGCGGCCGCTACGGGGACGCGATCGGGCTGGCGCGTCGCGTCCGCCTCTCGGCGGCGCGGCGCGGCCAGGACACGGCGCGCACCACTCGGCCCGTGGCGCCGGCGATCGAGCCGCTCTACGAGGCTCTCGAGCGCCTGCTCGCCGCCGAGAACCGGGGCGTCTCCGATCCGCTCGTCACGGCGGCCCGCGAACTGGTCGCGAGCGCCGAGGCGGCGCTCGAGGCCGGCAACATCACTCAGGCCGACCACCTCGCGCGGCGCGCCATTCTCATGCTCTCCGCGCTGCCTCCCCCCGTGACGACGCCGGAGGCGCCGACCGACACGACGCTCGACGTCAACCGCGCGTCGCCCGTCGAACTCGCTCGCCTGCCCGGCATGACCTCCGAACGCGTGCGCAACCTCGCCTGGTTCCGCCAGAACATCGGACCCCTGCGCGCGCTCGAGGAGATCCGCTTCGTGCCGGGCTTTTCGTGGGACGATGTGATCCTGTATCTGCCGTGGCTGAAGGTCGCTTCGGCGGCGCCGCGGCGGTGATGGCGCGCTCTTTCGCCTTGTCCGCCGCTCGCCGATTCCTATACTGACCTCATGTCCTCCCGCGTCTGGTCGCCCAAGGAAGGCGAGCTGCCCCCCGAGAAGATGGAGATCCTCCACGAGCTCGAGGAGGCCTTTCACGGGGACCGGGTTCTCATCAACGAGTATCTCACCCGGTTCGGGTGGTCCAAGGTCATCGCTCCGAACATCCGGATCGTGAAGCGTGAGCACGCGGAGCATGAGAATGCTCCCCGGATCCAGCAGCAGCCCGGCGAGGATTTCGAGCAGGCCCCGACGACGCCCGAGAGCGAGGGCTTGAAGTCCTGCTACTACGAGGTCGACGCGCGGTGCGTCTTCTGCGGCACCGCCTTCCGCCCGTCGCTTTTGAGGTCCAAGTCCCTCATCCTCTCCTATTCCTACAAGGACCCCGAGTTCCCCCTCCTCGTCCCCGAGGCCCATGCGGCGATGCGCGGCTTCATCCTGGAGGATCCGCTCATCCGCGGCGTCATCGTCTGCCCCCACTGCCTCTTCGCCTCGACCTCGTTGGGCTGCTTCCAGACCGATTCGGCCGTCTCGGGCACGCGCGGACTGGTGGCGCGCCTTCCGGAGCGGAAGATGGGGACGTTGAGAAAATTCCTCTCCGAGGATCTCTCGAACCGCCGCGAGATCCGGCAAGCGACGCTCTCGACTCTCGCGGGCGCGGGCGAGGGCGAGAATCGCGGCAAGGCCCTCTCACTCGTCGCCTACCGCCTCGCGTCGCACTGCAGCGAGATCCTGACGGATTACGAGCCGACGGAGCATTTCCGGGCCGGCGAATCGCTCCTCTCCGCGGCGCGCCTCGCCTACGACCTCGGCAAGGACGATCTCGAGACGACCTGCCTGAGCGGCGCGCGCCCGCACCTCGAGCGCGCCTACGAGGCCGGATCGGTCTCCGCCCTCCCCGTCTACCTCCTCGGCGTCGTTCTTTTCCACCTGGGCGACGACATGGGCGCGCGGACCTGGATCGGGCGCGTCCTGACCGACCGCGGCAAGCTCGTCGCCGCCGTCAAATACAAGCGCTACTGCGAGAACCTCAACGAGCGCATCAAGGCCCTCAAAGGCGCAAGCTGATTCTCGATTTCTGATTCTCGATTTTGATTTGCGGGATTGTTTCTCTTTGCCTTTTACCTTCCCTTACAGCCCCATCCACGTGCCCGCGAGGATCCCGAACTTTCTCAAGGTCGAGAGTCGCGGCCGCCGGCTCCAGACGTCGTAATCCTGCCGCCGGATCTCGTCGAGGATGCCCCCGTAGATCCGCCCCATCACGGCCATCGACCGCGCCGCGGGGCGGGGCAATTCGGAGTAGAGCGGGCGCGCATCGCGGTAGTACGCGTCCGCGCGGTCCGCGATCTCGCGGAGACACCCTCTCAGCCCGACCGTGACGCATCCCACCTCGATCGTCCCGTCCGAGACGCCGTGCCGCTTCATGAGATCCCGGGGCAGGTACACGCGGTCCCGCGCCCAATCCTCGGGCACGTCGCGGAGGATGTTGGTGAGCTGGAAGGCGTAGCCGATCGCCATCATCGCCTCCCGGGTCCGCTCGCCGCGCGCGCCGAAGATGGCGAGCATCGCGAGACCGACGGTGACCGCGACCTTGCGGCAGTAGCCCAGGGTCTCCTCCATGGTCGCATAGCGGCTGACGGTGAGATCGTCCTCGCAACCCTCGACGAGGAGCATCAGTTCCTCGCGCGGCACCGCGAAACGGCGGGCGGCGTCCGCCATCGCGATGAGGATCGGGTTCGGGGAATCGCCCCCGTCGAGCGCCGCGGCCAGCTCGCCGCGCCACTCCGCGATCGCCCGGGCCCGCGCCTCCCGCGGCTGGTTCTCCTCGTCGACGATGTCGTCGGTGCGGCGGGCGAAGGCGTAGAGCGCGTTCATCGCCGCGCGCTGATCCGGCGGCAGGAATCGGAAGCCCCAGGCGAAGTTCTTCCCCTCGCGCCGCGCGATCCCCGCGCACGCCTCGTACGCGGACGCCGTGCGCGCCGCCGCGGCTTCTCGTGTGACGGAAGTGGACATCCCGCTCATCGACGCCCATAATATACGCTGATGGAGCGCGCGCCAGAGTCGAATGGCGCGGACGGGAGGAGCCATGCCGAAGATTCTCGTCGTCGACGACGAGGCCAGCATTCGTCTGCTGTACCAGGAGGAGTTCCAGGACGAGGGCTACGAGGTCGAGACCGCGGCCTCGGGACCCGAGGCGCTGGAGAAGATCAAGGCCGCGCGCCCCGACATCGTCACCCTGGACATCAAGATGGTCGGCATGGACGGGCTGGAGGTCCTGGCGAAGGTGCGGGAGTTCGACATGGAATTGCCCATCATCCTCTGCACCGCCTACGGCTCCTACCGCCAGGACTTCGGCACCTGGGGGTCCGACCTCTACGTCACCAAGTCCTCCAACCTCGACGAACTGAAGCGCGAGGTGAAACGCCTTCTCGGCCAGGCCAGAAAGGGCTGAATGACCCGACCCGTGGCGGCCACGATCCCGAGAAACGCGGGCGCGGCGGATCGGGAGCGATTCTCCTAGTGTCACTCTTTCGACGAGACCCGGTGACGGGCCGATGGACCATCTTCGTGCCGGGGCGCCCCCTGGCGGAGCGGCATCGGCCGCGGCGCAACGCCGCCGAGCCGCGGGGCTTCTGCCCCTTCTGCGCGGGACACGAGTCGAAGACACCCGGCGAAACGCTCGTCGTGCACCGCGAGGGCCGCTGGCGCGTGCGCGTCGTCCCGAACAAGTTCCCGGCCCTCGATCCCGCCGCCTCGCCCGCCCCCTCCACCCGCGGCCTCTACGACGCCGCCGGGGGGTTCGGTCTGCACGAGGTCGTGATCGAGTCGCCGGACCACGGCGAGGACTTCGGCGACTTCTCGCCGGAGCACGCGGGCGACGTCGTCGCCGCGTGGCAGTCGCGCATGGCGGAGATCGGCAAGGATCCGCGCGTCCGCTACATCATGCTCTTCCGCAATTGCGGACCGGAGGCGGGAGCGTCGCTCGAGCACCCCCACAGCCAGATCATCGCGCTCCCGATCTTCCCGCGGCTCGTCATGCAGGAGATCGACTTCGCCCGGCGCTACTTCGAGTGGAAGGACCGGTGCGTCTTCTGCGACCTCGTGCACGAGGAGCTGACGCAGGGCGTGCGCATCATCGCCGAGTCCGCGCGATTTGCCAGCTTCTCGCCCTACGCCGCCCGCTTCCCTTACGAGATCTGGATCGTCCCGAAGAGACACGAGGGTCACTTCGCCCGGATGACCGCGGAGGACCGGGCGGACTTCGCACGCGTCCTGCGAGACACCTTGCGCCGCCTCGACCTCGCCCTCGACCGGCCTCCCTTCAACCTCATCCTTCACACGACGCCCTGCCAGGAAGGCGACATCTCCCATTACCATTGGCACGTGGAGATCATGCCGCGGTTGACCCGCGTCGCGGGCTTCGAATGGGGCACCGGTTTCTACCTCAACCCCGTCCTGCCCGAGGACGCCGTGGCGCGCCTGGCGGCGGCCGGTTCCTCGCTCTAGGCGGCCCCGGCCCGCTCCCCGGCCGAAGGAGCGCACCGGCGGCTCCGCCCCGAAAAATCCTGTGGATTCCCCCGGGGAAATGTCCCACAATGAACCTCGGTCCGGTGCCGTGCGGATGCCGGAATCAGGAACGGATCGGAAGGCGGGAGGTTTTCCATGGGGACGAAGCATCTTCTCGGTACGAGGTCGGGGTTCTTCTGCGCGGCGCTTCTCTTCCTCGCGGCCTGCCAGCCGCTCATGCGTACGGCCGAGAACCCCGCGGTGCCGGAGAGCGGTCTCCCGGACTGGTCGGTCCTGCGCGCAACCGTCGCCGAGTACGAGAGTTGCCGCGCCGACGCCGACCAGCGTTCCCTGATGATCGTCCAGAACAAGTTCCGCGACCTCAACGAGAAGAATTCCCGGAACCGCATCGGCGACGAGGCCCTCTTCTACGTCGGCCGCGTCTACTACGACATCCGCGACTACCATGACGCGCGCGTCACCTTCCTCCGCCACCGCGATTTCTTCCCCTCCTCCGAATTCGGCCCGACGATCGCAAAGCTGGAGGAGGAGATGAACCGCGACACGGCGCGGTACCGCGAGTGGCTCGACCGCACGCGGACCACGCAGACCTCCTACTGACCTCTTTGCACGTCCTTCACCAGGCGCTCGCGAATCGCGAAGGTCCCTTTCTCGACGTCGATGCCTCGTCGGCGCTCTCCTACGCCGAGGTCCGCTCCACGGCCGCGCGCATCGGTTCCTTCCTCCGGAAGCACTCCGTCACCCGCGGCGACACCGTCGCCGTCGCGATGTCCAACAACGCGCGTTCCGCGGCCGTCTGGTTCGGGCTCCTGCGGGAAGGCGTCTCGATCGTCCCCCTGAACCCGGGACTCCTGGACGAGGAGATCGTCTACATCCTCAGGATGGCCGAGGCGAAGATGCTCCTCGTCGATCGCACGACCCTGCCCCGGGCGGCACCGTGGTGCGACGAAAACGGACGGCTCCAGGCGGTCCTCTGCGACGACGAGCCGTGGAAGGGCTACTCCGAGGCGGACGAACCTTACGTCGACCCCGAGGACATCGCCGTCATCTTCTTCACTTCCGGCACGACCGGCCGTCCCAAGGGCGCGATGCTCTCGCACCGGGCGCTCATGGAGAACGCGCGCGGTTGCGCCGTCTCCTACGGCCTCGACGCCTCCTCCGCCTTCGCCTGCCCGATTCCGATCTTCCATTCCCTCGCCGCCACCGTCTGCCTCTTCCTCCCCGCGCTCGTCGGCGGACGCACCTACCTCCACTCGCCCCTCGACCTCCCCGGCTTCGTCGCGACCGTCCCGGGCCTCGCGTCGCCCCGCATCCTCGTCGCCGTGCCGAGCGTCCTTGAGGGTCTGCACCATGTTTCCGGCGGCCGGCTCGGGAACATCGCCTTCACCGTCTCCGGCGGCGCGGCGCTCGCCGCGGACCTGCGCGACCGCATCCACGCCGCGACGGGATCTCCGGTCTACGAAGGCTACGGAACGACCGAGTGCGGCCCGGTCATCTCCTCGCAGGCGCCCGGCGGGCGGAACGCCCCCGGCGGCGTCGGGCCGGCGATCGACGGGGTCGAAGTGGAGATCCGGACGAGCGAGGGAAATGTGCTGCGGGCCGGTGAGATCGGGGAGATCGTGACACGCACGCCCGGCCTCATGTCCGGCTACTACGATCTCGCCTCCGCCACCCGTGCCACGATCAAGGGTGGCTGGTTCCATACCGGCGACCTCGGCTACCTCTCCCCCGAGGGCGAGCTCTTCATCGTCGACCGCCTCACCGACGCCATCACGGTGAAGGGCATCACGGTCCTGCCCCAGAACATCGAGTCGGCCCTCCTGAAGTACCCGTCGGTCCAGGAGGCCGCGGTGGTCGGCATCCCCGACGGCGCCGGCGGCGAGGCGCCCTGGGCCTTCGTTCGGTGCCGTCCCGGCCAGGCCGCGAACCCGGCCGACCTCATCCGTTTCTGCCGCGACCGGCTCCCGATCTACGCGGTGCCGCGCGGCGTCGAACTGCGTGACTCCCTGCCCAAGACGATCACGGGCAAGATCCTGAAGAGGACGCTCCGGCAGAAGTGGCTCTGACCGGCCCGCGGCCGGACGCGGGGCGCGCATCATGAGGCTTCACATCGAGAAAATCGCGGCCGGGGGCTGGGGCGTGGCGCGCACACCGGAGGGAACGGTCTTCTGCCGCGCGGTCGCGCCGGGGGAAGAGGTCGAGGCGGGACGGCTCGAGAAACGGCGCGGCATCCTCTGGGCGCAGGAGTGCCGGGTCCTGGAACCCTCTTCCGCGCGCGTCGAGCCCGATTGCCCGCTCTTTCCTCTCTGCGGCGGCTGCGACTTCCGCCATATGACGTACGGCGCGGAACTGGAGGCGAAGACCGCGGCGACGGCGGAGACCCTGCGGCGGGTCGCAGGGCGCCCGATCCCCCTCGATCCGCTGCCCGGGCCCGATGCACTCCCGCCGCCCCACTCCTATCGCAACACGATCCGCATCCAGGGCGGAGCGGGATACCTCGGCTTCTGCCGCAAGAACTCGGTGGAGATCGTGGACGTCGAGGATTGCCCCCTCGCCCAGCCGGCGATCCGGCGGGCGATGCCGGGGGCGCGGGAGGAGGCGCGGCGCATGCAGACGAAGAGCGTCACCTTCCGCGCCGGTTTCGACTCGGCCGAAGCCGACCCTCGCGGGGAGCCCGGGGCGCTCTGCGTGATCAAGACCTCCCACGGCAGGACGGCCGTCGAGGGCGGCGCGCTCCACCTGCCCCTCGCCGGGCGGCTCTATCGCGTGAGTCCCCGGTCCTTCTTCCAGGTGAACACGGAGGCGGCGGGCCGGATCGTCGATCACCTGCGCTCGGCCCTGCCGGCCGGGCCGAGGCTCCTCGATCTCTTCGCGGGCGTGGGCTCCTTCGCGCTCGCCCTGGCGGATCGCTACGATGCGGTATGGGGCGCGGAGATCTCGAAGGACGCCGTCATGGACTTCCGGGAGAACGCACGGGGAAATCCGCGGGTGAAGATCGTCGCGTGGGACGCCTTCCGGGAACTGCCCGAGCCGATCCGGCCGGACGACGTCGTCGTCCTGGACCCGCCGCGGACCGGCCTGCCGAGGATCCTCGTCGGGAAACTCTCGCGGGAGCGGCCGAGGGCCCTGGCCTACGTCTCGTGCGATCCGGCGACCTTCGCGCGGGACCTGGCCCTGCTTCGGGACGGTGGTTATCGCCTCGCGGGGCCGGTCCGGCCCTTCGAGATGTTCCCGCGGACGGCGCACGTGGAGTTGTGCGCCGTCATGGAGAGGGAGACGGATTGAGGAGGAACCGGACGCCCGATCAGGCGGCCGGAGTCGTGTCGTCCCGGACTAAATTCTCCAGGGCCGCGAGCGTCTTCGCCACGACCGCGTCGAGCGGTTCCTCCACGAGGTAACCGGCCGCGTACGGATGCCCGCCGCCGCCGAAGCTCTCAGCCACGTCGTCCACCCGGAGATTCCCCCGACTGCGCATGCTTACCTTCACGGCGCCCGGGCGGGGCTCCCAGCACAGGAGGAAAAGCTCCGCGTTCCTAACCGACCGAATGATGTCGATGAACCCGTCCATCTCCTCCGGCCTCACGCCCATCCCTCTCATCTCCTCGTGCGAAAGGAAGGTGTGCACGACCTTGCCGTTGCAGGTGGTCACGAGGCGCTGGAGTCCCATGCCGACGAGGCGCAGGCGGTGGAGCGAGCTCGACTGGTAGATGTTGCCGTTGATGACGCGCAGATCCAGGCCGGTGTCGACGAGCACGGCGGCGGCGCAATGGGTCGCCGGTCCCGCGTTGCCGAAGGTCAGGTTGCCGGTGTCGGTGACCACGCCCACGTACAGCGGCTCAGCGATCGCGCGCGTCATCTCCCCCCCCGACTCCGTGATCAAATCGAAGATCATCTCGGACGTGGACGAGAAGGACGTGTCGATGACGACATGGTCGGCCTGCTCCGGGTGTTCCTGGCGGTGGTGGTCGATGTAGACCTTCTTCCCGCGCGCACGGTGGACCGGGTCGGAGAGATCCCCGAGTCGGTCCCAGGAACCGATATCGAGTATGAAGATCGCGTCGGCGCGGATCGGCTTCTTCTCGTCGAAGCGATGGATCTCGCCCTGATCGAGAAAGTGGTAACGGTCCGGCACGGGTTCACCCAGGAGCGGAAGCACCATCTTGCCCAGGCTCTTCAGGTAGCGTGAGAGGCCGAGGAGACTGCCGATCGCGTCGCCGTCGGGATGGATGTGAGTCGCAACCGCGACGCTTTTCGCCCGTCGGATGACCTCGATGACGGGCTTCCAGTCGACCCGGTTCTTCCATGCCTTCTTGTGGCACCACTCCGTTGGCTTCATGTTTCTCCGTTCCACGCCTTCGCTCGGGGTTCTCGAGGGGATTTCAACGACGATTCTACACCCGGAACCGGGCCGCGTCTCCCGGTTTCCGCGCCGCATCAGGGCCGCGGCGCCGGGTTTCCCTCTTCCCCGGAACCGGGATCGATCTCCCTCACCCTCACGTTCGGAGCGGGGGCGAAGACGAAGCGATCCGCGGCGATCTCCGGGTCGCGCACATACCGGGTGAACGTGATGTAGGCCACGATGCCCGTCCCGCGAAAGGCCTCGGCCGCGACCGGCGTCTTCCCGTCGCCGGTCGTGACGAGGATGATGCTGTCGTAGTCCTCCACGGGTTTCAGGGGTGTCAGCTCCAGGAGATACTCGCCGCTGTCGCGGACGGCGCCGTGCAACCGGAAGAGCTCGGCCATCTTCAAAGTCGGCGTCGCGAGCACGGTCAGGAGATCGGCCGGCCCCTTCTCGCGGACCGCCGCGACGGCGCGTTCCTGCCGCTGTCGGGTCGTGCCGCGCTTGTCCTGGACCCAGATGAACGTCCCGTCCGCCACCGTGACCTGGTTGCCCTCGAATCCTCCGGTGCGGATTTCGGCGCGATACTTGTCCGGCGCCCGGTACTCGAAGAACATCGGGAAGCGCGACGTGCGGTTGTTGCCCTTGGGAACCTCGATCGTCGCCTCGAAGGAGAGCGACGCGTATGACGCGCGCTCCGCGTCGAGGATCTCCAGGCGGTTCGCGGCCGGCGCCACCGGCGCGGACTCTTCGGTCGCCGCCGGGCCGGCCCCGAGAAGGAGGAGCGCCAATACGGTTCCCGACAATTTCTTCATGATCGTTCCTCCCGCGGGCGCAACACGCCGCGCCCTACACGTCCCCGAGATCCTCTTCCTCCAGACCCATGAAGTGGCCGATCTCGTGCAGGACCGTCAACCGGACCTCTTCCTCGAGCGCCTTGTGATCCTCGCAAAGCCCTTCGAAGGCCGAGACATAGAACTCGATGCGCGGCGGCTCGCCGGGCAGGGACGAGCTCAAGTCGCCGTCGAAGATCGTCTCGCCGTTGAAGGTCGCGAGCACGTCCTCGTCGACGTCCGCGGGCGGCTCGTCAAGGACGACGATGCCGACCCCGCGCTCGTCGAGGAGTTCGCGATACTCGTTCGGCAACCGCTCGATCGCCCGCTCGATGCACACCTGGATCCGCTTCCGCGTGACCATGCCGCCGGTTCTCGCTAGACGCCCCGACCGCGGAGCGCGCGCCGGACTTCCCGGTCCACCTCGCGGGTCTTGATCGTCTCGCGCTTGTCGGCCTGGTCCTTGCCCTTGCAGAGAGCGATCTCCACCTTCACGCGATGGCTCTTCAGGAAGATCTTGAGGGGCACCAGGGTCAGGCCCTTCTGCATGACCTGTCCCTCGAGGCGGCGGATCTCGGCCTTCCTCAAGAGGAGCTTGCGCGTGCGCGCCGGTTCGAGGTTGGCGATGTTGCCGTGGGAATAGGGCGAGATGTGGCAGTTGAGGAGGTAGGCCTCGCCCTTCGTGATCCGCACGAAGGAGTCCCGGATCTGGACCTTTCCTTCGCGACAGGATTTGACCTCCGTGCCGGCCAGCGAAACGCCCGCGACGAACGAGTCGAGAATGAAGTAGCGCTGGCGCGCGACCCGGTTTTCCGCCAGCATCGTCATCGTCGACCTCTCCTCTTCATCTTCCTCGGGCCGCTCCGGCCCCGTCTTCGATCGTCCCCCGGGGCGTGGGCGCGCCCGCGCTCCGCCCGTCCCGCCGGCCCCTTCGCCGCGCGCTCGGGTACAACATAGAGGCGCCGTTCCGCGATGTCCACGGACGCGATGACGACCTCCAGGGCGTCCCCCAGGGCATAGCGGCGGCCGGTGCGGCGCCCGACGAGCGCGAGCGCGTCCCGGTCGTAGCGGTAGACGTCGCCGCCGAGGTCGTCCTGCCGGAGGAGCGCGCGGGGGCCGAAGTCCAGTTGCAGCGCGAGACCGTCGCGCGTGATCGCCTCGACGACGCCCGTGACCGCGTCGCCCTGCCGCGTCGCGGCGTACTCGAGGTACTTGATGAGCAGCGCGTCCCGCTCCGCCTCCATCGCCTCCCGCTCCCGGACGCTCGAATGCCGCGCCGTCGCCTCGATTCCCCCCCGCTCGCCCTCGCCGACGAGGAGCCGGTGGGCGACGAGGTCGGGGTAGCGACGGATCGGGGAGGTGAAGTGGGAGTAGGCCTCGAGCGCCAGGCCGTAGTGGCCGTAATTGACGGCGGAGTAGCGGGCTTCCTGCAGGGAGCGGAGCGCGCGCATCTCCATCACGCGGCGACAGGGCCGATCCCGAAAATGGGCGAGGATCGACATGATCGAGCCGCGGTGCGGGCCGCCCATGGCCGCGGAGAGCTGGCGGAACTGCCGGATCTTCACGGGCGTCGGCTCCTCGTGCACGCGGTAGATCCCGCGCCCCCGCATCGCCTCCGCCGCGTACTCGTTCGCCATCACCATCAGTTCCTCGATCAGCCGGTGCGACCAGGTCCGGTCGATCCGCCGGATCTCGATGACGCGCCCGTCGAGGTCGAGGATCGGCTTCTCCTCGGGGAGGTCGAGGTCGATCGCGCCGCGCGCCATCCGGTCGCGCCAGCGCGACTCCGCGATCGAGCGAAAGAGCCGAAGTTCCTCGGCGCAGTCGCCCTCGTCCCGCGCGAGGATCCCGTCGACCTCGTCGTAGGTGAAGCGCCGCCGCGAGCGAATGACGGTGCGCGCGTGGCGCATCGAGACCGGCTCGAAGCTCTCGTCCAGCTCCGCGA
>CAZWVM010000037.1:0-5171 GCA_964637705.1 uncultured bacterium
TCCTGCAATTGGCGCGCGATAAGATCGATTCCAAGGCCCCAGTTCGGATCCCGGCGGTCGTGGGTGGCATCGAGCGCGAGTTCGAGATGGTCGACGACGGGCAAGAGGTCCTCCAGGAGGGCGGAGGCGGCATACTGGCGGATCTCCTCGGCCTCCTTCAGCTTTCTCTTCCGGAAGTTCTCGAATTCGGCCTGCAGGCGGAGATGACGGTCCTTCAGCTCCGCGCACTCGCGATTCGATTGCTCGAGCCGTTCCTCGAGCTCCGCCTGCGCGCCGGCGCCTCCGCCGCCGCGAGGCTCAACGATGACGGGTGTCGATTCCTTCATGATCTCGCTCCTTGATACTCAACCGGTCATACTAGCACAGGGGCGCCGGCGAGAAAACGACGAACGGTCGGCTCGAAGAGCCGGGGAACTACCGGAAGGTGACCTCGGGCGTGCCGCCCCGCAAGAGCCCGAAGTTGTTCTCCTCGGGAAGGACCTTTTCGAGATTCCCGTCGATCTGGAGCCTCACGAATTGCCCCGCGATGCTACCGTTCTCGTTCATGCCCGTCACCTTCAGGGCGGCAAAACCCTTGATGGTGCCCCGGTGGTTCTCGATGTCGGAGAGGAGAGCCACGTAGACGGTCTGCGGTTTGCCGTAGTCGGCGAGTGACGGGAGGGATTCGAAGCGCGCCGCCGTGTTGGCCTTGAAGAGGTCGGCCCCGGCCAGTTTCCAGGCGGGAAGGACGTAGTCGGGGAGATCGGTGTCGCCTGACGGGAAGACCACGACGTTCTGGCCGGTCTGGAAGCCGTCGTAGCGGGGAATGGCGAAGGCGACCTCGGCGGCCTGCATCTGGTCGACCGGGCCGCCGCCCTTCAGCTTCACGTCGGCGACGCTCTCCGCCTGGAACTTCATCGTGGTCGATCCGAAGATCCAGGCGGCATACGCGGTGGCCTCGGAGATGACCGAGACCGTCAGGGTGCGCCCGTCGGGCGATACCGTGACGCTGCCGGGCTTGGGCTCGATCCCCTCTTCCTTCAAGACGCCCAGGGCCGCGTCCATCGCCTCTCGCGGCTTGAAGGGGAGATGCTGCGCTCCCTGCTGGACCGCGCGGCGGACGTCGCGCTCGAGGGCGAATCGGGAGGAGTAGGAGCGCCAGACGTCCCAGAAGAGACCGACCAGGAAAAGGGTGAAAAGAACCCCTCCGACGAACCAGGACGCGCGAACTCGATTGGTGGCCATCTTCCCGACTCCCTCCGCAGGCATCCCCCGCAGGATGATGACGCCAGTCTACGCCATCCGATCCGACCGCGCCATCGCTCTCTGGTGGGGAGCTGATTCCCCGATGCGGGGAACTTTCTCCCCGGTCGGTCCAATTACGCACATCGTAACTCCAAAAAAAACAGATTTTTGAAGGCGGCACGCGGGTTGCTTTGGTAAGAGGCGGAAGGCGCGTCCTTCCAGGAGAGATAGCCATGATTCACGACATGATGAGCAGGAAGCGGAACCGGGGCGTAACGGCGGTCGAATACGGAATCATCATCAGTCTCCTGTCGGCCACGGCCTGGGCGGTCTTCGCCACGTGGAGGATCTGGGGCTGGGGCTATGACGACCTCGACGACCAGACGGGGCGCGGCCAGATGGCGATCGCCGAGGCGACCGGCATCACCGAGGAGATGGAACTCGTCCGCGGCGACGGCGAGGATCCGGTCACGACGACGACCGCGACGACCACGACGACCGTCCAGCCGGAACCCAGTTGGACCAACGACGGCGGCGAGTTCACGGTCGATAACGTGACGTCGCAGACCCGCGTCAGCGTCCGCTACATGGGCGCCAACGCCGGCCTCGCGCCCTGGTCCTCCTGCTGGATGCGGGTGCGCCACGCGGACGGCACCTTCGACGACGTGCAGTTGACGACGACGAACGAGGGCGCGGCGCGAACCGTCGTCTCCGATTACCTGCTGGAGGAAGGCGACAAGATCTCCTTCTTCGAGAAGATCAAGCCGAAGCCGTGGAGCAACAGCTATTACAATTTCCAGAACGACCGCGGCCGGCTCACGGATCCGGGCACCGGAAACAACAACGACAAGTACTACAACGTCTTCTCCACCGAGAGCGACGGGCCCAACCAGGTGACGACGGTGACTCACTACGCCGAGGGCGCCGCGGGCAACATCTTCGGCCACGACGAGTATCACATCGGATTCGAGGACCTGGCCAGCGACTGGTCCGGATGCGACCGCGACTACAACGACGCCGAGATCCGCGTCTGCCTGGTGACGATCTGATGAGCGAAGAGAGAGACGGGCGCCCCGAAGGGGCCGCCGAGGTTCTTCCACCGGCCGGGACGGCGGATGCCGCCGCCCCGGCCTCTCCGCGCCAGGGGATCCTGGTTCGCCGCCGCGCTCTCGTCGTCACGGCCTTCCTCATGCTCGCCCTGGCCTCCGTGGGTTACGCCTGGGACTGGTACCGGAGCCGGACGATGGAGGCCGAGGTCTCGCGATACATCACGGACGCGGAGAACTGCTACTCTCACGGCGCGGTTCGAGAGGCCCGCACAACCTATTTCGCCTTGATCAAGCGCTTTCCGCACTCCCGACAGATGTCCAGGGTCTTCTTCAACCTGGGCGACATGTATCTGGAGACCTTCGGGAACCTGTCGGCCGCCCGCGACTTCTACCAGACCCAGATCCGCAATTACCCCTTCAGCTTCGTCACCTTCGACTCGATGAAACGCCTGGATTACGTCAACCGGATGAGCGACCTGGGGACAAGCTACGCGGAACTTCCCTACCGTGAGTTCGTGATGGCGCGAAGGATGATCTGGGGACCGGAGCAACCTCAACGGATTGCGCGCCTGAAACGGATCCTCGACGACTATCCCCAGAGCGCGGTCGTGCCGGAGGCTCTTCTCCTCCTGGGCGAGATCCACCTCGAGCGGTTTGATCGTCCATCGGAGGCGAAGGTCTATTACTCGATGTTGCGCGCGCGTTTCCCGGAGAGCGATTACCTGGCCCGGATTCCCCCGGAGTCCGAGCTGAACCGTCCCGACGGTTCGAGGCCTCAGGAGCCGGGGAAGGTCTCCTGAGGATTCTCCCGCCCGGGAAGATCCTCGTCCGAGGAGCGCAACGCGAAGGCGGCGGCGGCGGCGCAGCACGCGTAGACGAGCGCGGCGGCGTAGCGTGGACCTGGCGGAAGAATCTCCTGGAAGAAGAGGGCGAGCGTCATCGGCAGGAGAGAAACCACGAGGGCCTCCTTGAGGGCTCGTGACTGCGCCGTGAACGCGGCCGCGCAGGCGGCGGGACCGGCAAACCACAGCGTCCAGACCGGAGGAGAGGCGTTCGGCAGGGCGGCCAGGAGCGCGACGGCCGCGGCGAGAAACGGGTTCCAGGCGCCCCGAAGGCCGTCGCCGGCAAGGGCGATACCGACGAGACCGAGAGCGAGGACGCGGGGTTCGCGCAGGCCGAACGTCAAGGAGGTGGACGAGGAGAGCAGGAGGATCGCGAGCAGGCTCGCGGACTTCCAGAGAATCTCTTCGCCGGATAGCCGTTCCCGGGCCGCCACGAGGATCGACGCCAGTCCGCAGGCGATGGCGAAGTCCGTCTCGAAGTCCGGGTAGAGGAGCAGGAAGGCCGCCGAGGCGATGGCGGCGGCGGCCAGTCGCGCGGTCGCTTCGGTCAATCCGGCGGCCAGGACGCGGAGCGCGGAGAGCAGGGCGGTGAAGCCGCCGAAGAGGAGGAGCAACCGGGCCGCGAACCGCGCGGCGCGCCCTCCGATGTCCGCCGCCGGGGTTCCCGCGTCCGGGTTCGCCGGCCGTCGGCCCACTCCGTGGCCCGCCGTTTTCAGGCGCTCGATCGCGGAGACGACATCGGCCTGCGGAATGACAATGGCGTTCGCTGTCAACGCCCCTGTTTCGGGCAGTCCGAAAACCGCCTCCTGCGCCCGGAACCACCCGGGATTCACGACGCCCTTCTCGAGAAAGACCTGTCCCGCCTCGATCTCCTCGTAGGCGATGCGCGCCGCCAGGTCGTTACGCACCAGGATCGCGGGCACGGGTCCCATGCCGGGCGCCACGTCCTCCGCCGATGAGAGCTCGAGGACCGGGAGAAGGCCGGCCGCGCGCAGGGTGTCGCGGTAGGTGCGGTCCAGTCCCGTGACGAGCGAGATGAGTTCGCTCTTGGAAACAAGCGCCTCGATGATGTAGTTGCCCGGCACCTGCCCTCCGAAGTTGAGATCCTTGTCGGAGTAGGGCCGCACGCGGTTCGATCCCAGGCGCTCCTCCATCGTTGCGAGCAGGGTCTCGAAGATAATGAGCTGGTTCGTGAAGATGTAGGTTGCGTCCGGCCGTATCGGCCTGTCCTTGATCTGCTCCCACATGTAGATGTTGACGATCGACTCCATCTTGAAGATTCGCAGGATCTCCGCGCCCGTCGCGAGAGTCACGTCGCGCACGCTGTGGGCGCCGCCCAGGGTCGAAGGTTTCACGAGGATGCCCGTCACGCCGGAGCGGGCGAGAAAATCCAGGGCCGTCGAGTCCTGGACCAGTTCGGCGATCGAGGGAGGCGCGATGATCACGGCGACCTCGCTTCCCCCCCCCGCGGGCGGCGAGACGTGGAGAAACGAGAGAGCCAGGATCGATGCGGCCAGGAAAGCGCCATACAGGACGCGCTTCGTCGCGTTGACGGCCGGGACTCCGATCACGGCGACGGGGCCTGTTCCCCGGTCGCGCGTCCGGCGGCGGACCACTTGATGTAGGCGTCGATGAACTCGTCGAGTTCGCCGTCCAGGACGCCCTGGGCGTTGCCGACCTCCACGCCCGTCCTCAGGTCCTTCACCATCGTGTATGGCTGCAGCACGTAGGACCGGATCTGGCTGCCCCACGCGATCTCCTTCTTCGCCCCGCGCAGTTTATCGAGTTCCTTCTCCCGCTCCTCGAGCGAGCGCTCGTAGAGGCGCGAGCGGAGGATCTTCATGGCGGAGGAACGGTTCTTCAATTGCGACCGCTCGTTCTGGCAGGTGACCACGATGCCGGTGGGGAGGTGCGTGATCCGCACCGCGGAGTCCGTGACGTTGACGTGCTGTCCGCCCGCGCCCGAGGAACGGTAGGTGTCGATCTTCAGGTCGCTCTCCTGGATCACGACCTCCACGTCGTCCTCGATCTCCGGCATGACCTCGACCGAGACGAA